>JAFWFQ010000054.1 GCA_017515535.1 Parasporobacterium sp. | reverse complement strand
TGCAGATGGGCAGAGCGCCACGGGTTCAAGTATGAAGTTTTAGATTACCGTGAGGGCGAGGAAGCCGGGATCAAATCCGTTACGATCCAGATCAACGGGGAGAATGCCTACGGGCTCTTAAAAAGCGAAAAAGGTGTGCACCGTCTCGTCCGGATCAGTCCGTTCAACGCGGCAGGAAAACGTCAGACAAGTTTTGTCAGCTGTGATGTTATGCCGGATATTGAAGAGGACCTGGATATCGAGATCGCGGATGATGATATCCGGATCGATACTTACCGGAGCTCCGGAGCCGGCGGACAGCATATCAATAAAACAAGTTCCGCAATCCGGATCACGCATATTCCGACGGGAATCGTTGTCCAGTGCCAGAACGAGAGAAGCCAGTTCCAGAATAAAGATAAAGCAATGCAGATGCTTAAGAGCCAGCTTTATCTGAGAAAGAAAGAAGAACAGGCGAAAGCGATGGCGGATATCCGTGGAGAGGTTACGGATATCGGCTGGGGAAACCAGATCCGATCCTATGTCCTTCAGCCTTATACGATGGTCAAAGATACAAGGACCGGATGTGAGGTCGGAAATGCTTCTGCGGTACTGGATGGAGATATTGACGCATTTATTAACGAATACCTGAAATGGATCAATAAATAGGAGAACAATGATGATTAAAATTGCTGTATTAGGTTATGGAACTATCGGCTCCGGTGTTGTTGAAGCGCTGGATATCAACAAAGAAGTTATCAAAGAACATGCAGGACAGGATATTGAAGTCAAGTATGTCTTAGATCTCAGGGATTTTCCGGGAACACCGATCGAATCGAAACTGGTTCACGATTATGACGTGATCGTAAATGATCCGGAAGTCGATATCGTTGTCGAAGTCATGGGCGGGACCCATCCGGCTTATGAATATGCGAAGGCAGCTCTGGAAGCAGGAAAGAGTGTTGCGACTTCGAACAAAGCGCTTGTTGCGGAATATGGTCCGGAACTGATCGCGCTTGCAAGAGAAAAGAACCTGAACTTCCTGTTCGAGGCGAGCGTCGGCGGCGGAATCCCGATCATCCGTCCGATCTTAAGATCATTGAATGTGGATACGATCCACCATATCACGGGAATCCTGAACGGTACGACAAACTATATCCTTACCAAGATGTTTGAAGAGGGAAGTACTTACGAAGAAGCGTTAAAAGACGCACAGGCGCTTGGGTATGCCGAGGCAGATCCGACCGCGGATGTTGACGGATTTGACGCAGCAAGAAAGATCGCGATCCTCTCCAGTCTGATCTACGGAAAGACTGTCAACTTCCAGGAGATTACGACAGAAGGAATCCGTAACATTACGGATGTGGATATGAAATATGCAAAGGCACTCGGAAAGAAGATCAAACTTCTCGGAATTACTTATAATATCGACGGGAAGATCTATTCCGAAGTTGCACCGCATATGATCGATAAGAAACATATGATGTATATGGTCGACGATGTCATGAACGGGATCGAGACTCACGGAAACCTTCTTGGTGATACGATGTTCTACGGAGCCGGCGCCGGAAAGCTTCCGACCGCGTCTGCAGTTGTATCCGATATTATCGATGAAGTAAAACATCTTCATGTCAATATTCCGATCAAATGGGATGCGGAGCCGATGGTACTGGAAGATCATACAAAACATTGGAGCAAATTCTTTGTTCGTGTTGATGCGGAGTGTGAAGAGATGAAGACCTGCTTCAAGCTGGAACAGCTCACAAAACTGGATGACTATCCGGATGAGTATGCAATCGTGACAGAAGAGCTGACGTTTGAAGAGTTCTACTCCAAGATTGAGGGCAACAGCCATATCCGCAGCATTATCCAGGTAAAATAAACGGACTGTATTAAAAAGTTTCAAATAAAAGGCAGGAAAAAATTTATGTTGATCGTAAAGAAATTCGGAGGGACCTCTGTCGGCGATCCGGACCGGATCCGGAATGTAGCAAGGCGCTGTATAGAGGAGTACAAAAAAGGAAATGATGTTGTCGTTGTACTTTCCGCAATGGGAGATACAACGGACGACCTTCTGGAACTGGCTTCCAAAATCACATCAAAACCGTCAAAGCGGGAGCTGGATATGCTTATGAGTACCGGAGAGCAGGTCAGTGTCAGCCTGTGCGCGATGGCAATCATGGAAATGGGCTATCCGGCAGTCTCCCTGAATGCGTTCCAGGTAGCAATGCATACAACAAAGGTTTACGGAAATGCGCGTCTTCGTAAGATCGACCGTGACCGTATCCTGACAGAGCTTGATAATAAGCGGATTGTTCTGGTTACCGGATTCCAGGGTGTCAATAAGTATGACGATGTTACGACACTCGGAAGAGGCGGATCAGATACGACGGCAGTCGCTCTTGCAGCAGCGCTTCATGCAGATGCCTGCGAGATCTATACCGATGTTGACGGTGTTTATACCTGTGATCCGAGGATCGTTCCGAATGCAAAGAAACTTGATGAGATCACATATGATGAAATGTTAGACCTTGCCTCTTTAGGCGCCCAGGTGCTCCATAACCGGAGTGTCGGGATGGCAAAAAAATACGGAGTGGAACTGGTCGTGCGTTCATCCCTTACGGATGAGCCGGGAACCGTTGTGAAGGAGGAATTAACTGTGGAAAAAAGATTAGTTAGCGGCGTAGCTGTAGATAAGAGCCCGGCAAGAATCTCTCTGATCGGCCTTAAGGATGTTCCGGGAACAGCATTTAATGTATTTAACGTATTAGGCCGCAAAAATATCGTTGTCGATATTATTTTACAGTCGATTGGCCGTGGAGGCACAAAGGATATCTCCTTTACGGTAGATTCCAAGGATCTTGAGGAAGCAATCAAAGCGCTTGAAGAAGCGAAAGCTAAGATTGGGTTTGAAGCGATCACCCACGAAGACAATGTTGCGAAAGTATCCATCGTCGGCGCAGGAATGATGACAGACTCCGGTGTTGCGAGCACAATGTTTGAAGCACTTTACAATGCGGGAATCAACATCAAGATGATCTCTACCAGCGAGATCCGTATTACGGTTTTGGTGGATGAGGATGATGCGGACCGCGCTGCAAGAGCGGTTCATGACGCATTCAATACAGAAGACTAATATGGTTTTTGAATCACAAACTGAAAAAGATACTTACGAACTGGGTGTAAAAACAGGAATGGAAGCAAAGCCGGGTGATGTCTATTGCCTGAGCGGAGATCTCGGAACCGGGAAGACCGTTTTTACATCCGGTCTTGCAAAGGGGCTCGGAGTCGAGACCCCTATTTGTTCCCCTACCTTTACGATCCTCCAGACTTACGAAGAAGGACGCCTTCCGCTTTACCATTTTGACGTTTACCGGATCGCGGACCCGGACGAGATGTTTGAGATCGGATTCGATGAATATGCCTTCGGGAACGGGGTCTGTATCATCGAATGGGGAGAGATGATAAAGGAAATCCTTCCGGAACATACGACCTATATCACGATCGAAAAAGATCTGGATAAAGGGTTTGATTACCGGAAGATCACGATCTGCTGAGACAAGGAACAGGAAACAGAATCTATGAGTATACGGATTTTTTCAATTGAAACTTCAGGACCGCTTGCTTCAGTCGCGATGTTGAAAGACGGAGAAGTCGAAGGAATGAAGGTCGGCGAGTTTAAGGTCACACATTCTGAAACCTTAATGCCGATGATCGATTCCCTGGTCAAAGAGACCGGAATTCCTCTTGAAAAAGCGGATGCGATCGCGGTCAGTGCCGGACCGGGTTCTTTTACCGGACTCCGGATCGGAAGCGCGACTGCAAAAGGTCTTGGAATGGCTCTGAATAAGCCGCTGATCCATATTCCGACACTGCATGCGATGTGTTATAACCTTCTGGGGAGTCCGGGCTTTCTGGTTCCGATGCTGGATGCAAGAAGAGGCCATGTATATACGGGGATTTTTTCCTTTGTCCTCCGTGCGGATAATACGCTGGATTTTGAGATCTATCAGGACAGCTGTGTTATGTCAATGGAAGAGCTTCTTGAGCGGCTGGAACTGTTAAGCGGCCTTGACGGAAATCCGCCACCGGTCGTCTTTATGGGGGACGGTCTGTTTGCCTATCATGAAATGATTGAAGAAAAAGCGAAGTTTCCTTTTGAATACGCTCCGGATGAGGCTATGATCCAGCGTGCGGACTCTGTCGCTTTATTAGGACAGCTTTTCTATTACCACGGAATGACAGTTCCTGCAGATCAAGAGGCTCCGGATTATCTTCAGAAAAGCCAGGCGGAGCGCGTCCGCGCAGAGAAGGAAACACAGGAACCGTAAGATTAAATCCTTACGGATAATTCTGACAAGGTGTCATATTCTGTGGAGATCAAATATTACGAATTAACTTATGATGATATCGAAAAAGTTTCCGCGATGGAGCGGGAGTTCTTTTCCACCCCCTGGAGCGAAGCCAGTATTGCGCACTATATGGAGACCGGGAATACGATCTTTGTTGTTGCAAGAGACGGGGAGGAGACGATCGGGTATGCTGCAGTCCTTTGTATTCTTGACGAGGGAAATTTAGTCAGCATCGGTGTCTCCGGAAAATACCGGAATCTGGGGATCGCGACAGAACTGTTGGATATCGTTTATGATATGGCAAAGGATCGGGGAGTAACGTCGATCAATCTCGAAGTCAGGACGGGAAATGAGGCAGCGATCGCGCTGTATGAAAAAGAGGGATTTGTGCAGAACGGAAGGCGGAAAGACTTTTACCGTAAGCCGACGGAAGATGCACTGTTGTTTATAAAGGAATTATAAATGTTAGATGTATGTTTGCTTGGAACCGGAGGAATGATGCCGTTGCCACGCCGCCACTTGACGGCGCTGATGGCACGCTATAACGGAAGCGGGATCCTGATCGACTGCGGAGAAGCGACCCAGATCGCGATCAAAGAAAAAGGATGGCCGTTTAAGCCGATCGATCTGATCTGCTTTACTCATTTCCATGGGGATCATATCGGCGGGCTTCCGGGACTTCTTCTTACGATGGGAAATTCCGACCGTACGGCACCGGTTACGATGGTAGGACCGAGAGGACTCCGGAAAGTTGTAGAGTCTCTTAGAATCATTGCGCCGGAACTTCCGTTTCCGATCAACTATATCGAACTGGAAGAAGATTTTCAGGAACTCTGGTTCGGAGATTTCCGGATCGAAGCATTTAAAGTTCATCACAGAGTTACCTGCTACGGCTACAGTATCCTTGTAGACCGGGCCGGAAAATTTGATGTGGAGCGGGCAAAGGCGCTGAACCTTCCGGTACAGCTTTGGGGAAAACTTCAGAATGGCGACGTTGTGGAATATGAAGGAAACGAATATACGCCGGAAATGGTTTTAGGCCCTCCGAGAAAAGGTCTTAAGGTTACATATTGTACGGATACCCGCCCGGTCGCGCGGATTGCGGAAGCGGCAAAGGGCGCAGATCTTTTTATCTGTGAAGGCATGTATGGCGATAAGGATAAACAGGCTGACGCGGAGAAAAAGAAACACATGACGTTTTACGAAGCCGCTGCTCTCGGGGCGAAGGCAGAGCCGAAAGAGATGTGGTTGACGCACTATAGCCCGTCACTGATCCATCCGGCGGAATATATGGATGAGGTCCATAAGATTTTTGACCGTGTCTATTACGGGAAAGATCTGAAGACCAAAGAGCTGAATTTTGAAGAAGAGAACTGAAAAGAGCAGACCGAACAATGGCGAAACTGAAAAAAGAGAAAAAAATAAGCAGATTAAATA
>JAFWFQ010000053.1 GCA_017515535.1 Parasporobacterium sp. | reverse complement strand
TTTATACTTTCCAGATCTTATCCTATGTGCTGGATGTGTATTTTAACAGCAAAAAGGTGCAGAAAAACCTGCCATGGCTGGGACTGTATATCTCCATGTTCCCGCAGCTGGTTGCGGGTCCGATCGTCCGTTACGGGGATGTCTCGGAAGAGCTCGTCAACCGGAAGGAAACATCGGAAGATGTTACGGAAGGTGTCCGTCGTTTTGTATACGGACTTGGAAAGAAAGTCCTTCTTTCCAATTTCCTGGCGATCATTGTGGATTATGCGTATATCGGGTCCGGCTCGCTTTCGGTCGCGACGGCGTGGCTCGGAACGATCTGCTATACGCTCCAGATTTATTTTGACTTTTCCGGCTATTCGGATATGGCGATCGGAATGGGACGGATCTTCGGATTCCATTTTCCGGAGAACTTTGATTATCCGTATGTTTCCATGTCCTTTACCGAGTACTGGCGCAGATGGCATATGACTCTGGGCGGATGGATGCGCGATTATTTATTCTATCCGCTCCAGAAGAGCAGCGGGTTTTTAAAACTCGGCAGCTGGGCAAGGAAAAAGCTCGGAAAGAAAAAAGGAAAATATGTTCCGTCGACGCTTGCGCTTCTTGCACTTTGGCTTGCAATGGGATTCTGGCACGGAGCAAACTGGAACTTTGTTGTCTGGGGACTTCTGTTCTTCGTCCTTATGACATTTGAAAGCCTCTCCGGGTTCGGGAAGAAAGCATTGAAAGCTGCGGGAACAAAGGGATTTTCCGTAAGTAAGATCTTTTTCCATATTTACGTGATCTTTTTCCTTTTGATCGCGTATGTCCTCTTCCGGGCGGAGAGCCTCGGAGCGGCGGGAACGTATTTCGGCAATATGTTCGGAGCAGGAGGAGTTCCGTTTGTGGATTTAGACTTCCTTGAATATCTGTCCAACGGAAGATTTGTGATCCCGGCAGGGCTGATCCTCTGTACTCCGCTCGCAAGATATGTCAGCGGAAAAGTAAAGAATATGACGCTGAGAGATATTGTAAGGGGTATCTTGATCCTTGCGATCTTTATCCTCTCCGTCCTCTCTGTTGTGACAGAGACTTATAATCCATTTATATACTTTAACTTTTAGCAACACACAGCCGTGCGGAAACAGGAAACGGGAATGGAAAAGAAAAAAATCAGTTTCGAAAAAATATCGACAAGAATCGTGATCATTCTGATGGTCCTGTTTTTGCTGTCCGTTATCGGCTGCGCGATCGCGATCAAAGCCGGTGCAACGGGCCTCTTCAAGATGGATCATGATATCGACACGGTCGTTTATGAGGTCAGTGACGATGACAATACAGCGATGCGGATCTACAAAGGTTATAACAACGGTGTTTATGCGGCGGAGAACTATGTCGATGCATATTCAAAGGACCTCCTTTTAGGACGCCATCGGATGGTCGAAGCGGCAGTAACCTATAAAAACCTGATTGGATGGAAGATCTTCGCACCGGGCGAATATAACAGCATTCTGTATCTGGATAACGGTTATATGGCGAATGCGAACGGGAAAGAAAGCGATGAAAGTATTATGAAGATCGCGACCAAGATCAAGGGCCTCAAAGACACGTCCGAGGAGGCAGGCGCGAAATTCTTTTATATGCAGACACCGGGAAATGTTGATAAATACGGCGACCCGAAGATCAACAATGTCAAGGACTACGCAAATTATAATGCGGATCTTCTGATCAGTGATCTGAAAGGATATGGGATCCCATGTCTGGATCTCAGAGATAATATTCATGAAACCTTTGACGACTACCACAGCCTCTTCTTTAAGACCGACCACCACTGGAGACAGCCGATCGCGCTCTGGGCCTGCGGAGAACTGTCCGGGTATCTGAATGACTATTATCATCTGGACTTCGATCCGTCGATCTATGATCAGGATAACTATGAGATCAAAGTCCGAAAATCCTACTATCTCGGTTCACTCGGAAGAAGAGCGACGCTCGCCGCAGCAACGCCGGATGATTTCGAAATCCTTTATCCGAAGTTTGATACGGATATTACGTTCCTTATGGAAAACAAAGGAATCAATAAACAAGGTGATTTTACGATCACCTATGATTATGAAGAGTTTGATTATCCGGATATTTACTGGAGAGAATGCTACCTTGCGCTGCTGAGCTTTTACGGAACGGGACTTGCGACCGTCGTCAATAATGAGCCGCCGAATGATACCTATATCCTGATCGTCGGCGATTCCCTCGCGATCCCGATGACATCATTGATCGCGTTGAATTGTCAGCGCTGCGAGATCATTGATCCCCGCTATTTTGAGGGAAGTATCAAGGACTATATCAAAGAGGAAAAACCGGATATTGTGATCAGTTCCTACTCAACTACGATCATCCAGGATTATTATCCCATTTTTGATTTTGACTGATTATGTTACAATAAAAGGTAATGATTTAAAGAAATAGAGCAGAAGAAGAAAGTGTACGACAAGATTATTATCGGAGCAGGTTTATATGGGCTTTACGCGGCGCTTTATTGCGGGCGGAAAGGCGAGCGTGTCCTCGTTCTGGAGAAAGAGGATGCGGCGTTTTGCCGTGCAACTTATATTAACCAGGCGAGAGTTCATCTTGGCTACCATTATCCCCGCTCCCTGTCCACGGCAATTTCGACGATCCGCTATTTTGACCGGTTTGTGGGTGACTTTCCGGAGTGTATCCGGAAGGACTTCCGTCAGGTTTATGCGACAAGCCGCCGCTTTTCCTGGACACAGGCGGATCAGTTTGAGAAGTTTGCGAATGCTGCCGGAATTCCATGCCGGCCGGTTCCTGTCACAGAGTTTTTCCGTGACGGGATGTGTGACGGCGCGTTCCTGACCGGAGAGGCAACTTTTGACGCGGAGATTTTAAAAGAGATCCTTCTTAAAAGGATCGGAGAGTGTCCGTCAGTAGAGATCCTTTACGGCCATGCAGTAACAGGGATCGAGCGGACAGAAGATACCTACAAGATCACGGCAGGCGGGAAAGTCTTTGAGAGCAGCTATATTCTGAATGCGACCTATGCAGGGGTCAACGAGATCTGTGCGCTTGCCGGATTTGAGCCGTTCCGGATCAAGTATGAGCTTTGTGAGGTGATCCTCTGTGAAGTCAGCGATGCGTTAAAGGATCTGGGGATTACTGTAATGGATGGTCCGTTCTTCAGTATCATGCCGTTTGGAAAAACGGGACTTCATTCCCTGACCTCAGTGACCTTTACGCCCCATAAAACCAGCTATGATGAAACGGCAACCTTTATCTGCCAGAAAAACACGGAGTCAGGATGCCGTCCGGGAGATTTGAAGAACTGCAGTGAATGTCCGCAAAGACCGGAATCCTCCTGGGGCTATATGTCAAAACTGGCAAGAAAATATCTGAAGGATGAATACTGTTTTAAATATGTAAAATCGCTTTATTCGATGAAGCCGATCCTTATGGCATCGGATGTCGATGATTCCAGACCGACCTGCATCCGTGTCCATTCAAAAGGACCGGATTTTGTCAGCGTCCTGTCCGGAAAGATCACAACGGTTTATGATTTAGAGGAAGTATTATGAACACAGAAAAAGAAAAGAATTTTGTATCGGCGGTCATCTACGTCCGGAATAACGAGACAACGATCGGAAGTTTCCTGGATCATGTTTATTCCCGGTTCGATGCGCTCTTTTCCGATTTTGAGATCATCTGCGTGAATGACGCCTCAGAAGACAATTCGGAAGAGAAAATCCGTGCTTTTTCAGCCGATAAAAACCATGCGGTGACACTGGTTCAGATGGGTTATCCGCAGGGGACAGAATTATCGATGAATGCCGGAGAGGATATCGCGATCGGAGATTTCGTTTATGAATTCGATCTTGCTGAGCAGTGCTGGCCGGAGGAAATGATCGAGTCGCTTTACCGGAAAATGCAGGAAGGATACGATATTATTTCTGCCTGCCCGGACGGAAAAGGAAGACTTTCCTCCCGTCTTTTCTACGGGATCTTTAATAAATATTCCCACCTGAATATCAGACTCAGAACGGAAGCATTCCGTCTGGTCTCAAGACGGGCAATCAACCGGGTCGCAGCGATGACGAACGTCCGGCTTTATAAAAAGGCAGCAAACGCAAATACCGGTCTCCGTCAGACATATCTGGAATTCCAGCCGCCGGGCAACAGCTATAAAGACCGGAAGTCCAGTAAAGAGCGCAGGGGTCTTGCGATGGATTCTCTGATCCTCTTTACGGATATTGGTTATAAGATCGCATTTATCATGTCGATCCTGATGCTGGTCTTTGCCGCGGTTGTCGGGATCTATACGGTCGTGATCTATTCAACCGGCCATCCGGTCGAAGGCTGGACACCGATCATGATCTTTCTTGCAATCGGCTTCTTTGCCCTTTTTGCAAGCTTGACCTTTGTTATTAAATATCTGTCGCTGATCCTGAACCTGAATTTCCGGCGGCAGAGATATATTGTACAGGATGTGGAAAAACTATGAATACGTATACATTTGATGAGATACAGGAAGGAATGGAGGAACGGTTTCCGGTCCGGATCACGGAAGAGATGCTTGATACGTTCCGGGATCTGACGGGTGATGAAAACCCGCTCCATAAAGACGAGAGTTATGCTTCGGAAAAAGGTTACCAAAGCAAGGTCGCGTTCGGGATGCTTTCCGCCTCCTTTCTTTCGACGCTTGCGGGAGTTTATCTTCCGGGAAAGTACTCACTGATCCAGAGCGTGGAAGTAAAGTTTTCAAAGCCGGTCTTTCCGGGAGAGGAACTGATCTTCAGTGGAAAAGTCGTAGAGAAGAATGATACCTTCCGGTTCATTAAAGTTAAGGCGGAAGCAAAGAGTTCTTCCGGAGAGAAGAAATTAAAAGCAACGATGCAGATTGGAGTGACAGCATGAGAAGGATGGTAATGACGGCAGCAGACTCTGCGTTTGGAATGACTGTATTAAAAAAGCTTGCGGAGCAGGGACTGTCCGATTTTGAATGGATTTTTGGAACCTGGTATGACGCGAAAGCGGACCTGGATGAACTCCTGAATACCTATCCGGAGTTAAAAGAACGGATGAAACTGAAACAGGTCAATATGAAAAGTATGGAAGAGATCGATCTCTTTCTTAAGGATCTTGCGGAGCTTGAAACGCCGACGGACTTTGTTCATCTTCCGGCGCCAAAGGCATTTCCGATGCAGTTTAAAAAACTCTCCTGGGATGTATTCCGGGATCATATGGAGATCTCTTTCCGCTCGGCTGTCCTGATCTCTCAGGCGATCCTTCCTGCGATGGCGAAGAAGAAAGAAGGCCGGGTCATCCTGATGTCTTCCTATTACGGAACGGAAGAGGGAACACCGAACTTCCTTGCTCCTTATGTATCGACTAAGAGCGCAATGCTCGGGCTGATGCGTTCCCTCGCGAAGGAGTATGGCGGAAAGAATCTTAAGATCAATGCGATCGCACCGGATTTAACGGATACGAAGTTTTTAGATGAGATGCCGGAAATCATGAAGGAGACCGTTGCGGCTTCCAGCGAGCGGGGCAGGATGCTCTCCGCGGAAGAAGTTGCGGATATCATGCTGGTCTATCTTGATCCGGCGACGGATGAAAACGGAAAGTGTGTTGTAGTAAAATGATTGCGCTGGTTGGATATACGGGATTTGTCGGAGGAAACATTGCTGCCTCCGGAAAGATCGATCAAAGATACAATTCCTCGAATATTGAAGAGGCGTTCGGTACAAAGCCGGACCTTCTGATTTATGCCGGCCTTCGGGCAGAGAAGTTCTTAGCGGAAAAATTTCCGGAGAAGGATCTTGAGAGTATCGAGAACGCAAAAGAGAATATCCGGAAGATCGCTCCGGAGAAGCTTGTCCTGATCTCAACGATCGATGTTTATCAGGAATCGTCCGGAGTAACGGAAGAGAGCGAGGCAAACGGACAGGGCAATTACGGAGCAAACCGGGCGAATCTTGAGAGATGGGTCCGGGAAGCATATCCGGATTCGCTGATCGTCCGTCTTCCGGGTCTTTTCGGAAAAGGGATCAAGAAGAATTTTATTTATGATTTTATCCACTATATCCCGGCTCTTTTAAATGAAAAAAAGTTCGCAGAGCTTTCGGAAAAGGCACCGGTCCTGAAAGAAACGTATCAACTGAATGAAAAAGGCTTTTATCAGTGTATGGCAAAGGAACAGGGGAAAAGAGAAGATCTGAAAAAGATCTTCCGGGAACTGGGCTTTTCGGCTCTCAATTTTACAGACAGCCGCGGCGTATTCCAGTATTATGATCTTTCTCATTTATATGATGACATTTTCCGTGCTTTACAGCATAATATAAAGGTCCTTAATATCACCGCTGAACCGGTCCGGATCAGTGAGATCCATGAAGCGCTGACCGGAGAACCGTTTGTCAATGAAATCACAGACCGGCCGCCTTATTATGACGCAAGAACCTTGTATTATCAGGAACTTGGCGGGTTTGCTGCGGAAAGCGGCGAGGGCGGATACTTATACAAAAAACAACAAGTACTTGAAGAAATAAAACAGTTTGCCGAAAAGGAGATGCAGTTATGAAGTTTGCCGTTTCAAATATCGCATGGAGTCCGGATGAAGATACCAGCATGTATGAATACCTTTGTGAACAGAGGCTTGCATTAGAGATTGCTCCGACCAGGATCATTCCATGGGATGATTCCAATACGCTCGGACGTATGGCAGGACCGTATGACCGGATCCGTGATGCAGCAAACTGGGCAAAGAATCTGTACGCAAAATACGGATTGAATGTTGTTTCAATGCAGTCGATCCTGAACGGCGTTAAGGCGAACATGTACGGAAAGCAGGAAGAACGCCGGTTCCTTACGGATTATATGAAATCCGCAATCGATTTTGCGGCAGCAGTAAAATGCCGGAATCTTGTTTTTGGATGTCCGTTAAACAGACGGATCCCGGACGGATTCCCGCTTCCGGAAGCAGGAAAAGTTGCCATCGATTTCTTTAGTGAAGTCGCTATGTACGCAGCCCAGCAGGGGACCTGTGTTTCCATTGAGGCGAATCCGGCCATCTACAATACGAATTTTATCAACTATACTTCCCAGGCGTTTGACCTTGTCCGTTGTATCGCAAGAGAAGTCGGCCGCAATGCTTCGAAGGCATTCCGTGTCAACTTTGATGTCGGAACGGTCATTACGAACGGGGAAAATATCTTTGAACTTCTGACAGATGACAATATCGCGTTGATCAATCATGTTCATTTCAGCGAGCCGAACCTTCGGGTGATCCGCCAGAGAAAAGAGCATTTCGATATTATCCGTCTTCTTGAAGAGGCCGGATATGACCGGTATATCTCTCTTGAGATGCGGATGCCGGAGCAGCAGAGCGAGCTGATCGAAGCAATCGAATATATCAAGAAGATGCAGTAAATGAAAACTCTGAAGACGATCTTAAAGACCCTGGTTGTCTTTATACCGGTGATCCTGATCTGGATCTATATTGCAGCATTCCCCGGCAGTTATATGGACGGGGAATATTCTTATTTCACTCAGGCAAAAGATTACCGGATGGGAAAATCGTCTCTTGCTCCCTGCGATATTCTGATCCTCGGTGATTCGAGGGCCAAATCCGCCCTGATCCCGGAAGAACTGTCTTCTGCTTGTGTTTCTGTGGCAGAGGGCGGATCAACGGCTGTCGAAGCCTATTATACTCTGAAAGACTATCTGACGTATGTGGGGAAGCCGGAAAAGGTCGTTCTCTCGATCAGTTCATACCATTTTACCAGTTTCGACGGATTCTGGACCCGAAGCGTCTACTTTGATTTTCTGAGCTGGAAACAGGCGGAGGAGGTCATTAAAGAGGCCGGTTCAAACAAGGAAAAGGAAGCGCTTGAAGCAGCCGGCGGCTCCGGTCTATTAACGCTTTTTGAATATAAGATCAAATCACCGACAAAATATATGTCGCCGGTCCTGAATTCGTTGAAGGAAGACCGGAAGAGTATAAATCTCGCTGCCTACTCTGAAATGGAAAGGACAAGAGGGTTTAAATCCTTTGTCAGCTGGTGGCCGACAAGCGCGGAACATGACATGGAAGACTTTGTTCTTCTTAAGACACTGGATTCATATTACCGGAAAACGATCGACCTCTGTATCGAAAACGGGATCGAAGTTTACTCTGTTAATACTCCGCTGATCTCGGATACCTATGAGGAAGCGAAAAAAATCTCGGAACCGTTCAGCCGTTATTTTCAGGAATTGAAAGCGGACTATCCGGAGACGGAGTATCCGGCAGTCCATATCGAGACGGAATTTGAAAGTTACGATACGAAGTATTTTGATGACGCGGATCATTTGAACCCGGAAGGGGCCAAAGTTTATACGGAGTCGTTTAAGGACCGCTACCTTGGAAAAGGAGGTGCCTCATGAGTTATCTGAGCCTTGCCTTCTTTATCCTTCTCGGACTGGTCATGCTGTTATATTATGTCCTTCCGAAAAAGGCACAGTGGATCATTCTTCTTGCCGGAAGTCTTTGCTTCTACCTATTTGCGTCCTATGCGGCACTTCCGGTCCTGATCCTGGAGACCTTAGTCATCTTTTTCCTTGCCCAGGCAATGGAGAAGAGCAGCTGGAAAAAAGGGTATGCTGCAGGGATGATCATCCTTCTGATCGTTGTCCTCGGAATTTTGATGTATGTTCCCGGAATTACGGGAAGCCTTTTCGGGAAAACCGGAGGGATCGTCGGGAAACTGATCGCCCCGCTCGGGATCTCCTATTATACGCTGATGATGATCAGTTATGTTGTGGACCTGTACCGGGAAAATATTAAGGCGGAGACGAACTTTGCAAGGCTTCTTCTGTTTGCTCTCTTTTTCCCGGCGATTACACAGGGGCCGATCAACCGTTATGCACCGCTTTCGGTTCAGTTTAAGACAGAGCATTTCTTTGACCGGAAAGAGGTCTTTGCAGGACTTGTCCGCTTTGGCTACGGCGCATTTAAAAAGATGGTGATTGCAAACCGTCTTGCGGTCTTTTTAAACGCGGTCAGCAGTAATGAAAAAGCAGCGGGTATATTTGTTCTTATGGATCTGATCCTCTTTATGCTCCAGCTTTATTCGGATTTCTCAGGCTGTGCGGATATGGCGATCGGAATGAGCCGGATGCTCGGGATCGGACTCCCGGAGAACTTCCGGCATCCGTATTTTTCCAGAAGCGTCAGCGAGTATTGGAGGAGATGGCATCTGACGCTGGGGTCCTGGCTGAAGGATTATATTTATTATCCGATCACCATGAGCCCTGCGGCAAAACGATATATTAAGAATGGCAAAAAAAACCGGAAGGCCAGAATCAAGTTTACGGCCTGTATCGCGTTCTTTGTCTTATGGCTTGTCATGGGAATCTGGCACGGGCCGGGGATCATGTTTGTTTTTATGGGACTGCAGTATGCGGCTGCGTTTATTGTGACGTATCTCCTTGAGCCGGTCAGTAAACGATTTGTGAAAAATCATCCGAGGCTGGAGGCAAATCCTTTCTGGCGTTTCTTCCAGAAAGTACGTACGATCTTCCTTCTCTGGCCGATCTTTTTGAATGTGACGTCACCGGCTCAGCTTGGAAGTTTCGTGAGCCGGATATTTACAAAGTTCCAAGCCGGAAAACTTTTTGACGGCGGACTTTTCAAGTTTGATCTTGACGGATTGCAGTGGGTCCTTCTTCTGATCGGGTTTGTTACGGTCCTTGTCGTTTCAAATATCGAGGAGAAAAAGGGAGAGTCGATCGTTGAAATCGTTCTGAGACAAAAGCTTCCGGTTAGAATAGTGATTTACTGGTTTGCGGTTATTATGATATTATTATCGCTGAGCATTCAGAATACGGAGTTTATCTATGCGCAGTATTAACATTTTGTTCCCGGTCTATAATGAAGAAAGACGGCTTGACCGGGGGATCCGGATCACAAAGAAGTTTACCGATAAATATATGCGGGATGTTGACATCCGCCTGACTATCGTTGATAATGCTTCGGTTGACAGAACGGAAGAGATCGCAAAGCGTCTTGCGTCAGAATTTTCGAATGTCGATTATATCAGGATTCAGGAAAAGGGAGTCGGAGCTGCGTTCCGCGCAGGCGTCCGTGAAAACAGTTCGGAAATCGTCGGATATATGGATGTGGATCTTTCGACTGATCTGTACCATTTATTGGACATGAAAAAGATCTTCGAACGGAACCCGAAAGTCATGATGGTCAATGCTTCGAAACAGGCAAGAGGGGCAAAGACGATCGGAAGACCACCGATCCGGAATCTGACTTCGAAAGGACTGACCTTTATTATGAAAGCAGCGCTTGGAATGAAAGCGAGTGACGCAATCTGCGGATTTAAGTTTTTCCGGAAGGACTTTGTTGAATCTCTGATCCGGAAATCGGACAGAAGTGAAAACGGATGGTTCTTTCTTATTGAACTTCTGATCCGGGCCGAGCGGAGCAAGGGAATTGTTGCGGAGCTTCCGGTTGTTTACCGGGAAAGAGCCGGCGGTCATGTCAATGTGATAAAACAGATAAAAGATTATCTTCGCAATATTAAAAAACTACGGAGGACATTAAAAAATGGAATTTAAACGTGTTACGGAGATCCTGGATAAGGCAGTACTGGATGTGCCGGAGAAGATCGGATTTGTCGATCAGAACGGACAAATGACTTACAAAGAAATGCAGGATGCTTCCTTTAAGGTTGCAAGAGCGATCCTTAAGACATTCGGTGAAAAACCGGAAGATCTTCAAGACAAAGAGCCGCTTCCTTCCGCAACACTGATTGAAGCAAGTAATGATATTGGTGCCGTCATGCACGGAATCCTTTATGCAGGTGATTATTATTCGGTAATTGATGAAACGATGCCGAATGAGCGGATCGAAAAGATCTTTGAGAACCTGCGTCCGCGTCTTGTGATAGCAAACCGGAAAACGGAGGAGAAGGCAAGAAGCTTAAACTTTGACGGAATTGTCTTGATTTATGAGGATATTATTGAGCAGGATCAGGCAGATTTTGAGATTCCGAAGATCGTTTGCGAGGAGGTATCCACAAAGCTTGCAAGTATTACATTTACCTCCGGCTCGACGGGAAATCCAAAGGGTGTCATGACCGGACACAACGGGATCATCTATCCGTCGATCGCGAACCGTGACGATGTTGAGATCATTTTTACGGACCATGTCGGAAACCAGTCTCCGATGTATTATGTCATGGGCGTATTAAATTTCTTCTTTAGTATTGCAGCCGAGGCGACCTGCTATTTTATGCCGAAATGGCTCTTCAGCCAGCCGGCGGAACTTGTAAAGTACATGGTCGATAATCAGATCTCGATCATCGACTGGGTTGCATCCGCAGTAACTGTGATCTCCCGGTTTTCCGCATGGGAGGGATACGAAGAGGAACTGAATAAGTATCTCAGAACAGTAACCTTCGCCGGTGACGTTGCGTCAACGAAGCTGATCAACAAAATGAAAAAAGTCATTCCGGATCCGAAGTACCGTCAGGGCTATGGAGCAACCGAGTTTTATTATACCTTCCTGTATCATATGACCCGCGATCTTGCGGATGATGAGCGCGTACCGCTTGGCTATCCGGCGGAGTTTGTAACCGCATATATTATTAAGGATGACGGAACAGCCGCGAAAGATGGGGAAGAGGGCCAGCTTTGCCTTGCCGGCCCGGGAATGGCACTCGGCTACTTAAACGATGATGCCGCAACTGAGGAGAAGTTCCAGGATAACCCGTTAAATCCGGGAGAGCGGATCTATATGACCGGGGATATTGTAAAGAAAAACGAATATGGTGAGATCATCTTCCTTTCCAGAAAAGACTTTATGATCAAGCATATGGGCCACCGTGTTGAGCTTGGTGAGATCGAGCTTGCCGCAAGTTCTCTGGATGACCAGATGCAGTGTGCTTGTATTTTTGATAAAGAAAAAGAGCATATCATCATGGTCTATGTCGGACGGCTTGAAGAGAAAGAATTACGGGATAAGATGAAAGAAAAAGTTCAGCGGCATATGATCCCGAACCGGTTTATTAAACTGGATAACCTTCCGCTGAACCAGAACAACAAGGTCGACCGGAAGAAACTGAAAGAATTATATATTGGATAATAAAAGGCAGCTGCCTGCCGGCGGGAGTTTCTTCACCTGCCGGCGGAGTTGTTTTTACAGAGTATGAATCAGACTAAGCGGAGTAGATCATGGGATTTCGGATCACATCGATGCTGACAATTGAATATGCCCGGAGAGAGTATGGAGCGGACCTTTCGAAGACGATCTCATTAGGCCGCCAGTTCCGTGCGTTTACCAAAAAGGAGTTCCGAAAATATCTTCCTCAGTATTCGAATCTTCCGGATGAGAAACTGGAAAAAGATTTTCAGAGCCCTTATGCGGAAGACGTATTTCAGGATATGTACGGGGAAAAGCTTTTTAGTCTTGACGGATTTGCGCATGAAGATCCGGATATCGTCTGGGACCTGAACCGACCGATCCCGGAAGAGCTGAAGGAACAGTACACATGCCTGATCGACGGCGGAACAATGGAGCATGTCTTTGATGTTCCGCAGCTTCTTAAGAATTGCTTCAGTATGCTGAAGACCGGCGGCTATTATATCTGTATGGTCCCGACCAATAATTTTAACGGGCACGGACTGTATCAGTTTTCACCGGATTTCTTCTACAGCGTTTTCTCGGAAGCAAACGGAATGACGATCAAGGATGTCTTTATCGTAAAATTTTCCGCGAAGAACAAGGTCTGGAAGATCAACTCTTCGCCGGCTGCTTCCGGAGAACGGATCCAGTTTGACGTTAATACCCAGACAGAAATCTATGTGATCGCGGAAAAGACCGGTCCGACACCGGAAAAGATCATTGCACAGCAGACCGACTATGAAGAGGGCTGGTATGAGGATGAAAAAAGTATCACAAATACTGCTTCCCGCGACGCACTGATCGAGAAGGCGCCGAGAAAACTGGTCTATGCGTTCCGTCAGTTCCTTTATGAACCGCTTGTGCGCCGGAAAAAACGGACCGTGATTAAATTGTAGGAGAGAAAAACCTGCAGAAAGTATAAAGCTGCGGGGGATATAAATTGTAGGAGATTCGTCCGCAGATGAGCAGCCGGATGGTAACGGATAATCAAAGAATTGCATGGGTGGATATCCTGAGGTTTTTAGGAATGACCCTGATCTACTGGGGTCACCTCGGAGTCAGCGATAATATAACGCTCTATATCTTTGCCCATCATGTGCCACTGTTCTTTTTTATCAGTGGTTTTTTTGCCGGGCTCTCTCCTGCGGAAGGATCCTTTTTCCGGTTCCTCTGGAAGAAGATCCGGTCACTCGTTTTCCCTTATATTTTCTTTACGATCCTTTATTATGCAGTTCAGCTGATCATGGGGGAGATGGTCTTTCGCGATCTTCCGAAAGCGCTTCTTGTTTCCGCGGAAGGGATTCGTAACCAGGCACCAGGTCCGCTCTGGTTTTTTACCTGTCTGTTCGTGATTGTCATCGCGTTTGAATTGATAAAGAGAATTTGCTCCGCTATTTTTGGACGCGGAAAGGCAGGCGGCGTTCTTGCGTTTCTTCTTGCTGTTGTCCTTTTCGTTGTAGGGATTTGTTTCCTTGGCCATGAGCCGGCACAGGATCCGCGGTGGATCTGGAATGTCGATTCCGCCTGCGTATACATTTTCTATTACGCGCTCGGCGCGCTTCTTTTCCCGTTGATTAACCGCTGGAAGTATAACAGACGGAGCGGAGCCGGGAAGTTTTTCTTCTTCCTTTGCTTCGGCCTGTCCGTTCTCTTTGCGGTATTTACCTGCTTCCGGGGAGCTGCATTTACCGAGACGGTCCGCAGCTTTCTTTCGAAGCTCCTTCCGGGAAATATATTCGGAGGAGCACTCTTTGAGATCTATGCGCTGGTGAGTGCGCTGATCCTGATCTTTATGGAACTCTGTATCGCCAGGATCATCAGCCTGATCCCGGCAATCGGCCGTTTCCTTGCTTACGTTGGGAAGGACTCCCTCTATCATTGCGGCAATGAGCTGATCATTAAATATTTTGGCCGGATTGCGTTGTTCACGCTCGGCTTGAATGTGGTCTTTCAAAATGACCTTCTTCTGTTACTCTACAGCATTGTCTGCCTGATCGTCCTGACCTTTACGCTGAATCTGCTTGAGCGCCTTGTCTTAGGACCACTCTTCGGAACCGGCCGGTTCCGCAAATAGCCATAGCTGAATGGGCGTTGTCCGCCTTAAAGGAGCTCTTCCAAAGCAATGACAGCGTTGCGGACGCAATCTTCACAAGAGCAGAGGACGGTTCCTGTTTCGACTCCTTTTAATTCTTTGCAGATCGTTGACCCGCACTTTTTTTCAAAGCTGTCATAGAGGGCGGCAGACGGTTTATGGATCCTCCCGCCTTCGGATTTTAACAGACCGAGGACAAGCTCCGCCCCGCAAAGGGCGCCGCAGTTTCCTTTCATGGCCCCCATCCCGCCGCCAAAAGCTGAACCAATCTTTTTCAACGTTTCCATTGGGAGATCAACTTTATCCGCATATGCACAAAGTACTGCCTGACAGCAGTTCATATGTTTTTTCAGTTCTACAGCTTGTTTTTTTCGTTCCATTTCATGATCCTTTCCGGATGTTTCATCCTATCCTGATATCTGTTCTCCCTCGCGTCAAAGAGGGAAGAGGAGGTTTCGTTACTTGTTCTCCATCGCGCCAAAGGGGCGCGATCAATGTTTTTTTCGCCCATGTTTAGATGATCGGCTATAGTACTTCCATGCCACTGTAAAGCGGGATCAGTTTTTCGCTAAGGATCGGGGACATAAGGCTTAGGGCTTTTCCGCCGGTGCAATGGCCGGTGTAGAAAACAGTATCCATCTGCGCAAGCTCTTCCGCAGTCCGGATAACCAGCTCTTTTTCCTCTTCCGTATAATCTGTTTTTTTCATCATGTGGAAGCCGCCGATAACAAGCTCCGGGTCGCGGCCGAAAAGCGAGCGGTACTTGTCCAGGATGTTCAGGATCCCGCAGTGGGCACAACCGCAGACGAGAACCTCTTTTTCTCCATGGATGACAAGGGACTGCTCATGATCAAAGGTATCGGGAACCATCGAGTCACCTACTTTCCTGGCCATGGTAAAGTTTCCGGAAGGCCAGTACCTTCGTTCAACAACGCCGGAGAAGAATTCAACCTCATCATCGACTTTATAGTTTCCATCGAGAAAATGAACCGTCGGAAGATCCTTGATCTCCGGTGCGATCCCGATGAACTTCTCTCCGGAATAATACTCCAAGACAGCTGTCTTCTGCATATAGACCGGTGCGGTTTTGTTCAGCTTATAAAAATCAAGGATCCCGCCGGAATGGTCATAATGGCCATGGCTTAAAAAGACAAGGTCGACTTTGGAGAGATCGATCCCTAATAGAGCTGCGTTTTCAATTGATTTTCCGCTCGCACCGGTATCTGCAAGGATCCTGTGGCGAGCCGTTTCAATATAAACACTCAGCCCGTGTTCGAAGGCGCATCCGTTATTCCCGTCAGAGTTTTCAAGTAATATTGTAATCTTCATAGTTCTTATCATACCCGATTTCGGAAAATAATCCATCCCTAAAAGACCGGAGAAGCCTGATTCCCGCGTCGTGTTTCGAAAGACAAGGGGGATCCCTTTTTGTTTATCACGAAGAATTCACATATTTATTAAATTCATTTGATACAAAATCATTGGAATGTGGTACGATAGAGTGCAGTCTGAAAAAGCGGAACCCGGAAAGCTCCCGCACGCGAAACAGGACTGAAAATGGATGGATACAAACGGAGAGTTCATAGAGTATGATTCGACTGAATAATAAATGGGAATTTGTATATGAGTGGTCTGATGACTTCATGAAGTATTTTATCGATGGTGAAGCGGTGCGTCTGCCTCATAACGTAGGCAACATACCGCTTCACTATGCGAGCCCGGAAAACTACAATACGGTCTGCGGATACCGCAGGATCCTGGATATTCCGGAGGCAGTTCTCGGAAGCAAGATCTTTCTGCAGTTCGACGGCGCGGCCCATGTTGCGGAAGTTTTTATTAACCAGCGTTCGGTCGCGAAACACTATTGCGGATATACCTCCTTCCGGGTCGATATTTCCGATGAGGTACATGCCGGAAAGAACCAGCTTGCGGTAAAGCTTGACTGTACGGAAAATCCGGAGATCCCGCCATTCGGCTTTGTGATCGACTATCTGACTTACGGCGGATTGTACCGGGATGTCTGGATGGATATCCGGCCGAATACCTATATCGAAGATATCTTTGTCTATACTAAAGATGAGAATACGATCCACGTCGATGTTACCTGTGTCGGAACACCGATGATCACGGATGTTGAGATCTACAGCCCGAACGGAAGCCTTGTCGCGACGGCAAAGGATTGCCAGAACAGCACGGATATCTATATCTCCCAGCCAAAGCTCTGGTCGATGGATCATCCGAATCTCTACCGCTGTCTTGTTACGATCAAGAATGAAGATTATATTGATACGCTAGAGACAACGTTCGGCATGCGGGTTGCTCAGTTCCGGGAAGACGGTTTCTATCTGAACGGGAAGAAGACCTTCCTGCGCGGTCTGAACCGTCACCAGTGTTATCCTTATATCGGCTACGCGCTTCCGGAACATCTCCAAAGAGAAGACGCAAGGATCCTAAAGGAAGAACTTTGCGTCAATGCGGTCCGGACTTCCCATTATCCGCAGAGTCATTATTTCCTGGACGAATGCGACAGGACAGGACTTTTTGTATTTACAGAAATGCCGGGATGGCAGCATATCGGGGATGAAAAGTGGAAAGAGCAGGCGCTCGAGAATTTAAAAGAAATGATCATCCAGTACCGGAACCATCCGTCTATCATGCTCTGGGGTGTCCGGATCAATGAGAGTGTGGATGATGACGAATTTTATACCCGGACGAATGAGCTTGCCCATGAACTCGATCCTTCCCGCCCGACTTCAGGAGTCCGCTATCTTGAGAAGAGCCATCTTCTTGAGGATGTCTATGCCTTTAATGATTTCTCCCATGACGGGACCAATGTCGGCTGCCGTCCGAAACATAAAGTAACGCCGGATACGGACAAAGCTTACCTGATCAGTGAGAGCAACGGTCATATGTATCCGACAAAATCCTATGATGACTGGGGTCACCGTCAGGAGCAGGCGCTTCGCCATGCTAGAGTCCTTGACGCGGCGATGTCGAACCGCGATATTGCCGGATGCTTCCAGTGGTGTATGTTTGATTACGCGACCCACAAGGATTTCGGATCCGGTGACCGGATCTGTTATCATGGCGTTCTGGATTCTTTCCGGAATCCGAAACTCTCGGCTGCGATGTACGCGAGCCAGGGAAATGAAACACCGGTCCTGGAGCTTGGCTCTCCGTTCGATATCGGAGATTATCCGGGCGGTCAGAAAGGTCCTGTCTTTGCCTTTACAAATGCGGACGAAGTCCGTCTTTATAAAAACGATAAGTTTGTCAAATCCTTTGTTCCGGAAGATTGGGATGCGCTTCCGCATGGACCGGTTGAGATCAATGATATGATCGGGGATCTCCTGGAAAGTGAAGAAGGACTTGATCCGGTAAAAGCAAACCATCTCCGTACCTGTCTTCTTGCGGCGGAACGGTACGGAATCCAGAATATGCCGCTTTTCGACAAACTCCGGATGGCAAGAGTCATGCTGAAATACAAGATGAGCTATGCGGACGGCGTTGCGCTTTATGCGAAATACGTCGGAAACTGGGGCGGAGAAGCGACAAAATGGCGGATCGACGCAGTCCGGAACGGAGAAGTCATCAAGAGCCGGATCTGTACTCCGGGAAATCAGCTTTATCTCGAGGCGACGGCTTCCAGACTGAACCTGATCGAAGGGGACTGCTATGACATGGCGCTCGTGCGGATCCGCATCGTCGATGAAAACGGAAATCTTGCGCCTTATGCCCAGATGCCGATCATCCTTACGACCGAAGGAGTCATTCATGTAGAAGGCCCGCAGGTCATTACCGCGGAGGGCGGAATGTGCGGCTGCCTTATCCGGACAGACGGCTGGGGAGGCGACGGCAGGCTTATCATTTATACCGAAAGCGGCATGGAAACGGCGATTGAATTCAACGTTTTCGTGGAAGATTAAAAAAAACCCTTATTTATTAAGGAAAACCTTCGTTTTTTTCTTGACTTCGACACGCTAAAGTGGTATAAAACATAGAAATACTGCACAAATTAAAATTTGGAGTTTTAGGAAAAATGTTCAATCAGAAAGTAGTCGTAAATAACAGCGTCCTCGTCGGCATTATTCTTCTACTCGTCGGTAGCGAGCAGAAATAGTGCTAAAGGTTGTACCTGTTTTGCAAGATTGAAACATAGTTGAAAGAAACTCGATTTGCAGATCCTATGGTGAACTTTTAGCCATAGGGTTTCTTTATTTTAGGAGGTCATGTATGAAGTACACAGGAGCACAAATCGTAATGGAGTGTCTGCTGGAGCAGGGTGTGGATACCATCTTTGGTTATCCGGGCGGAACGATACTGAATATCTATGATGCTTTGTATAAGTACAGCGATAAATTCAATCACATCCTGACTTCCCATGAGCAGGGCGCAGCCCATGCTGCAGACGGGTATGCAAGAAGCACGGGAAAAGTTGGCGTTTGTTTCGCAACCAGCGGCCCCGGAGCAACAAACCTGACAACAGGTATCGCAACCGCGTATATGGATTCATCCCCGGTTGTATTTATTACCTGCAACGTCGGCGAGACTCTGATCGGAAAAGATTCTTTCCAGGAAGTTGATATTACCGGAATTACAATGCCGATCACAAAAAGCAACTTTATCGTCAGAGATATTGAAAAGCTTGCGGATACGATCCGGGAAGCATTTGCAATCGCAAGAAGCGGCCGCCCTGGTCCGGTCCTTCTCGATATCCTGAAAAACGTAACGGCAGCAGAGACCGAATATACTCCGCTTCCGAGAGAGCAGCATTACAGTTCCGGACGTCTTGCTCAGCTGATGAAGAGAGCTTCCGAGGATTTTAAAACTCCGTCTCCGAACGAGGCAGATGTTGATAAGCTGGTCGAGATGATCAATGGATCGAAAAAGCCTCTGATCATCTGTGGCGGGGGTGTTGTAAGAAGCCGTGCGGATATGGAACTTCGCGAGTTCGCGGAGAAAGCGGATTCTCCGGTTGCAATTACCGTTATGGGCGGTGGTGCTCTTCAGGGAAGAAGCCCGCTGACGACAGGAATGATCGGTATGCATGGCTCCCAGGCTTCGAATATGGCCTGTGATGAATGTGATCTTCTTATCGCGCTTGGCTGCCGGTTCTCCGACCGTGTTGCCTTAGATCCGAAAACATTTGCGCAAAACGCAAAAATCGTTCAGGTCGATATTGACCGTTCTGAAATCAATAAAAATGTTAAGACCGACCATCATATCATTGGTGATGCGAAGGCCGTTCTTAAAATGTTAAATAGCAAATTATCCCAGCAGAGCCACGAAGAGTGGAAAAAATATGTCTTCTCCTTCCCGACAGAGACGGAATATGATGAAGTTGAAGGCAAACTGACTCCGAAGGAGATCCTTCGCGCGATCGCTGAGATCATGCCGGACGATACGATCGTTTCTACCGACGTCGGTCAGCACCAGATGTGGGCGATCCAGCATTTCCACTTCGATTATTCCGGCCAGCTCTTAACGAGCGGCGGCTTCGGAACCATGGGCTTTGGTCTTGGTGCCGCGATCGGAGCAAAAGTCGGAAATCCGGATAAGCAGGTTATCCATATTACCGGTGACGGAAGTTTCCGTATGAACTGCAACGAACTCGCGACAGAGCAGCATTATGATACTCCGGTCATTACCTTTATCTTTAACAACGGAACGCTCGGCATGGTCCGTCAGTGGCAGACCCTGATCTATGATCACCGTTATGCTCAGACGACGCTGGACCGCGGACCGGATTTCGTTAAGCTTGCGGAAGCTTACGGGCTTAAGGGCGCAAGAGTCAGCACCGAAGAGGAACTTCGGGCAGCTGTCAAGGATGCTTTGGAAGATGGACATGGATATGTAATCGACTGCGTGATCGACCTTGACGAGATGGTTCGTCCGATGGTTGAAGGCGGAAAACAGATTACAGACTTCCTGGTACAATAAGAAAGGAGAACAGAAAAGATGAATGAGCAGAAACTTTACACGTTAGCAGTTCTGGTCGACAACGAGGCGGGTGTACTTTCACAGGTCTCCAGAATGTTCTCCAGAAAAGGTTATAATATTGAATCCCTCGCAGTGGGTGCAACCAGCGATCCGGAAACCAGCCGTATTACGATCGAAGTCTTCTGTACGGAAGATCAGATCACGCTGCTTTCCTACCAGCTCCAGAAATTATATCCGGTTCATTCGGTCAAACTTCTTGACCAGACGAACTCGATCCGCAGAGAGCTCGTTATGATCAAGGTCAGCACGCCGACCAGCGCGATCCGGAACGAGATCATCCAGATCTCCAATATCTTCCGTGCGAATATCATCGACGTATCGATCGCGACCCTTACGATCGCGATGATCGGTGATGAGTCCAAGATCACGGGTATTGAAAAGATCCTGAAAGAGTTCGAGATCATCGAGCTTGTACGGACAGGTTATGTAGCACTTGAAAGAGGACTGCAGTCTATTTACGAAGATACAAAAGAAAAAGGAGAATTCAACTATGGCAAAAATGTATTATGAAAATGATTGTAACATCGCAAATCTTGATGGAAAAACAATTGCTATTATTGGTTATGGTTCCCAGGGACATGCACATGCATTAAACCTGAGAGACTCCGGCTGCAATGTTGTTATCGGCTTAAGAGAAGGCGGAAAGAGCTGGCCGGTTGCTGAGAAAGACGGTTTTGAAGTTCTTACGGTTGCAGAAGCTACAAAGAAAGCTGATATCATCATGATCCTGATCAATGATGAGGCTCAGGCAGATATGTATAAAAAAGATATCGCTCCGAACCTTACAGAAGGAAAAGCGATTGCATTTGCCCATGGTTTTAACATCCGATATAAACAAATCGTACCTCCGGCAGATGTTGACGTATTTATGGCTGCTCCGAAGGGACCGGGACACACTGTCAAAAGTCAGTATGTCGCAGGCAAAGGTGTACCTTGCCTCGTAGCGGTTGAGCAGAATGCTACAGGAAAAGCTTATGATATCGCACTTGCTTATATCGCAGGTATCGGCGGCGCAAGAGCGGGTATCCTTGAGACAACAATGAACGAAGAAACTGAAACTGACCTCTTTGGTGAGCAGACAGTTCTTTGCGGAGGTCTTGTTGACCTTATGAAATGTGGTTTTGAAACTCTTGTTGAAGCAGGATATGCTCCGGAGAATGCATACTTTGAGTGCATCCACGAAGTAAAACTGATCGTCGACCTGATCAACAAGGGTGGCGTTGCAGCGATGAACTATTCAATTTCCGATACCGCAGAATACGGTGAGTATGTATCCGGACCGAGAGTTCTTCCTTATGAGCAGACCAAGGCAAATATGAAAGCAGTACTGAATGACATTCAGGATGGTACGTTCGCAGGAAAATGGATCGCGGAAAACAAGAACGGAAGAACGTTCTTCAATTCCAAGAGAGCACAGCTTGCAAAGCACCCGATGGAAGTTGTCGGAAAAGAGCTTCGTGAGAAGATGCTTTGGAAAAATGATGCAGACCTTGATACAGCTTCCAACTGACTTCGTCAGCTGGAACGCTCCGCGGGGGATGTGCAGTAATTCGCAGAGGAATGGCACTTCGTGCCTGCGAATTCCGCACGGAACCGCCGGTGTGGCGCTTCCATGCTAAGTGCACTTACTATTAAATTACATTTTGATTAGGAGTAAAACTTATGAGATCTGATAATGCGAAAAAGGGTGTTGCAAGAACACCAAATAAAAGTTTGTTCTATGCATTAGGATATACAGATGAAGAGATCAACCGCCCTCTGATCGGTGTCGTGAACTCTTTTAATGAGATCGTTCCGGGTCATATGCATCTTCGCCAGATCGCGGATGCAGTAAAAGCCGGTGTCCGTGCAGCTGGCGGAACTCCGATCGAGTTTCCGGCAATCGCTGTCTGCGACGGAATCGCAATGGGCCATGTCGGAATGAAATATTCCCTGGTAACGAGAGACCTGATCGCAGACTCGACCGAGGCGATGGCAATCGCGCACCAGTTCGACGGACTTGTTATGATCCCGAACTGTGACAAGAACGTTCCGGGACTTCTTATGGCAGCAGCAAGACTGAATATTCCGACGATCTTTGTCAGCGGCGGCCCGATGCTTGCCGGCCACTTAAAAGACGGAAGAAGAACCTGCTTAAGCCATATGTTTGAAGCAGTCGGCGCTTACCATGCAGGCACTTTGGATGAAGCAGGCGTTGAAGAATATACAGAGAATGCTTGTCCGTCCTGCGGATCCTGCTCCGGTATGTATACGGCGAACTCCATGAACTGCCTCTGCGAGGCGATCGGCATGGCGCTGAAAGGCAACGGAACCATTCCGGCTCCGCTTTCCGGAAGACTCCGCCTTGCAAAGAAAGCCGGAATGCAGATCATGGAACTTGTTGAGAAGAATATCTGCCCGAGAGATATCATGACAGAAAAAGCGTTTGAGAATGCGGATGTCGTTGATATGGCACTCGGCTGCTCAACGAATACAATGCTTCATTTACCGGCGATCGCACATGAAGCAGGACTTGAGATCAGTCTTGATATGTCAAATGAAATCAGCGAAAAGACTCCGAACCTCTGCCATCTTGCACCGGCAGGCGATACCTTTATGGAAGACCTTGACCTTGCGGGCGGTGTTCACGCAGTCATGAAAGAGCTGACAAAGAAGGGACTTCTCCATACCGACGTTATGACCGTTACCGGAAAGACGCTGGCTGAGAACCTCGAAGGAATCGAAAACCGTGATCCGGAAACGATCCGTCCGATCGAGAATCCGTTCTCCGAGACCGGCGGAATCGCTGTCCTGAAAGGCAATATCGCTCCGGATGGCTGTGTTGTTAAGAAGAGCGCCGTTGCGGAGGAGATGATGGTTCATGAAGGACCGGCAAGAGTCTTTGACAGCGAAGAAGACGCGATTGAAGCAATCTATGCCCAGAAGATCAATCCGGGTGATGTTGTTGTTATCCGCTACGAAGGACCGAAAGGCGGTCCGGGTATGCGCGAGATGCTGAACCCGACTTCCGCGATCGTCGGCATGGGCCTTGGCGCAAGTGTTGCTCTGATCACAGACGGAAGATTCTCCGGCGCGACAAGAGGCGCGGCGATCGGACATGTTTCTCCGGAAGCAGCTTCCGGCGGAAATATCGGTCTGATCAACGAAGGCGATATGATCTCGATTGATATTCCGAACTGCAAGATCAATGTGAATGTTTCGGATGAGGAGCTTGAGGCAAGAAGAGCAAAATGGGTCTGCCCTGAGCCGAAGATCAAAACCGGTTATATTGCCCGTTATGCGAAGCTTGTTACTTCCGCAGACAAGGGTGCTGTATTAATGTAAAGTTTTTTAAGCGGGCGGGAGATTTCCTGCCCGCTTATACAGGTAGATAATATGAGACAGATTAAAATTTTTGATACGACATTAAGAGATGGGGAGCAGTCTCCGGGCTGCACCATGAACCTGAAAGAAAAGATCGAGATTGCAAAGTGCCTTGAAAAGCTGAAAGTAGACGTTATCGAGGCCGGATTTGCTATTTCTTCTCCCGGAGATTTTGAATCGGTAAATACGATCGCAAAGAATATCAAGGAGTGCGAGATCGCATCCCTTGCAAGATCTACGGAAAAAGATATCGACGCTGCCTGGGAGGCTGTCAAGGTTGCGGAGAATCCGAAGATCCACCTTTTTATCGCGACATCCAAGCTCCATATGGATTACAAGCTGAGGATGACGGAAGAGGAAGTTCTTGAGCGCATCAAATATATGACAGCCTATGCGAAGAAATATTGTTCCAGTATCGAATTCTCAGCAGAAGATGCTACGAGAAGTGAGCTGGAGTTTTTAGCAAAGGCAACCGAGGTCGCGATCGCAAACGGAGCGACGGTTGTAAATCTTCCGGATACCGTTGGGTATTCGACGCCGGATGAGATGAAACGCATGATCAGTTATGTACTGGAACATGCGGAAGGCGCGAAGGATATTGAACTCTCCGTCCACTGCCATAATGACCTTGGGATGGCAACTGCAAACTCCCTTGCGGGAGTACAGGCAGGCGCAAGACAGATCGAGTGTACGATCAACGGTCTCGGCGAGCGCGCAGGAAATACCGCGCTTGAAGAAGTCGTCATGGCGATGAAGACCAGAGCGGATTCCTTTACGGATATCGACTGCCGTATTGATACGACACAGCTTTACCGGGCGAGCAAGACGGTCTACAACGTCATCGGTCAGCATGCCCCGTTAAATAAAGCAATCGTCGGACAGAACGCGTTCAGCCATGAGTCCGGTATCCACCAGCATGGCGTACAGGCAAATAAACTGACGTATGAGATCATGACACCGGAATCCATCGGCATTCATGTCAATAATATCGTTCTCGGAAAGCACTCCGGAAAACATGCCTTCCAGGAGCATATCGAAGAAATGGGCTATCAGCTGAGTGAAGAAGATCTTCTTAAGAGTTTTGATGCCTTCAAAGCCCTCTGTGACAAAAAGAAAAATGTCAATGACGATGATATCACGGCGATCATTCTGGATAACACCGGCGCTGAGATGGAAGTGAACGAAGACGATTACAGACTCGACTGGTTTGCGGTTCATACCAGCAACTTTACTACCAGTACTTCGACAGTCTGCCTGAGAAAAGGTGATGAGAAATTTGAACAGGTTGCGCTTGGTGACGGTCCTGTTGATGCGGCAATCGCGGCAATTGACAAGATCATGAATCCGGGAGAGCATATCTTCGGAAAATTCAGCATCAACTCTGTTTCCGAAGGCAAGGATACGCTGGGAAGTGTTTCTGTCACGCTGGAAACCCCGAATCAGAAATTTATCGGACGCGGTCTTTCCACGGACGTGATCGAAGCAAGTATCCGGGCGTATATCAATGCTGCGAATAAGATGATCTCGTCTGATAAGAAAGCGAAAATCACAGCTCAGGATTAATTATCCGTAACGCAGCAGATTTGATTTTCAAGAAATGAAAGGATAAAAGTTATGAAGATGACGATGACCCAGAAGATCCTGGCCGACCATGCAGGTCTTGAGTCTGTTAAGGCAGGCGACCTGATCGAGGCAAAACTGGATCTTGTTCTCGGAAATGATGTAACGACGCCGGTAGCAGTTGATGAGTTCAACAAAGCCGGGTTTACGAAGGTTTTTGATAAAGACAAGATCGCAATCGTTCTGGATCACTATACACCGTGTAAAGATATTAAATCCGCACAGCTTTGCAAGAAAGCAAGAGAGTTTGCGATTCAGCATGAGATCACAAATTTCTTTGATGTCGGAAAAGTCGGGATCGAGCACGCGCTGCTTCCGGAGCAGGGACTTGTCGGCCCGGGCGATGCGATCATCGGCGCGGATTCCCATACCTGTACTTATGGAGCACTCGGTGCGTTCGCAACAGGAATCGGTTCTACCGATATGGCAGCAGGAATGGCCGGCGGCTTTTCCTGGTTTAAGGTCCCGGCAGCGATCAAGGTCAACCTGACCGGAAAATTCCAGCCTTATGTATCCGGTAAGGACGTGATCCTCCATCTGATCGGACTGATCGGAGTTGACGGAGCACTTTATAAATCTTTGGAATTTACCGGCGAGGGCGTTGCAGAGCTTTCCATGGATGACCGTTTTACGATTGCGAACATGGCAATCGAAGCCGGCGCGAAAAACGGAATCTTCCCGGTTGACGAGAAGACTTTAGAATATGTCAAGGACCGCTTCAAAAGAGAAGTTAAGATCTTTGAAGCAGATGAGGACGCGGTGTATTAAAGTTTTGTGGAGATCAATCTTTCCGAACTGAAACCGACGGTATCCCTTCCGCATCTTCCGTCCAATACGAAGACCGTCGACGAGGTCAAGGGAATGCATATTGACCAGGCTGTCATCGGTTCCTGTACGAACGGACGGATTTCCGATATCCGGGATGCAGCAAGCGTTCTGAAAGGAAGAAAGGTTGCTGATCATGTTCGTTGTATCGTGATCCCTGCAACACAGGAGATCTATATGCAGGCGTTAAAGGAAGGCCTGATCGAAGCGTTTATCGAAGCAGGCTGTTCTGTTTCCACGCCGACCTGCGGCCCGTGTCTCGGCGGACATATGGGAGTTATGTGTGAGAATGAAAGAGCGATCGCGACGACGAACCGGAACTTTGTCGGCCGGATGGGACATACATCCAGCGAAGTCGTTCTTGCGAATCCGGAGA
>JAFWFQ010000052.1 GCA_017515535.1 Parasporobacterium sp. | reverse complement strand
TCCGGAAAATGAAAGAGGATGGATTTGCACACGAAAGCGATGGCGCGCTGGTCGTTGATGTAGCGGAAGAAGGCGACAAAAAAGAGCTTCCGCCTTGTATTATTGTAAAGTCAGACGGTGCAACGCTCTATAGTACGACCGACCTGGCAACGCTGGTCGAGAGAATGAAACTCTTTGCGCCGGGTTATGTGATCTATGTTGTGGATAAACGGCAGGGACTCCATTTTGAGCAGGTCTTCCGTACCGCGAAAAAGACCGGGATCGTACCGGAGGATGAAAAACTGTTTTTCCTTGGATTCGGAACGATGAACGGGGTAGACGGAAAACCGTATAAAACAAGAGACGGCGGCGTTATGCGCCTCGAAACGCTGATCTCTGAGATCAATGAGGCAGTCCTTGAAAAGATGAAAGAAAACCGTGAGTTTGACCCGGAGGAAGCTTCCGAAACCGCAAAGATCGTCGGACTTGCAGCCTTGAAATACGGAGATCTTTCGAATCAGGCGACGAAAGATTATATTTTTGACATGGATCGTTTTACATCCTTTGAAGGAAATACCGGCCCGTATATTCTTTATACGATCGTCCGGATTAAGTCGATCCTTTCCAAATATGGAAAAGAGCCTTCCGGAAAGATTGTCTTTACCGGAGAGCCGACAGAGAAGGATCTTATGATGAAGCTTTCCATGTACAGTCAGATGATCGAGTCTGCGTACGAAGAAACGGCTCCGCATAAGATCTGCTCCTATATTTACGACCTCGCGAACGCGTTCAACAGCTTTTATCACGAAGTCAGGATCCTTTCACAGGAAGACGAGGGAAAGAAGGACAGCTACCTTAGCCTCCTTCGTTTAACACAGCAGGTTCTGGAAGAATGCATAGAATTACTGGGATTTAAAGCGCCTGAAAGGATGTAAACGGAAATCATTATGGATCAGAATCATATCAGAAACTTTTGTATCATCGCGCATATCGACCATGGGAAGAGTACGCTGGCGGACCGGATCATTGAAAAGACCGGCGTCCTTACCAGCCGTGAAATGCAGTCCCAGGTATTGGACAATATGGACCTCGAAAGGGAACGTGGAATTACGATCAAGTCCCAGACAGTCCGTATTATTTATAAAGCGAAGAATGGTCAGGAGTATATGCTGAACCTGATCGATACGCCGGGACATGTGGACTTTAACTATGAAGTCTCCAGAAGTCTTGCGGCCTGCGACGGTGCTGTTCTTGTCGTGGATGCGGCACAGGGGATCGAGGCCCAGACCTTAGCGAATGTTTATATGGCGATCGACCATGATCTGGAAGTCATTCCGGTCATTAATAAGATCGATCTTCCGAGTGCGGAGCCTCAGAGAGTCATTGAAGAAATTGAGGACGTGATCGGATTGGAGGCACAGGACGCACCGCTGATCTCCGCGAAAAATGATATCAATATTGAAGATGTATTAGAACAGATCGTAGAAAAGATCCCGGCTCCTGACGGAGATCCGAACGCTCCGCTCAAGGCGCTGATCTTTGACTCGGTCTATGATCAGTATAAAGGTGTTATCGTATTTTGCCGGATCAAGGAAGGAACGATCAAAGTCGGGACACAGGCGAAGATGATGGCAACCGGTGCTGTTGTTAATGTTGTCGAAGTCGGTTATTTCGGCCCCGGAACCTTTATCCCTTGCGATGAACTTTCGGCGGGAATGGTCGGCTATTTTACCGCGTCGATCAAGAATGTCCGCGATACGATGGTTGGTGATACGGTAACAGATGCGAAAAAACCTTGCGCAGAGCCGCTCCCAGGGTATAAGAAAGTCCAGTCAATGGTCTTCTGCGGCATGTATCCGGCCGATGGCGCGCACTACGAAGATCTCAGGGACGCGCTGGAAAAACTCCAGCTCAATGATGCTTCTTTATTCTATGAACCGGAAACTTCGGTCGCTTTAGGCTTCGGGTTCCGCTGCGGATTCTTAGGTCTTCTTCATCTTGAGATCATCGAGGAACGGTTGGAAAGAGAATACAATCTGGATCTTGTAACGACTGCACCTTCCGTTATTTACAAGGTGTATAAGACCGATGGCACGGTGATCGACCTTACGAATCCGACAAATCTTCCGGATCCTTCGGAAATCGAATATATGGAAGAACCGATGGTTTCCGCGGAGATCATGGTGACCAGTGAATATATCGGGCCGATCATGGAGCTTTGTCAGGAGCGGCGCGGCGTCTATAAAGAAATCGAATATATTGAAGCGACAAGGGCGATCCTCCGTTATGATCTGCCTTTGAATGAGATCATCTATGATTTCTTTGACGCTCTGAAATCCCGCTCCCGCGGCTACGCTTCTCTGGATTATGAGTTGAAAGGATATGAACGCTCAAAACTTGTAAAACTGGATATTCTGGTCAACAAAGAAGAGGTCGATGCGCTTTCGTTTATCGTTCATGCGGATACAGCCTATGAGCGCGGCCGTAAGATGTGCGAGAAGCTGAAAGAAGAGATTCCGCGGCAGCTCTTTGAAATCCCGATCCAGGCAGCGATCGGAAGCAAGATCATTGCGAGAGAGACCGTCAGGGCAATGCGGAAAGACGTTCTTGCAAAATGCTACGGCGGCGATATTACACGAAAGAAAAAACTTTTGGAGAAACAGAAAGAAGGCAAAAAGCGGATGCGGCAGATCGGAAATGTTGAAATTCCGCAAAAAGCTTTTATGGCTGTATTAAAACTTGATGACCGATAACTGAAACAGATGACACCAGAGGCGGACCCGGGAGTAAAAACGGTTTCGCCTTTCTGCTTATAAAGGGGGTATGTATATGAGACTGAAAATGATTGGAAGAGTGGTTTTGACAGGATTGTTGATCAGCTCCTTCCTTGTGGTCTTTGCCGGCTGCGGAATTGCAAAAAGAGAGGATACACCGGTCGTCATAGAGGATACCACAAAGGAGACTGAGACAGAGCAGACGACAGAAGAGATTGAAACCGAAACGGAGACAGAACGGGATACGACCGGTTATTTCTCCTATACAAAAGGCGGTATAACGTTCCGGATCCCTCATCTGTTTGGAGAACTGGAAGGAAATTCAGGCTCCGCGAATCAGGATGCTCAATCTACAAACTTTTACGCGGAGACAGGTGATCAGCTCTCTATGCTGAATTTTCTTGTCTTTGATACTTCCGCAGAGGAAATCTCCGAAGAGGATTTTGAAAATGACCATTCGGTTATTCTTATGAATCAGTTTATGTCCTTTGAAGAATCGGAAAGCATGACAGATGTTGTCATGGGCAAAGGCGATTATTTTGAATTGGACTGCGGACTTTATGCGGCGAATTGCGAGGGCGGATTTACAATGGATGGAATCCCGATTGACGTTATCGTTACAGCCATTAATTATCCGGAAACAAAAACGCTTCTGCTTATTTTCCTGTATCAGTCCGAGTATTCCGAAAAAGATTATACTGAAATCTATACGGAGATGATTCAGGAAGCAGAGCTTGCGGATTAGAGCAGTCAAAGAGTTTGGGAGGTAGACCATTGAGCAGCCAGCAAATGCCAAACCGTCCGGGGAATGCATCACGATCCTTTGATGTCTATATCAGCTCGACGAATAGCGATCGGAATGTAGCGGTATCGCTTGCCTATTATCTTGCGGAGCAGGGGATGACCTGCCGTGTTTCCCAGGGAGGTGTTCCCGGCCAGACGGTACAGAATGCGAAAGTCATGGTCCTTGTGTTTACCGATTCGGTCTTTGACTCCGCGGAGATCATGCAGGACGTTGCGAGCGCCGTAGAACACGGCGTTACGATCATTCCTTTCCGCCTGACTGAAAAAATGCCTTCCGGAAACCTTGGGTTCTATCTTGGCCCGCTTCACTGGCTGGATGCCTTTACCCAGACGGAAATGCAGGCAAAGGAAAATCTTGCCGGGCTTTGCCGGAGCGCGATCGAACCGCAAAAAGCGGTTCCAGACGGAGAAGGACCGGAGATGGCGCTTCTTCGGAAAAAACGGAAAAAGAGGAATCTGATCCTTCTTTTCAGCGCGATCGCTTTTGTGATCGTTCTAGCGGTCGTTCTGGTATTTCTTCTCCGGGATACAACGGTCCCGGCGAGAGAACTGAGCTGTCAGGCCTTTATGGAGAAATACGAACAGAACCTGAAAAAGCTGAACGGGAAAGGAGATTACCGGATCGAAAAAGCGGAAGGCGATGAGATCAAGTACGGCATCTTTCAAAAAGAAGAAGACGGGAATTACTATCTTGCAGTGGTCATCCGCTTTTTTGGTTATAATAACAGCGATCCGGAATCGGAACAGGCGAAGTTCGAGAAGATCGGGATCACAAATCTTGAAGATAATCAGATCTTGATGACAGAAGAAGATTGGACTCCGTATCTAAAGTCTGCGATCAGGATCTTTTATCCGAAATATTCGAACCAGCAGATAGAGGAACTATTGGGACAGATTTATGACCTGAAGGATGGCGGCAGCAGAGTCGTCAAAGGGGAATATGCATTTGATTACTCAAATGTGGACTCCGTTTTTCTTCTTGAAACGGAAATCAAATAGTGAGGAAAAGTTATGGCACACGATATTTTTATCAGTTACTCCAGTAAGGACAAGGCAGTCGCGGATGCGGTCTGTGCCCATATGGAATACCGGGGCATGCGCTGCTGGTATGCACCGCGTAATATCGCCCCGGGTGCAAACTGGGCCGAATCGATCATCCAGGGCTTGAACGGGGCAAAACTGATGATCCTGATCTTTACGGATTTTTCGAATGACTCCGAACAGGTTTTAAGAGAAGTCGCGTATGCGGCAGAGCATAATATCGTGATCGTACCTTTCCGCCTTAGCGGAAATCCTCCGAAAGAAAAACTGGGCAGTTACCTGAAAACAAAGCATTGGCTTGATGCAATCAATAAAGATCTTGCGGTTTCCATTCAAAAACTCGGAAACCGCTGTGAAACACTCCTTAAGAAGATCAACCGTCAGGATTCAGCGATACAACAGGAAAAAAAGAATACAAAAGGGAAGGGTGCAATTATCGCAGGCCTGATCATCGGCGGCGTGGCACTGATCATTGGGGCGCTTGCTTTTGCGTTTATTATTTATCCGATGCTTTCCGCGGACAAGGTCAGGGATCCTTCCGAAAGTGTTTTGATCGCATCGGAAATAGAAGCTGACAACGGGATCCGGAGATTTTACCTGGATGAACACCTTGTCTGCGATACCGCGCCTTATACCTGTACGGAATTTACGGATTTATTTTTGGAAAAGCTGCTGGAACTGGATCAAGGCGGAGATTATGAGGCCGTTGTTTCGGATCTCAATATGGGGACCGAAATCTTTAAAAAGGGAAAGGAGACTCCGTTTTCTTTAGTCTATTTGGATGGAGACAACGGAATGCTTACCGGACAAAAAAAGTTCTGTATCGTCGGACTTCTCGGTGAAGCGGATTCTACCCAGGAAGAGCGGCTTGAGATGGGAGCTGCGCTGCTAATGGCTTCTTATCCGGAAATCACTGCAGAAGAAGCAGAAGAGCTTGCCCTTGTTTTATACAGCCAGGAAACTTTGATGCACGCGTGGAGCGGAGAAGGGACATATGAACTGCTCTGCCAGGTCAGTGATGAATATTCGTTTACAATCTTAAATAATGCCCGGTATAACGATTAACCAGCGGAAAGGTAATGGGGGAACTTATGGCACATGATATTTATATCAGTTATTCTGACGCGGACAGGATCGCAGCGGATGCGATCTGTGCGGAGCTGGAACAACAGGGGATGCGCTGCTGGTACGCGGCAAGAGATATCCGTCCGGGGCAGGATCCGCTTTCTGCGCGGATCGAGGCAATTCAGTCATCCCGGCTTCTGATTCTTGTCTATACCGGATATGCGAATTCTTCCGAATTGGTTTTAAGAGAAATCTACACCGCTTCCGATAAAAAGATCCAGATCCTGCCGTTCCGGCTGGTGATCGATCAGCCTTCGGATAACCTTCAGTATTTTCTGGGCGGCGCAAGCTGGCTGGACGCCGTAAATACGGATATGCGCAAATCGATCCGTGATCTGGCAGAGGAGTGTAAGAAAAAACTCAGCAGCCGGAATACGAGAGGAAAAAAGACCGGTTTGATCATCGGGATCATAGCTACAGCGGTCATTGTTGCTGCAGCCATTATCGTCGTTATTATTCTGATGGGGAAAAGATACTCTCCGGATATCGATCAATCAGTCCGGACGGAGGAAACGAAAGAATATGCGGCTTTTCAGTGTGTGATCGGAGGACTGGATCCGGATTCCTTTCAATCATCTTTGGAAGATCATCTCGGGGGAAGTCTCTCACCGTTTAAGATCCGATTTTACAATGAGGACGGTGATGAGATCTCCGGGAATGAAAAAATCAGTTCCGTAGAGATTTCATTATCCCAAAAGGATGCGGAAACATTCAGCAAAGAAGAACTGGCCGGATATGCGAAAGCAATGGTTGAAACAGCCTTTGCCGGATACAGTGAAGAAGAAAGTATCAAGCTTTCTAACAGGCTTCTCGATGCATATGATTCCTCTGTACTAGCGGTCAATGAAGTTATAGATCACTACAAGGTGTTTTGTAATATTAAAGAAGGAAAAGGCGGACAGATCACGATCGAACCGTTTTAGTCGTCAGCCTCTCCATAATAATCAATCATGTGCTTTACGAAATCTTTGATCAGGCGGTTTTCATTTTGTTTATGCCATACACAGCAGAGCCAGGTCTTTGTAGTAAGAGGTGTGCGGTATATCGAATCATCAATCGCATATCCAAACCGGGCGTCACAAACGACGATTGCCGGAGTATACTGTAAAGACATAATGACAGACCGGAAATTCGGAAGCTCATAGACGGTGCTTGGCTTATAGCTTTGCGAGGTGCTCATCCGCGATGAAATCTCTCGCCATTCCTCGTCGGTCCAGACTCCGTAACTGGTCGTAAGCTGCGGACGAACCTTACAGATATCATCCATTTCTTTACTTCCAATCACCAGTTTCTTTTTATTTTTGATTTCGCCGGAGATAAACAAACACAGGTTCTCTCTTGCAAACGGCAAAAATTCAAAGTCGCCGCTTGAGACGATCTGACTATCCGGAATAATCGCAACATCCAGCTTCTTCTGTTCAATGTTGTGGAGCAGATCGCTGCTCTTATAATGGTTCCCTTCGATACTGATGTTATCATGAGAATCTGTAAAGTCCAGAAGAGGACCGCTGATTTCCCCCATGTAATCAATGTATTCGGAAATACCGATCCTTAAAGAGGAAGCCATTTCATTATAAGCCTCTTCGATCTCCCGGAGTGTTTCTTTATACATGACTGACCACTCACTGGCAAGCGTGAAAAAACGCTGCCCGTAGTCAGTCAGTTTAACTCCGCTTTTCATCCGAATAAATAAAGGGGTATCCAGTTCCGCTTCCAGTTTCTGGATATGTTGGCTGACCACCTGAGTAGATAAGAATAAACTTTTTGCGGCAGTAGAGAAAGATCCGTTTAAAGCAGCCGCCATAAAACAATCAAGCTGGATCTGGTTCATTGTCCTGCCTCCTTTAGTGTACGATGGGGTATATTACGGATGCTTTCTGAAATATAATCTTTAAAATGTTGAACCGAAGTTTTATCGGTATAATAAGGGGAGCACATAATATAGTCCGAGTAGATTCCAGTTTTTGTCAGGATAAAGTTACTGTCCGGAAGGAGGGCAGTGTGGTCTGTTCCAAATGACATTCCGTCCATTGTGATCACATTCAGATACGCAGAACCCAGATCAGGACTGATATAGACATTACGAGGAATAAAACCTGCCTTAGCGCAGGTGTTTTTTGCCCGTTCGATCACAGCGTGTTCGCTGCTTTCTCCCGCGGGGACAGTAAAAAAAGGATAACTGTCAAGAGGGCGGTCTTCATTTTGAGAACGCCGGCTCCGGACAAGGGTGAGTTCCTGCGTACAAATAAAGGTTGACTCCCAGGACATAGCGATATATTCCGCAGAATACCGGGAAGTAAAAAGAACATCAACCTTCTTTTCCAGTATCGACTGTTTCAATTTGTCGACTGTCATTTCCGCAACAAGATACTTATCACCCGGATACTTCTTCTGGAATCCTAAAAGAAGATCAGTCGGGGTCTTGGGACAGCCGGCCCATTGTGTCCAGGCAATTAAAAACGGAGAATGCTCATCTTTTTTGTTGTGCAGACCGAAGAAATCGGACGCCAATTTATCTCGTCGGATAAAAAAATCCAACAGCAGTTCACCTGCTGTTGTTAAAACCGCAGATTGTCCATATCGGAAAAACAGGGTATATCCGACCTCTTCCTCTAGTGTCTTAATATGGTTACTGACTGCCTGCTGGGAAATCATCAGCTCTCTGGCGGTGATGGAAAAACTATTCGTCCGGGCAATCGATGTAAAACAGTAAATATCCAGCTGATTCATAGGCCACTAAAAATAAAAAATCAATAGAATGGTTGTGCCTCTACAACCATTATTTTGAAACCGCATACGTTCATCCTTTTTTTGGGGATACCTTCTCTTTTCTTAAACATATTTTATCAAAATCAGAGATGAAAATCAAAAAAAGAGTTGTGTCCTCACAAGTTTTTTTGTGTTAACACTCTCTATTTTTGCTGTGATAGAGTTTTCGCAAGAGAAACAGAACACATCAAAAGCGAATCTGAAAGGCGAGGAAACCATATGAAAACAGTTTACGCACAAGCACATCCCGGAAAAGTTGTTCTTGCGGAAAAAGAGCTTGGACATCCGGGGCAGGGCGAAGTCATGATCAAGGCAGAGTACAGTGCAATGAGCCCGGGCACAGAATGCGGTCTTCTGCACGAGGCAATCGTACCTCTTCCGACCAATATCGGATATGCCATGGCAGGTGAGATAGTCGAGGTTGGAGACGGCGTTACCGAGTTCAAAGTCGGAGATAAAGTCGTATCTACGGTAGAACATGCACAATACATTATCACATCCGAACTTAACGTCACATTGGCACCGAAGGATATTGATATGAAGCAGGCAGCTTTCTGGAATCTTTCCATGACAGGAATGTATGCGATCCGTCAGTCCGGTCTTATGATGGGAGAGCCCTGTATCGTAATGGGAGAAGGTTTTGTCGGATCCGTTACCGCACAGCTAGCGAAACTTGCCGGTGCATGCCCTGTGATCATTACCGGACACCATGATGAAAAGCTGGCAGCATCCAAAGAAATGGGCATCGATTTTGTAGTTAACACGAAGACTGATCCGGAAGGGTTGGAAAAACTGATCGCAGACCTTGGAATTGAAGTTCCGGTCATTTTTGAAGCAACCGGAAACAGAAATGCTCTGATGCAGGCGGCAAACCTGATCGCTGAACGCGGACGACTCGTTATGATATCACAGGTTCACGGAGAAGCGCTTCCGCCGATCGATGATCCAATCATGCAGAAAGGCGTCAGCCTGATTGGAACCTATGTAAACTCCAGACCATACAAGATGAAGAGAGCTGATCTTGAAATCATCGGAATTTGGCCGCCGGTCATGAATACAAATCTCAAACCTTATAAAAACAAAGACAGCTGGACCAGCGACGACGATATCAAGGTATATCTCGATATGGTCAAGTACGGAAGACTGAATATTACGCCACTTATCAGCCATAACTTTACTTATGAAGATATTCCGAAGGCTTACGATGAATTTGTCTTCCCTAAACCGAGCAAAGATATCACAGGCGGACTGATCAGCTGGTAAATAAAAAAGGAAAACATGGGTAATTTTTTCAAAAACAACGAATTTAAGACTGATTATAAAAAGCGTCCAAATGATGAGTACAAAGCATTGTATGAAAAGCTGGATGACGAGACGAAAAAGAAGTTCGACAGACGAAGGACATGGATTTTGACGGGAGTTCTCGCAGCGGTATTTGTTTTTATCATTATTCTTGCTGTTACAGGGATCGGAACGAATAAAGCAGCGAGTGCAGGGACGATCCTTGACGGAACGGAAACCGCAGAAATCAACTGTCTCGGAGATTCTGTCACAGCAGGGACTGACGGTCTGACATATCCGGAAGTTCTAAAGAACCAGCTGGAAGCGGAGCTTAAGACAGAATTCATTGTAAGGAACTATGGCGAAGAAGGGCTTGCACGGAATACTTCCTACAAGCAGATGAGCGAAACGGCAGATATTGTGATCCTTCAGTATCTATATGAGAACTTCAAAGAAGGGGAGGATCCAGAAGGGGTTCTGGAAGCGAACATCGACGGACTTACAAATCAGGGGTGCCTAGTCTACTTGATCAATTATCCTTCCGCTTCATTTGCACAAGAAAGCAGCGCGGTTAAACAGGCAAACCAGTTCATATCTAAGGCATCAAAAGAAAAAAGCATCCTGCTCCTTGATGCGTCGGCATACTTCCAGGGCCTTATGGATCAGGGATATACGGAAGAAGAACTGTTTTTAGATGATGGAGTTCATTTGACAGAAAGCGGATATGAACAGCTTGGAAAGTTTATTGCCGGAGGGCTGATCTCAGACGCTGGACTAAATTAACAAACGGCAGCATATGCTGCGCAATATAAAAAGGCAGGAAGCTGCCGGAAAGGAGACAAAATGGCAGGAAAACTTACAAAAGTGCTGCATACCGGAATCAGTGTTTACAACATGGAGGAGTCGATCGCATGGTATGAGAAAGAACTGGATTTTAAGCTTGTAGAGGGACCTTTCTTTGCGCCGCCTCTGGATGCGAAACTGGCTTTTATCGAATGGAACGGTTACCAGATCGAACTTTTCGAGTACAGCGCTCCAAAGAAGATTCCGGAAGACAGACTTCTTCCAAACACCGATCTTCAGACTGTCGGGACTAAGCATGTCGCATTTGCAATTGACAGTTTTGATGATATCAAAGCCAGATTTTTAGAAGACGGCGTGGAAATCGTTCATGAAGTGTCCATGGGTGATGACAAAGTAATGTTTATCCATGACTGCAATGGGGTTCTGATCGAATTGATCCAGAAACCGGAATAAAAAATAATTATTTTCATAAAAAACAGGAGGAAGAAAAATGAAGATCAAAAAAATCTTAGCAGTCGTTTTAGCAGCAGCTATCGTATTCGCTCTTGCAGCATGTGGTAGTTCCGGCGGAAATACACCAGCACCGGCAGGAAGCGGAAGCGGTGCAGCAGCACCGGATGGCACCAGTGATTTTGAATGGAACGGCCAGAAAGAAGTATGGGCGATCCTTCCTACGACAGGTGTTCCGGGCCTTATGATGCATGCAGATTCCATGGGATGGGTCATGGAGCAGGAAGGCTGGACCTATGTTGCTAAGGATGCAGAAGGAAACCCGGCAAATCAGGTTACTTTCGTAGAAGATGCTATTGCAGCAGGTAATGTTGGCGCTCTTATGATCGCAGCAATGGATACTCCGATGCTGGAAGATGTCTGCGAGCAGGCAAGAAAAGCCGGTATTGCAGTTGACTTCTTAGGCGCAGCTCCGGACTATGAGATTGCAGGCTATATCGCAACCAAATATTCCATTACCGGTATGTATGCTGTACAGGCAGCTGAGGACTGGGTAGAGAAGAGAGTCGCAGAAGGCGGAAACATTCCGAAGAATGCTGACGGAAAATATGAAGTGGCAGTTGATTACTATCTTGATATTACTGATGGTATCTATCGTTCCAACGCAATCGTAGGAACTCTGGAAGATTCTGAAACTTTAACATGTGTTTCCACAACCCAGGCATATGGTAACTCTGCACAGCAGGATGCTTATGACAACGCTCAGGCAGTTCTTGCAGCACATCCAGATTGCCGTATCTTCATCGCATATGAGCCGGATGAAGCAATGGGTGCAGCAGCAGCAATTGCTGACTATGCAGCACAGAAAGGTCTTGACCTTGCAGACTTCGCAGTCTTCCCGTGCTACTCCGAAGACCCGACATTCCAGGCTGATTATGCAGCAGTTTTAGCTGACCATTCTGCAAATGCAATCAAAGGGTACTCCAGCTATGGTGCGACAGCAACCGAAGAAGAGCAACAGAAATATGATCCGACAGGGGCAAATGCTTATTCTCCGACAGGTGAGAAACTGGCAATCATCCTTCTGGGTGTCTGCGGTGAAGGAAATTATGACTGGAACTATGGCGAAGCATACTATGATGATATCTCAGCTACAAATGTTTACGGATTAGATCTCCAGTGGGCAAACGGCGACGAAAACCCATGCGAGAAATATGAGGTTCCGAACTATCTGTACTAAAAGTCCTGAGAAAAGCTATTTCGGACTTGCAACAATTATCCTGCGGGCTTTAACCGGCCCGCAGGGAAGTTAAAAATTGGCAATGTTGGTTTTCATTAAAATGAGAGGTATGAGTTTATGGCAGAAACAAAAACACCTGCTTTATCTCTAAAAGACATCAGAAAAGTCTTCCCCGGTGTTATTGCGCTTGATGGCGTTTCTATCGATTTCTATCCGGGCGAAGTACATGCGCTGATAGGAGAAAACGGAGCGGGAAAATCAACGTTTATAAAAGCAATCACCGGAGCACATGCACCGGATGGCGGAACGATTACTATTGACGGAGAAACCTATACGGCCATGACACCTGCTCTTTCCAGGAAACATGGCATCGAATGTATCTACCAGGAGTTTAACCTGATTGACGTATTAAGTGCAGCAGAGAACATCTGCTACGGGGAAAAGCTCGGACGCTTTGTAAATCAGAAGCAGATGAATAAGATCGCAAAAGAGATCTTTGATGATTTTGGTGTTGATATTAATCCAAGGACTCTGGTTCGGGATTTGACACCGGGACATATGCAGATCGTAGAGATTGCAAAAGCTGTCTCTAAGAAATGCAAAGTGCTCATCTTAGATGAGCCGACAGCACCTTTATCTCTTGCAGAGGTAGAGATCCTTTTCAAAATCGTAAATAAGCTTCGTGACGAGGGAGTTGCAATCATCTTTATTTCCCACAGACTGGATGAGATCTTTGAGTTAACGGACAGAGTTTCAATCCTCCGGGACGGCGTTTATATTACAACCCTCATGACCAAAGAAACAAACCGCGCGGAGTTGATCAAATATATGGTCGGGCGTGAAATGACCCAGACTTTCCCTTCGAGAAACAGCGAAATCGGAGAAGTCGCTTTAGAGGTTGAAAATCTGACCGGCAATAAAGTTAAAAACATTTCCTTTAAAGCACATAAAGGCGAAGTCTTAGGTGTTGCCGGACTCGTAGGAGCAGGCCGGACTGAAATCATGAAAGTTATCTACGGCGCGGAAAAGAAGCAGTGGGGTACGATCAAAATCAACGGCAAAGAAGTAGACATTAAGTCTCCGAAAGATGCTCTTCATAAGTATGGCATCTGCCTGATTCCGGAGGATCGGAAGAGAGAAGGATGTTTCTTGATGGAAACGATTTCCTGGAACCTGGTCTATAACGTGCTCGGGGATATTTCCAAAGGCGGTTTCGTAAATAAGAAGAAAGAAAAAGAAATCGCGAAATTTTACGGCGATGCGATGCGGATCAAAGCCCCAAATCTGGATAAAACGAAAGTAATGACTCTTTCCGGCGGCAACCAGCAGAAGGTCGTTGTCGGAAAAGCGATGGCAACGAAGTCTGATATCATCATCTTTGATGAGCCGACAAGAGGAATTGACGTCGGAGCAAAGTATGAGATTTATGAGCTCATGAATCAGATGTGTGAAGAAGGCAAATGTGTCATCATGGTAACCTCGGATATGGAAGAACTTCTTGGCATGTCAGACAGAGTCGTCGTCTTCGGCGAGAGATGTCTGGCGGGAGAATTGACAAAAGATCAATTCTCTCAGGAGAAGGTTCTGGAACTGGCATCCACCGGCGGTGCTACAGAATAAAAAAGGAGAAGAGAAATGCAAAAGAAAAAATTTTCAGATTATCTGCAGCAGTATATGATGTTGATCGTTCTCATCGTACTCCTTGCAGCATTCGGCGTTATCTGTCCGATCATGACAGGACGTCAGTTCCTGAGTCTGGCAAATCTGATGAATATTCTGGGACAGAACGCATATCTTGTGATCACCGGTATTGGTATTACGTTTATCATGCTGGGCGGCGCGATGGACCTGTCAACCGGATATCTGTTATCCACAGTCGGTATTGTTATGGCCCTTGTTGATGGAGGTGATTCCGGCGGAGGAAGTACGATCTTTATTGTGACCGCACTGGTGGGTATCCTTCTTTCGGTCGTACTTTCCGGATTCAACGGCGTTATGTATGCATGGCTTCAGGTATTTCCGTTTGTTATTACCTTGGCAACACAGTATATGTTAAACGGCGCCACCTACCTGCTCTCAGGCGGTGTATCTCATACCTATAAAGGACTTTCAAGCATGTTTAAGTTCTTTGGCGGTGCAAATATTCCGTTCTTTGCGAACAGTTACATTAAATCCGGCGTTATTGTTATGATCATCATGGTCATTATCGGATCTTTGATCCTGAACAAGACTCATTTCGGACGTAACGTTTACGCACTGGGTTCGAACCCGGATGCTGTAGCACTTTCCGGTGTCTCTGTAGCCAAGATGAGAATCGCAGTTTTCGCACTTGCAGGTCTCTTCTTTGGAATCGCGCAGATCGTCAATATCGGAAAAATCGGTTCCGCAGCAAATTCCATGGGTATCGGTGCTGAGTTCACTGTCATGGCAGGAGCAATGCTCGGCGGCGTCAAGATGGGCGGCGGCGGCGGAAAGATGAGCAACATGGTAATCGGTGTTCTGATCATCGCGGTCCTGAATCAGGGCATGAACTTCCTGAATATCAACCAGTACTGGCAGTATGTTGCTCTCGGTATCGTCCTCTTAGCTGCAGTTACCCTTGATACACTTCAGACAAGAGCTGCGATCAATGCCGCCAAGAAAGTCAGTGGTACTCCGCCAAAAGCGGCGCAGGCATAAAGTTTTCATTTTTCTAACTATTTCTTTTTATAGCAATGGGAGAAGGGGCTGATCGATCAGCCCCTTCTTCTTTGAAACAATAGAATCATTTACGGCATCTTTATTGGGCTTTGACAGGGGACGGTGCGGGGTGTAATATTTGGAATGTTATGAACAAGACGATCCGCTTATATCTTCATATTCCGTTTTGTGTCCGAAAGTGCAATTACTGTGACTTTGTTTCGTTTGCCGGAAAGGAAGATCTTTTCGATGATTACACGAATGCACTCTGCAGAGAAATCCGGATCAACGGGAAACTCTATCAGGATTATGAGACGGCTTCTGTTTATATCGGAGGAGGAACTCCGTCGATCCTGAAGCCGGAGCAGATGGAGCGGATCGTTTCTACGCTGAACGAATCATTCCGGATCTCCGGCACAAAAGAAAAAAGAAAAGGGCTGAGACGGCAGCGGATCATCCGTCCGGTGACAGAGTTTTCTATAGAATGCAATCCCGGAACGGTGGATAAAAAGAAACTGAAAGGCTATAAAAAACTGGGGATCAACCGGATCAGTTTCGGTCTTCAGTCATCAGATCCGGACGATCTGAAAATGCTGGGGCGGATCCATACATTTGATGATTTTGTCGAATCATTTGAAGGAGCCAGGGAAGCAGGATTTGATAATATCAATGTTGACCTTATGCAGGCAATTCCGGGCCAGTCAGTGAAAAGCTGGATGAGAGTTCTTGCGATGGTCTCTATCTGGAAACCGGAGCATATCAGCGCCTATTCCCTGATCGTTGAGGAAGGGACTCCATTTTATGAAAAGTACAAAAACGGAGAACTGATGCTTCCGGATGAAGAAACTGAGCGGGATATCTATTACTATACAAGAGAGCTTCTGGAAAAGTCCGGATATTTCCGCTATGAGATCTCCAATTACGCGCTTCCCGGATTTGAATGCCGCCATAATATCGGCTACTGGAGAAGAGACAATTATCTCGGGATGGGATTGAATTCTTCCAGTATGGTAGAGAATGTCCGCTGGAAGAATACGGAGGACTTGTCCGCTTATCTTTCCGTATTCGCTGATCCGAAAATCGAAGAAGATATTTCCGGAAGCGGAGCAGAATACCTTGCGGAAAAGGGAATCATTCAGGAGCGGAAGATCCTTACACATAAAGAACAGATGGAAGAGTTTATGTTTCTCGGCCTCCGCATGAACGGAGGGATCAGGAAACAGGAATTCTTTGATACCTTCGGACAGGATTTTGATTTTACATATGGCCCTGTCGTTTATGAACTGAAAACAAAGGGGTTATTAGAAGAACTCGACGGACGCGTCTTTTTAACAGATCGCGGCGTCGATGTCAGCAATGTTGTACTGGCAGAATTTTTGTTGTAACTGACTTTTGCGGGAATTGGCCTGCGGAAGGAAAAGGATAGATCGGGAATGGGAAGCAGAAAAAGAGCATTTATCGGAGGCATGAAAGCCGGGGTTCCAATCGCCCTGGGCTATTTTGCTGTCTCTTTTACCTTTGGAATGATGGCAGCCCAGACAGGGCTCAGCGTTTTCCAGTCGGCTCTGATCTCTCTTACCAACCTGACAAGTGCAGGGCAATTTGCGGCACTCTCGATCATCGGTGCCGGAGGGAGTCTTCTTGAGCTTGCCTTAAACCAGCTGATCATCAACCTCCGTTATCTTCTTATGGGCTTTTCGATCTCCCAGAAACTGGACCGGAATTATCCGTCTTTCCACAAGTTTTTTGTTGCTTTCGGCATCACAGATGAAATCTACGCCGTCTGTGCGGCAAGGCCGGGAAAGAACAGCCCGTATTACCATTACGGAGCGATGGCTCTTGCGATCCCGGGCTGGACGATCGGTACGATCCTTGGTGCGGCAGCAGGCCAGATCCTTCCGCAGATCGTGATGTCTGCCCTCAGCGTTGCAATTTACGGCATGTTCCTTGCGGTGATCATTCCGCCGGCAAAGAAAAACCATTTCCTGATCCCGGTGATCCTCGGGGCAATGGTCCTCGGGGCAGTCTTTAAATATGTTCCCGGATTAAACAAGGTTTCTTCCGGATTTGTCATTATTATTATTACTGTCGTGGTTTCGGCGGTCGCGGCGCTGATCCGCCCGATCAAACCGGAGGCAGAGGCAGTCGCAGCAGACGGAGAAGCTTCCCTTGTTACGAAGGCCGAAGGAGAGGAGGCGGAACATGCAGATTAGTGTTTACCTCTATATCCTTGTTATGGCAGTTGTGACTTACCTCGTTCGTGCCATTCCGCTTCTTCTGGCAAGAAAGGAGATCACAAATACGTTTGTACGATCCTTCCTTTACTACATGCCGTATGCATGTCTTGCGGCAATGACTTTCCCCGCGATCCTTGGTGCGACGACCTATCTGATCTCCGGTATTGTCGGCTTTATCGCAGCGATCATCGCGGCGTATTTTGAACGGAGCATGATCACGGTTGCGCTGATCGCGTGCGCTGCGGTATTTGTAACGGAACAGATCATCCGGTGGGTCATGTAAACGGCTGATCCGGACGTTGTTTTTACTTCAGAAAAGAAAACCATGATCAGAACGGTTTATTCTTAATTTTATTGTAAAAAACGCTTGCATCCCGAAATTCTGTGTGATAAACTATTTCACGCTGTGAAACAGATGGTCCGCTGTTACGAGGCGTTCATGGAACGGCCGATTAAGTATTAAGAACATCGAATTTTTATAAGGAGGTCACGCACATGAACGAAATCATTAAGAAAATTGAAGACGCTCAGCTCAAAGAAAAAGTTGACGAATTCAGAGTCGGAGATACCGTTAGAGTATCTGCGAAGATCAAAGAAGGTAACAGAGAAAGAATTCAGGTATTCGAAGGAATCATTCTTAAGAGACAGAACGGCGGTGTTCGTGAAACCTTTACCGTAAGAAAACTTTCCAACGGTGTTGGCGTTGAAAAGACATGGCCGCTTCATTCCCCGACGATCGAAAAAATCGAAGTTGTAAGAAGAGGTAAAGTCAGAAGAGCAAAACTGAACTACTTAAGAAACAGAGTCGGAAAGAGCGCAAAAGTCAAAGAAGTTATTCGGTAATAAAAATCTTTTGGTTTATCAGAGCTGTCAGCTATGGCAGCTCTTTTTCATTCCTTGGATACAGTAGATAATGGCGCCGGTTTATGGTAGAATAACGAACATGAATTTTCAATGGTATCCCGGTCATATGACCAAGGCAAAAAGGCAGATGCAGGAGGATATGAAGCTCATCGATCTCGTCATTGAGCTTCTTGACGCAAGAGTCCCGCTTTCCAGCAGAAACCCTGATATTGACCAGATCGCGGGAAGCAAGGCCCGTCTTGTTTTGCTGAATAAAGCAGATATGGCGGACCCGCTTGTCACGGAACAATGGAACCGTTTCTTCTTGGAACAGGGGCTGAATGTCTGTGTCATAAATTCCAAAAACCCTTCCGATGTCAAGAAGATCAATGCGGAGGTCCAGAAAGCCTGCGCAGCGAAAATCGAGCGTGACAGGAGACGGGGAATCAAGAACCGCCCGGTCCGTGCGATGGTCGTCGGAATCCCGAATGTCGGCAAATCAACCTTTATCAATACCTATGCGAGAAAAGCAGCAACAAAGACCGGAAATAAACCGGGTGTTACGAAAGGGAAACAATGGATCCGGCTCGGGACAAATCTGGAACTGCTTGATACACCGGGGATCCTCTGGCCGAAATTCGAAGATCAGGAAGTCGGACTTAAGCTTGCTTTGATCGGGTCGATCAAGGATGAGATCATGAATACTGAGGAGCTTTCCCTTGAACTGATCAAGATGCTGAACCGGAGATATCCGGACCTGATCTCGAACTACTACGGACTTTCCGGAATCGATTACGACAAGTATCCGGGAAAGCCGGAGGTCGCGGAGATGGAGGCGGTCGGAACCGCCCGTGGTGCGTTAATGAAAGGCGGAGAGATCGATTATCTGAAAACGGCAAACATTCTCCTTGAGAACTTCCGGAACGCAAAGCTTGGAAGATTGTCTCTGGAGGAACCGGAGCAGGTTTCGGAGACAGAGAAGTCATAAGATACAGAGCTGCCGGAATTAACGGCAGGCAAAAATAGAAAAAAGAAAAGAGAGATAAGATGGCAGGATTTTTTGCAAAACTTTTTAAGAGCGGAAAAGCGATTGACGACGATTTTTATGATGAAGTAGAAGAGACCCTGTTTATGGGAGACATGGGAGCGGCTGCGACCGAAGAACTTGTGGAAAACTTAAAGACCCACGTTCTTTTTAAAACGGTCAAGACGCAGGAAGATGCCAAGACTCATGTCATGAATAAGATCAAAGAGATCATGACAGTTCCGGAAGATGCGTATGATTTTGAAAATGAAATGAGCGTTGTTCTTCTGATCGGCGTGAACGGTGTCGGAAAAACGACCAGTGTCGGAAAACTTGCGAAGATGTATTCTGACCGCGGGAAAAAGGTGATCATGGCCGGTGCGGATACGTTCCGTGCGGCTGCCGCAGAGCAGCTTAAGATCTGGTCTGACCGAACCGGATGCTATATGGTCTACGGAAAAGAGGGCGCAGATCCGGGTTCGGTCATTTATGACGCGACGGCTGCAGCTAAAGCAAGAGGTGCGGATATCCTTCTCTGCGATACTGCAGGAAGACTCCACAACAAGAAAAACCTGATGAGCGAGCTGGGAAAGATCGATAAGATCCTGGCAGGTGAATACGGTGACGCAAGAAGAGAGAACCTGATCGTACTGGATGCGACAACAGGACAGAATGCCCTTGAACAGGCTCGTCAGTTTAAAGAAGTCATGAAAGTTGACGGGATCATCCTGACCAAAATGGACGGAACCGCAAAAGGCGGGATTGCAGTTGCGATCTCAAAAGAAATGGGCGTTCCGGTCCTTTATATGGGATATGGCGAAAAAGCGGAAGACCTTCGTAAATTTGATGTGGATGCTTATGTTGAAGGACTGTTTGCAGAAGACTGAGAGACACTTGCTGCAGAATGATCCATAACCGGACGAATCTTGTTTTCCGGAGTGATCGATCATAGATTGGAGAATATATGACATACAACAATTACGAAACAGTATTTGAAAAAGAAGTGGAAGCGCTTAAGAGCAAAGCGCTTCTTTTAAAACATACAAAAACCGGAGCAAGGATCTTTATCCTTTCCAACGACGATGACAACAAAGTCTTCTATATCGGGTTCCGGACCCCGCCGGCGGATGATACCGGAATCGCACATATTATGGAACACTCCGTCCTTTGCGGGAGCAAAAAGTATCCGCTGAAGGATCCGTTCGTTGAACTTGCGAAGGGTTCTCTGAATACGTTCCTGAACGCGATGACTTACCCGGATAAGACGGTTTATCCGGTGGCAAGCAGAAACAACAAAGATTTCGCGAATCTGATGGATGTTTATCTTGACGCGGTTTTCCATCCGGCAATTTATGAACGTCCGGAGATCATGCGCCAGGAAGGCTGGAATTATAAGATCGAAAATGAAGAGGACCCGATTGAGTATAACGGGGTTGTCTATAATGAAATGAAGGGGGCGTTTTCTTCTCCGGAAAGCGTGCTAGAGCGGGAGATCCTCCATTCCCTTTATCCGGATACTCCGTATGGTGTTGAATCCGGCGGTGATCCGGAGTTTATTCCGGACCTGACATATGAAAAGTTTATTGATTTTCATAAAAAGTATTACCATCCGTCCAACAGTTTTATTTACCTTTATGGAGATATGGATCTGGAGGAACGGCTGGAATTCCTTGACCGGGAATATTTAAGCGGATATGACGCGATCGATGTCGATTCGGAACTTCCTGCCCAGACGGCGTTTGAGCAGGTTTCCGATCTTGTGCTCCCTTATCCGATCTCGGAGACGGAGGAGGAAAAAGAAAATACCTATCTCGCTTATAATCTCGTCTGCGGTGATAATCTGGATCCGAAACAATATTATGCGATGCAGATGATCCAGTACGCGCTGATCGAGAATCAGGGCGCACCGATCCGTGACCGTCTGTTAAAAGAAGGAATCGGAAAAGATATTCTATCCGGATACGAAAACGGGATCCTCCAGCCCTATTTTAATATCGTCGCAAAGAATGCTGATCCGGAGATGAAAGAAGACTTTGTCCGGATCATCCGTGAGGAATTCGAAAAAGCTGTAAAAGAAGGTTTGAATACAAAGAGCCTTACCGCGAGTCTGAACTCAATCGAGTTCAAGTATAAAGAGGCGGATTTCGGAGGCTATCCGAAAGGACTGATCTACGGCCTGAATATTCTGGACAGCTGGCTTTACCGGGAGACGGAACCATTGCTCCATATCGACTGTATGGAGACATTCGCGTTCCTGAGATCACAGATCGGCAAGGGATACTATGAAGATCTGATCCGGAAATATCTTCTTGAGAATCCACATGCATCGATCCTTTCGCTTGTTCCGGAAAAGGGACTGACGGCGAAAAGAGAAGAGGCGGTCAGAGAAAAACTGAACGCTTATAAATCAGGCCTTTCAAAAGAAGAGGTCCGAAAGCTTGTGGAAAATACAAAAGCGCTTGCAGCTTTCCAGGAAGCAGAGGACAGCAAAGAAGCGCTTGAGTCCATCCCGCTTCTTGAACGGAGTGATATCCGCCGGGCCATTGAACCGCTGAAAAATGATGAGCGGAAGGTCGAAGGGATACCGGTCATTTTCCATGACTATTATACAAACGGGATCGCTTACTTCAGTCTTTTCTTTGACTGCAACAAGATCGCGCCGGAGAAACTCCCGTACCTCGGTCTTTTAAAATCGATCGTAAGTTTTGTGAATACAGAAAACTTTTCCTATTCGGAGCTGAATAATGAGATCAATATCTATACCGGAGGTCTTTCCTTTGAGAGCGGAGTTTACGGTAACCGGAGAGATCTTGAAAAAGTATTGGTCCTTTCCGATCTTTCCGTCAGGACGCTGTACGGAAATCTCGGGAGATCCTTTGACCTGATCGAGGAGATCCTGTTTACTTCTGACTATCAGGATACGGCAAGACTGAAAGAGATCATCGCGGAACTTAGGAGCCGTCTCCAGATGGTGTTGAATGCTGCCGGGCATGCTGCGTCAAGCCTCCGGGCGACCTCTTATTTTTCCAAAACGGGATGTCTGAAGGATACGATCAACGGAATTGCTTTTTATCAGTTTGTTGAAAAACTGGAGAAAGACTTTGAACAGAGAAAAGATGAATTGGCAGATGAGATAAAGGCGGTCCTTTCTGAGATTATCGATTCCTCCGGCCTTCTTGTCAGCTTTACCGGAGATGAGGAAGGATACCGGATCTTCAAAGAACGATTCGCAGAGTTCAAAAAGAAACTCGACAAAGTGTCAGAAATCGTCACGGAAGAAAAGGGACCGGTCAAAGACCGTTGTTATCAATATCTCTCTGAGATCATTCCGGAAAAGAAGAATGAAGGATTTAAAACTTCCGCAGGGATCCAGTATGTTGCCAGAGCCGGAAAGTATGCAGATGATGGAAGTCCGGTTGCAGGCCCGATGCGTGTCTTCCGGACGATCATGGGATATGAATACCTCTGGTTCCATATCCGGGTACAGGGAGGCGCTTACGGCTGCATGAGCAACTCCACCCCCTACGGAGAATGCAGCTTCGTAACTTACAGGGACCCGAACCTGAGCCGCTCGATCGAGGTTTTCGAAGGAATTCCGGAATATCTGGAAACCTTTGAATCAGATGATCGGGAAATGACAAAGTTTGTGATCGGAACCATGAGCAGTGTTGATACTCCGCTTCCGCCGTCAGGAAAAGGAAGCCGTGATATGGGCGGATACATCGCGGATGTTACAGAAGAAGAATTGCAGAAAGAAAGAGACGGTATCATTGACTGCAGTCAAGAGGATATCCGCTCGCTCGCTCCGCTGATCAGAAGAGCACTATCGGAGAATAATCTTTGCGTGATCGGAAATGAAAACAAGATCGAGGAAGAAAAGGACCTGTTTCTTACGACCGGAAACCTTTTTGCTTAGACCGGTGTTTTGAAAAAGAGAAAAACAGTTTAGGAATGAAAGATAAAAACATGGATAACAATCAGATCAAATCAGGATATGCAGCGATCATCGGCAGGCCGAATGTCGGGAAATCGACCTTGATGAACCGGCTTGTGGGACAGAAGATCGCAATTACCTCGAACAAGCCCCAGACAACAAGAAACCGGATCCTTACGATCTTTACCAATGAACGGGGCCAGATCGTCTTTCTGGATACGCCGGGGATCAATCAGGCAAAGAACAAGCTTGGGGAATATATGCTCGGGGCGGCCTTGAATACCATCAGGGATGCGGATGTCATCCTTTGGCTGGTGGAACCCTCAAATTTTATCGGAAGGGGAGAGCAGTTCATTTTAAGTGAACTGAAGAAAACGAACCTTCCTGTCATTCTTGCGATGAATAAGGTTGATTCCGTGGATAAGGAAAAGATTCCGGAGTTTATTGATACTTACCGGAAGGAGTATGAGTTTGCGGAAATCGTTCCCGTTTCTGCGAAAACAGGGGACAATGTTGACGTTCTTTTGGAGCAGATCTTTAAATATCTTCCGTATGGACCGATGTTTTATGATGAGGATACGCTGACGGATCAGCCGGTCAAACAGATCGCCGCGGAAACAATCCGGGAGAAGGCGCTCTATTGTCTTGATGAGGAGATCCCGCACGGGATCGCTGTTGTGATCGAAAAATTCCATGACCGGACGCGGACGGTGAAACGGGAAGACGGGTCGGTCTATAAAGAGCCGATCTCGGATATTGAAGCGACGATCATCTGCGAAAAGGAATCCCATAAAGGGATCATTATCGGAAAACAGGGAACGATGCTGAAACGGATCGGATCGCTTGCCAGAAAAGATATCGAGAAACTGACCGAAAATAAAGTCAACTTAAAGCTTTGGGTCAAAGTACGGAAAGAATGGAGAGACTCTGATTCCCAGCTTCGAAACTTCGGATATGATGACAGAAAATAAGTAGTATTTTTAAGGTTTGCCGGAGCGGAGGCTCCCTGAAAAGGATTCGCGGAAAGATGAATACGATAACGGTTCGAGGCATGATCCTCTCATCCATGCCGATCGGCGAATATGACAGAAGGCTTGAGATCCTGACAGATTCCTTGGGAAGGATCTCAGCTTTTGCGCGCGGTGCGAGAAAGCCTTCGTCGGCCCTTGTTTCCGCAACAAGAGTCTTTGCCTTCGGAGAATTTGATCTTTATGAAGGCCGCTCTTCGTATAATATCAATGCCGCAAGGATCACAAACTATTTTGAGGATCTTTCCAAGGATGTGAACCGGACCTATTACGGCTTTTATTTTCTGGAGTTCTGTTCTTATTTCACAAGAGAAGGACTGGATGCAACCGGGACCTTAAAGCTTTTGTACCAGAGCCTCAGGGCGCTTAGTGTTCCAAGTCTTGACAATTCCCTTGTCAAAGGTGTTTTTGAACTTAAGATGCTGGAGATCAATGGTATCTGTCCCCCTGCAGCCGTCCTTGCGTCACGGGAGAATCTTTCTCAGTCAGCCGCATATGCGGTGGATTTTGTAAAACGTACGCCAGTGGAAAAACTCTATACCTTTACGCTGTCGGAGAAAGTACTGAAAGAGTTTCTTTCTCTTGTAGACGGTCTCGTCAAACGGTCTGTGGACAAAAAGTTTAAATCCCTGGAAATGATAGGGGATTTTCCGGCGGATTTTTGAGGCCTGAACATCGTTCTGTTAAGCAAGAATTCTCTTGAACTAAGTTTCCAACTACTGTAATATAAAAAAGTTAAGATTCGATGCAATCCAACGGCAGCGGGAAGGAAGCTGCCGCAAGCCAGCATCGGAAATATTGAAGAAAAAGAGGTTCACAACATGGAAAAGACAATGGACAAAATCGTAGCACTTTGTAAAGCAAGAGGTTTTATTTTCCCGGGCTCTGAGATCTACGGAGGCCTTGCCAATACCTGGGATTACGGAAATCTCGGCGTAGAGCTGAAAAACAATGTAAAGAAAGCATGGTGGCAGAAATTCGTACAGGAAAGCCCGTACAATGTCGGTGTTGACTGCGCAATCCTTATGAACCCGCGTACCTGGGAAGCTTCCGGACATATCGGCAGTTTTTCCGATCCGCTTATGGATTGCCGCGAATGTCATGAAAGATTCCGCGCGGACAAGGTTATCGAAGATTATGCTGCTGAGAACGGAATCGAACTTGAGGGTTCCGTAGACGGATGGTCAGATGAGAAAATGGAGCAGTTTATTGCGGACAACAAGGTTCCTTGCCCAAGCTGCGGAAAAAGCGACTTTACAGCGATCCGTCATTTCAACCTTATGTTTAAGACTTTCCAGGGTGTTACGGAAGATGCCAAAGATGTTGTTTATTTAAGACCGGAAACGGCACAGGGAATCTTTGTCAATTTCAAAAATGTACAGAGAGCATCCCGCAAAAAGATCCCGTTCGGAATCTGCCAGATCGGAAAATCTTTCCGTAACGAGATCACACCTGGTAACTTTACGTTCCGTACCCGTGAATTTGAACAGATGGAGCTGGAATTCTTCTGTGAGCCGGATACTGACCTTGAGTGGTTTGAATACTGGAGAAGCTTCTGCATTAAATGGCTGAAGGATCTTGGCTTGAAAGATGAGGAGATCCGTCTTCGTGACCATGATCCGGAAGAGCTTTCCTTCTATTCCAAGGCGACGACCGATATCGAGT
>JAFWFQ010000051.1 GCA_017515535.1 Parasporobacterium sp. | reverse complement strand
CGCAAGGCCGGTTCTCGTCTTAACGAATTCAGAGGAAGGAATCAAAGGGTCGGGACGTTCTGTAACGGTCTACCCGATGATCGAGGAACTTAGGAAACATAAAGAACTGTTCTCCAAACTGGGAGGTCACGCGAAAGCGGCCGGCTTTACGCTTGCGGAAGGAGTCTTTCCAGACCAGGTTGCGGACGAGCTGAACCGGGATTGTTCCCTGACGGAAGAGATGCTTCAGGAAAAGAAATGGATCGATATCCAGCTTCCGTTTCCTTATGTAACAGAAGATTTTATTCAGGAACTGGATCTTCTCGAGCCGTTCGGTCTGGGAAATGAGCAGCCGGTCTTTGCGGAAAAGGATGTCCGTGTACGGAAAGTCTTTGTTCTCGGTAAGAATAATAATGTTTTAAAACTGGAGCTGGAAGATCAGAACGGATATGTGATCGAGGCGATCCGCTATGGTTCGGAAGAACATATTGCGAAGGAATCAGAGATGCTGATCCGCGGAAAAGAGAAGGATGGAGATGATTACCGGATCGCGTTCACCTATTATCCGGCAATCAATGAATTTCGAGGAAACCGGACGGTCCAGCTTCGGATATTGGATTTTATTTAATCGATTGTGATGAAAACAGGAAAAGCATCTCAAAGCAAAATAGGGAACTGGATCTATGACCATAGGGTAGAAGTGGTTGCCTTGATCGTGATCACAGGTGTGATCCTCCTTTTCTTTATCGGTTATACCGATCATCTTTTTCAGACTGATACATACGCAAAATGGTTCTATTCCTGGGAGGATTACCATCGTCAGTATATGGTCAATGTCCGATACGGGGAATGTCTTTATATGGCGTTTTTTTACAAGGTCATGGGGAATCCCCAGCATTTCCGCGCGTTTCATGTTGCTATCGGGCTGGTCCTTGATATCGTCATCGTTTTTATTCTTTGGAAGATTCTTTGCAGTAAGACAGCAAGTGCAAAGAACTCCTGGAGACAGAAAGCACTGCTTTTGTTGATCGCGCTTCTATTAAGGGCAAATGTGTTCTATTCGGATATTTTTCAGTATGGAGTAGATTCAGCTCCGATGTTTATCGGAGACCTTCTTGCGATTGCTGGCGCATGGGTCTTTCTGGAAAAGAGAAAAGTGTGGAAAGTTGTCGGGATCCTTTTGCTCTGTGCCTCCTTGTTTTTCCGTCAGACTTGTCTTTTTTGGTTCTTATTTACTGCGATTGTCATAATCTACAGTGACGGACTGAAAAAGAAAAGTCCCTTTGAATTGATTCAAAGGCTCTGCACCACGATCGGTGCGATTCTTGTCGCGGTGATCCCGGTCCTGACCTGTATCAATCTCTTTGCGCCCCATGGGAGCAGAGGAAGCTTTTCCGAAGTGTCAATTGGAAGTTCCTTTCAGTCGCTTAGGGAAACGCTGGGAGGTTTATTGAAAAACTGTGACGGACTGATGCCAAACTGGTTTTATACGATCCTTTTGTTTCTGGTTCTTTGTTTCGGAATCTATCTGATCTTTCGGAAAAACGGCTGCGGGTCAAAGGGACGCAGGGGATATGACCTAGTTCTTTGGATGACATCCACGATACTGATCCTGATCGGCACATTTTTCACGGTCTTTTTTGAGGCGTATTTGCCGCACAGAACGACATACGGGTTTGCTGTGATCCTTCCGTTTTGGATTTTTTTCCTGTTTCAGATTCTTCTAATGCAGGAGGGCTCCTTAAAACGGCTGTTTTCCGGATTTTTTGCCGCGATCCTGATAGCGGATCTGATCGTAGGCGGGATTTATACTATGCTGATCTACAACGGCATGATCAAAACAAATCAAATTGATCAGGATGATGCCCGCTTCTATTATGAACAGATCCTGTCCTATGAAGAGGCAACCGGTAATACCGTCAATAATATTGCCTGGCACATGGATGATTCCTTTACCTGGAAACTTCCCGGTGTGATCGGCAGCAAGAACATTAATAACCGGGCTTATGCCTTTGACTGGAGCCGGAGAGAGATCATGCCATATACGGTAAACAGAAGATTTAATATCGTTCCATACCCTGAGGAAGCATATCAGGAGTATTTTGCGGGAATTGACTGGGACGGAGTAGATATCGGACAAATCGTTTTTGATCGGGATACGGCGTTTATTATCATTTATTGATTTAAAAAGCCCCGGACTCTTTTTCTTCGGGAAGAACGATGTAAACTTTCTTAGATTCCCGTCTATAGCGGTTGACATCGAATTATGCAAGGAATAAAATAATTAAGTTATGGAAAAAAAGATTATTGGTGTGATTGGAGGCATGGGACCGATTGCGACGTCCCATTATATGGAACTGATCATCCGTATGACGGATGCTGAGGTGGATCAGGAACATCTGGACATGATCATCTATAATATTCCTTCTATTCCCGACAGAACAGAGTATATTCTGGACCATTCAAAACCGAACCCGCTTCCGGAGATCATCCGTATCGGAAAGAAATTGGAAGAAGCAGGCGCGGATTATCTTTGCATGCCGTGTATTACCGCGCATTATTTTGCAAAGACGCTGGAGCAGGAGTTTACACATCCTTTCATCAATATTGTGGAAGAGACGGCTGCTTACCTGAACAATAAAGGGATCACGAAAGCCGGGATCATGGCGACCGACGGAACCGTTCATTCCGGACTCTTTCAGAAAGCGTTTGAGAAATACGGGATCGAACCGGTCATCCCTTCTCCTGAAATGCAGAAGAATGTCATGCATATTATTTACCAGAATGTAAAGGCCAATATTCCGGCGGAACTGGATCGTTTTGAGAGCGTGGAAAAGGAACTCAAGGCCAACGGCGCCCAGGCGATCATCTTAGGCTGCACCGAGCTTTCTCTTGTAAAAAGGGATGAAAAGATCGGAAGCGGATTTCTTGACGGAATGGAAGTGCTCGCGCAAACAACCGTAAGACTTTGCGGATGCAAAGTAAAAGAGAAGTATCTTGAACTGATATCAGAATGAAACGAACAGGGAAAAAGACAGTACAAGAAGAAATCACGAATCAAGAGACCGTTCAGTCGGTCGATAAACTGTTCCGCTCTCCGGAACAGGTCGAAGACCGTTATGACAGGAATCATTACGAAGAACAGGGCGATGCGGCTTCTGTATTCTCACTGAAAAAACCAGGTGAGATCAACAGTGCTCCACCGCAGGATCCTGTTTTTTTTACGGTCTATGATCCGGATAAACCGGTAGAAGAACCTAAAACAAAGAAGAAATCTTCCCGGAAAGAACCGGTCCGGAAAGAGCCTGCAGTCTTATTAGATGATTTTGAGGTTCGTCAGAGAAGGGAAGAACGGGCGGAAAAAAGAAAACAGAAGCGAATCCTGACGATCTGTATCGCGGCTGTCGCGGTCGTTGTGATCGCGCTGGTCATTATTTTTGTAATATTGTAAATATGCCCCTTGCTCTTGCACAGGCTTGTACGGATGGTAACGGGGAATCATAGAATTAAAATGCAAATAGCGGTCCGGGTGAAACCGGACCAAAAAAGAAGCAGAAAAGGCGGAGCTAAAAATGATCACAAATATTTTGAATTATCTGGAAAAAACGACAGAACAGTTTGCTGACAAGACGGCATTTGCCGGTGAAAAGGAGAGCCTGACATTCGGCGATGTCTATAACAAGGCAAGGGCTGTCGGATCCTTCCT
>JAFWFQ010000001.1 GCA_017515535.1 Parasporobacterium sp. | reverse complement strand
GACTTCGCCGCCTTCTACACCGCCGCCCTGGTCGCCGCCGCCACCCTGGTCGCCGCCACCGCCTTGGTCGCCGCCACCGCCTTGGTCGCCGCCACCCTGGTCGCCGCCACCCTGGTCGCCGCCGCCTTGGTCACCGCCCTGGTCACCGCCGCCTTCCTGCTGAGTATCAGGTGCGGGTGTGTTTCCCGGATTTATATCGACAGGAGCACCTGGATCTTGAGTGATCATATAGGAACCATCTAATCCGTATGGCCGAGTGAGTCCCGGCTCGTTTCCGTCTAAAACTCTTTCGAGACGCTCATAGTAGCCTTCCGGATCTGTTGCGCCATGTTCTCTCTGAAAATCTTCAAATCCGACCGCCCAGATTTTTGCAGTCCGTTCAAAGGCCGGAATAAAGCAGGCATCTCTCGGGGCATAGACCCATGCATTAAACAGATCGACCTCGTCCTGTGTGACTCCGGATTCTTCAGAAACATCATAAGCAAAACTATAATAAACGCTCTGGAAATCACCGATTTGAAGAACGCCGTCTTTAATACGGATCGTGCCGATGGATCCAGGGAATCCGCCGGAAGCACGTATCTCTGCGGAATTCTGAGCTGCAAGAAGATAGAGCCGGTCTTCTCCGTTTCCCAGGATCGTCCTTAAAAGCGGAAGAAGAGCAGAGGCCTGCTGGTAAGAGTCTACATACTCATATAATTTATCTTTATATTTCCCGACATATCCGCCCATCATGGAAGACGTATCGACTGCGGAAATCCCATTGATCAGTTTATCAAGTTCCGGCTGGATATCTTCCACGAAATCCAGATATTGATTTACAAGCGAAACGTTAAATCCGCTTTCTCCAATCTTCAGGTTTGTAAGAGGCTGTGATTCCATCAGATCGAGCAACGGGGTAAGAATAACATCCTGTGCATCACCAACGAGAGAAATCAGTTCTTTTCCGGTTTCGAGCTCTTTACCGATCGGTCCGATTTTTCCGGCCAAAGACCAAAAGCCTCCGGAAAGCTTTGCGTTCAGTTTTTCCCTTGCGTCAATTGATTTTGAAAGGGCATCCCTTGCGCTTGCAGGGTCTTTTTCTTTTGCGTAGTTGAGAACAAGCTCGAGATTGTCTTTCATAGCGGTCGCCTGTTTCTTCGTAGCAAGAAAATTAAGACCGAAGAACAGAACAATTGCCAGAATTACAATTACGATCGGAAGAATGATTATCGGAGCCTTGGAACGGCGCTTTTGGGCTTTGCGTTTCTTTGGAGCACGATAATAGGTTGTCTGCTGATCCGGCCTGCTCCTGCGCGCCCGGTTACCGGGATCGGAAGAACCTTTCCTGGGTTTTGAAGTATTGTAGTAATACTCAGAAGAAGAACGCGGTCTTTGCGTCTCTTCCGGTCTGGAAGCAGCAGAGCGTTGTCTCTGAGTTCGGCCGCTTCGTTCCCGGATCGAAGCAGAACTTCTACTCCTGACGGTTTGTGTATTGAAAAGCTCGTCATCAGAAGACTGGGGTCTTCTAGATGTCCGGCGGGCTCTGTATACTTGATTTCCAGAAGACGAAACGCGTCGTCTTGGATTCTGATTATAGGATGAATTCGACATAATGTTTTCTCTTAAATCCTTGTAATTAATAATTAAGTAATAATATTCAAGTCTATCTGATATATTTTAACGGATATAGCGGTAGAGTCAATAAAAAACTGGCATTTCACTCCAGAAACCGGTGGCTGATCAGCGTATCCCCGGCACGGATCGTTGTTGTATCGACCGGGACGATAAGCTCGCCGTCCCTTTGAATCGCCATAATGTCACAACTGATCTTTCTTTCGGCTTCTTTTACATTCATTCCATCATAAGGACTCCCTTCGCTGATGAACTCGATCATCGTATGGCGTACCTCCTCGCTTTGTCTAGAAGCTCTGGCAATCTCCCGATATTCTTCCACGAAACCTGCGGAAATGATACCGGTCGGTATCGCGACCGCACCGACTCCGAGGAAGGTTATAACAACTGTCATGATCTGACCTAAAGGAGTAATCGGGTAAATATCCCCGTATCCGACGGTAAAGATCGTCGACAAACTCCACCAGATTCCGGAGAAGGCGTTTTTATATAGTTCCGGCTGGGCCTCGTGTTCCGCGCTGTAGATACAGAGCGAAGAAACAAGCATCAGCATAAGGATAATAAAAACAGAGGAAAAGATCTGGTTCTTCTTTTTTTTGAAAACGTTTGCAATAACGTTAAAGGAGTCATAAGATGCATTGACCCGGAAAAGACGGAAAATACGAACGACCCTGAGGATCCGGAATCCGACAAAACCGGAAAGGAAAAAGAACGGTAGGATCGTAAGGAGATCCACGACTCCGTCAAAGGAAATAATAAAACGGCCGGCTGCCTTGATCCGGCTATAGCCCGGATAAAGGAAATCCGCCGTCCAGAGTCTAAGAATATATTCAACAATAAAAATCCCGATCGTAACCGCTTCGATGATCTTCAGGACCGTCATATAGGGTTCAAAAACCTCGAACGTTTCCATGAAGAGGACTGCGATATTCACAAAAATAACAATGACGATAAAATAGTCTAAAAAACGACTGATTGCGTCACCGCGGTTTCCGATCTGTATGATTTCAAAAATCCGTTTCCGCCTGTTCTTCTCCATATAGCAATATTCTATCAAAGGTGGATTTTGATTTCAATTCTTTGATAACTTGTTATATAATACCTGTGTGAAGATTTTATGAAAGGAGTGGGCAGGATATGAGTTACTTGGGAGAAGATATTAAAAAGCTCGGATTTGGCCTGATGCGCCTTCCGAAAACGGAAAACGGAATTGACGTGGAACAAGTCAAAGAAATGGTAGACCGGTTTTTAGATGCCGGCTTTACCTATTTTGATACTGCCTGGGCCTATGAAGGAAGCGAAGATGCGATCAGGCAGGCACTGGTAGAGCGTTATCCGAGAGAAAAATTCCAGCTGGCAACAAAAAATGCAGCTTGGATACGTTGCGAGACAAAAGAAGAGGCATATGCTCAGTTTGATCTGTCTCTTGAACGGACCGGCGCAGGGTATTTTGATTTTTATCTGCTTCATAACCTTGGCGGGGCAAGGACCGGTGTCTTTGATAAATTTGATATGTGGAATTGGATACAGGAAAAGAAAAAAGCCGGATTGATCAAGCATATCGGGTTTTCGTTCCACTCAACACCCGAAGAATTAGACGAGATTTTGACAGCTCATCCGGAGATGGAATTTGTCCAGCTTCAGATCAATTATGCGGACTGGGAGAATCCGGCAATTAAGTCACGCGAATGTTATGAGGTTGCGAGAAAACACGAAAAACCGGTCGTGATCATGGAACCGGTCAAAGGTGGACTCTTGGCGAATCCGCCGGAAAAAGTTGCGCAGCTCCTTCAAAACGCTGAGCCGGAGTCCTCGCTTGCTTCCTGGGGAATCCGTTTTGCAGCGGATCTGGAGGGCGTGATCACTGTCCTTTCCGGAATGAGTTCTCTCGAACAGATGGAAAACAATCTTTCTTATATGAAAGATTTTCAGGGGCTGGATGACGCCCAGAGAAAGGTGATCGAAGAAGCAAGGGAGGTTTTGAGTTCCTATCCGGTCATCCCTTGTACGACCTGCAATTATTGCGCAAAAGTATGTCCTCAGGATATTGGAATCTCCGGGTCGTTTACCGCGATGAATGTTCTGACACTCTATGGAAATAAGCAGTTTGCTGAAAACCAGATGGGATTCCTTGTAAAAGCACAGGGAAGAGCGACTGCGAATGAATGTATTCAGTGCGGTGCCTGTGAAGAAGCATGCCCACAGCATATCGAGATCCGGGAGGAACTGCAAAAAGTTTGTGAAGCATTTGGCTTATAATAAAATGGATAACAGCGAAAGGAGTGAATTAGTATGCAGGAATTCTTAAACACGATCATAAATTGGGCGACCCATACAGGGGTCAAGATCCTGATCGCCTTGATTATTCTGTTTATTGCATTCAAGATCATTAACGCAGTAGCAAAGAGATTCGCGAAGAAATTTGAAAACAATCCAAAGTATGATAAGACGCTGACGAGGACGTTTCTATATGCGGGAAAAATTGTTTTGAAGATTCTTGTCGTGATTTGTCTGATCGGATATCTGGGAATCGAAACAAGCGGTATCTCCGCCCTGATCGCATCTGTTGGCGTTGCTGCAGGTCTTGCAATTAACGGTACATTAGCGAACCTTGCCGGTGGTGTCATGATCCTGGTCACCCGTCCGTTTAAGGTTGATGATCTTATCTCTGCACAGGGAGAAGAGGGAATTGTTGAAGATATTAGGATCTGCTATACAAAGATCAAAACTTTAGACAATAAGACCGTTTATCTTCCGAACAGCGCGCTTTCAACCGGAACCGTGATCAACTATACCGAGAAGGATCTTAGAAGAGTCGATCTCGAATTCTCTGTCGGTGGAAACGATCCGGTCAAAGTACGGGAACTTCTTCTCGATGTCTGCAATAAGGAAGAAAAAGTTCTTCAGTCTCCGGAGCCGTTTGCAAGAGTTACCGATTACGGTGCAGGAAACGGCATAAGGATCACGATGCGCGCATGGTGCAAGACAGAAGAATACTGGGATACATATTTTAATCTTCTTGATGCTGTAAAAGAAACCTTTGATGCGAACAATATCGTTGTTCCGTTCGATCAGCTTGATGTTCACATTAAAAATGATTGAGAAACAATAATGATTTGAAAACGGCGGAGGGGAGTGATCCTCTCCGTGTTTTTATTTTAGGCGGAGTTGACCATAGGCCGCGGCGATATCCTGTCCGTGTTCCTTCCGGAGCGTTGCCTTGATTCCCTGTTTCATTAAAACATCGTAGAACTTCAGCGCAATTTCTTTTTCGGAACCGCGAAGTCCGAACTCGCGGACCGGGTTATAGGGAATCAGGTTAACATAGAAATAGTCAGAAGAATCCAAACCTTCAAAAGAGAGCAGATCTGCCAGCGCCAGGGCATCTTTTTCGCTGTCGTTAATTCCGTCAAGGAGAAGATATTCAAAAGCGACCCGGCGCTTTGTCTGTTTACTGTAGCGGAGAGCGGACTTAACAAGTTCGTCGACCGGATACTTGCGGTTTACAGGCATCATCCTGTTTCGAAGATCATTGGTCGGAGCATGAAGGGAAACCGCCAGGTTAAAACGTTTTTCGGTAGATGCGAATTCCAGGATCTTCGGGATGATCCCGCTTGTGCTGACCGTGATATGACGAGGGGCGACTGCAAGTGTTTCTCCCATTGTTTTCGGGTCGCTGACCAGATTGCAGAACTGAAGGACCTCAGCGTAATTATCAAACGGTTCGCCTGTCCCCATTACAACGACATGTGTTATAAGAGACTCCTCTGATAAGTCCTTTGAGACGGTATGAAACTGATCCAGCATCTCCTTTGCAGTAAGATCCCGGACTTTCTTTAATAATCCGGATGCACAGAACATACAGCCCATATTGCAGCCTGCCTGGCTGGAAACACAAAGACTGTTCCCGTAAGCATGGGTCATCAGGACGGTTTCAATCTGTATTCCGTCTTCATACTGAAGCAGATATTTCTTTGTCCCATCTTCGGATATTTGTTTTGAAATGATTTCTGCCATTTCTTTTTAATCTCTCCTTAACGCATCGATCGGATTCAGGTTTGAAGCCTTAACTGCCGGAATCAAACCGAAGACAACCCCGATCACGATTGAAAAGACGACCGCGATCAGACAGGCCGGAAAGCTGATTGCTGTCGGTGTTCCGATCAGGCCGGAGAGCAGGAATGAGAATCCGATCCCCGCAAGGACACCGATCAGTCCGCCGAGGAACGTAAGGACACCGGCTTCTGTCAGGAACTGGAGCAGGATCCGTTTTTTCTTTGCTCCGATCGCCTTTTTCAAGCCAATCTCTCTGGTTCGCTCCGTTACTGAAACAAGCATGATATTCATAACGCCGATTCCTCCAACAAGAAGCGAGATTCCGGCGATCCAGATCAGCTGACGGTTTGTCGAACTTGTAAATTCCTGAATCTGGGAAGCCTGTTCCTGGATATCGACCGCTGTATATTTATAGTTCTCCCCGGTCACAAGGTTTTTGTTTAGGGCGTTTGCCGCATTTGTTCCGGCAACGGTCATTGTATCTGTAGAGGCTGACTTGATCGCGACCATAGGAGGCTCGTCGTACCGGTAAAGGACCGGCCAGCAATCAATCGGAACAAAAAGCGTTCCACTGGAATTCTGGTTATACATATAATAATCTTCCGGCGTTTCAATTTTGAGTTTTGTTTCATTTCCGGGAGATACGATCCCAACCACAGTAAAGGGTTCCCCTTTGATCTCAAGCGTTTGGCCGATGGGGTCTTCGCCCTCGAAAAGAGAAGCGACAACTGTACTTTCCACAATAACAACTTTTCGCCGGGCAGTAAAGTCTTCTGAAATAAATCCTCGCCCTTTGTCGAGCCGGTAGCCGTAGACAGACAGATAGTTGATATCCGCTCCGACCACCTTCCCGCTGAAGGAATTGTTTCTGAAAAATACGCCTTCACTCCAGGTGCGCTGAAGATAAAGCGCCGCGTCCTTCACTCCGGATAGGGAAAGGAGTTCTTTTCGGTCTTTCTCTGTGCAGATCCGGACATTATTTGGAATCTCGGAGTATTCCGGATCATAGTATCCCTCAACAGAAGAAAGTGAAACCGTCACGACATTATTTCCGGAACCGATCAGATTAGATTTGATCTGTTCATTTGTCCCCTTGATCGTAGAGACGATCGTGATGATCGAAGCGATTCCGATAATGATTCCAAGCATCGTAAGAAGAGAACGGAGTCTGTGATTTAAAATACTTTGAAATGATAACAGGATGTTTTCTTTCATCTCAGGCCTCCTCTCAGTTAATAATTGTATAAGCTGGAGGCCGATTCGATCCGGACCGGGGCCCCGGCTTTGACATTTTTGCCATAAGGAAAAGCAATCAGATCATCCTTTGTAAGACCCTCTTTAATCTCTGTTTCCGATCCATAAAGGTCTTTTCCCGGTTGAACTTCCCGTTTTTCGAGACGATCATTTTCACCTTTGACAAAGACATAAGTTTTTCCGTTTTCCCTTAGCAGAAACATATTCTCAATATAGAACGAAGATCCGGCTGCGGTATTATCATCTGCGGTAACGGTAAGCATATCACCTTCCGCTAACGGTGCATCTTCCGGAATCGAGATCGTAAGCGGATAATAAGAGACATTTTGGTTTCCGCTTCCTGAAAAATATCCGTTATTATCTACCGGCATATCGGAAACTGATTCAACCGTTCCGGTCATGGAATCTCCTCCATCCCATTTTGAAACGGAAACTTTCATTCCGGGACGGACCGTATCAAGCATGAGTTCTCCGACAGCAACATCAACATAAAATCCGCCGCCGGCAGAGATCTGGATCACCGGTTCTCCGCTTTGAGAGGCGGCCTCGGGATCGCGGACAAGCTTGACAGTTCCGGCGGTCACTGCACGGACAACATTATCAGAAGACTCTTTGACCTTCTTTTCATATTCGAGCTGGGAAACCTGGATGTGTAATTCCAGATCACGAATCTTTGCCTCCTGCTGCGAACGCATAAGTACGATCTCTGCAGCAGTATAGTCAGACCCTTCATGCTCATAATACGGTTCTTCAGGCTGATCATAGTGAATGATCGATTCCGGGATCACCGGCTCAAATGGTTTAAATGAAAAGTCTTCTTCCGTGCAATAGATTTCGAAACCAAAAGATTCCTCGATTTTTCCGTTTACCGCATTGTGTTCTCTTATAAGAAGGACGACAAAGAGTTTTTCAGTTCCCTCCGGAAGGAGTTCACGGAAAAAAGAGGTACTGAAAAGATTTGTGTTATCAATCACAAAATACATCGGGTCGTCTTCTGTTCCTGTTCCGGTAAGGAGATACGGAGTCGTTACCGGATCGTAATGGATCCAGGAATTATCCGGTTCTACAAGTACTTCAGAAGAAGGAACCAGGCTGTTTATTTCATTCAATTCCGCATATGCTTTTTCCAGTTCCAGTTTTTTCTTCTGCACATCCAGATTGGCTTTTTCGATTGCGATATCCGTAAGCGTTGTGTCGTAAGAGAGAAGAGCATCACCCGCTTCAACATGCTGTCCTTTCTGGACATAGATCTCATTTACGGTCTGGGTAGAGGAGAGACGGATGCTTTGAAATCCTTCTGCACGGACGGAACCGGTCATCTCTGAAAAGCTGTCCGAATAATCGTTCATAACTATTTCCGAGACAGGATAAACATCGATAGTTTTCTTTCCGAACGGTTTAAAAATCAAAAGGAACGCAAGGATTGCAGCAAGGAACGCAGCGGAAAGAATAATGATCCATTTTTTCTTATTCTTCTTCATATCTGCCTCCTTTTCCAACGTCGGAAAGCTGTCCGTCAAAGATTGAAAGTGTATGGTCCGCATAAGAAGCAATCGTATGGTCATGTGTGATCATAATAATTGTTGCTCCCTGTTTATGAAGAGCATCAAAGAGTTTCATGACCTGTTTTCCGGAAGCAGAATCGAGCGCTCCGGTCGGCTCATCAGCAAGAAGAAGCGAAGGCCCGCCAACGATTGCCCGGGCGATCGCAGCCCGCTGACACTGTCCGCCGGACATCTGCTCCGGCATAAAATCAACACGGTTAGAAAGACCCACCGTCTCCAAAGCGGCTCGCGCACGTTCCAGACGCTCGGCTTTTTTAACATTTCCGTAAAGAAGAGGAAGCGCAACGTTTTCGAGCGCTGACATTTTCGGGAGAAGATTAAAGGACTGGAATACAAAGCCGATCTCTTTATTCCGGATCTCCGCAAGTTCATCGTCGCTGCAGTTGGTTATCGTTCTTCCTGCAAGCTCGTATTCTCCACTGGTCGGAACATCGAGACATCCGATCAGGTTCATCAGTGTCGTTTTTCCGGAACCGGAAGGGCCCATAATTGCTAGATAGCTCCCTTCTTCGACCTCCAGATTTATATGATCCAGAATCCGGATCGTTCCCTCGCCGAGCGGAAAATCTTTACAGATATCATGCATTCTAAGGATCATGGTGCCACCTCGCTGGCTGCCGTTTCCGGAGCAGCAACTTCTTCCTGTGTATCAACTGCCGGCTCTTCAGCAATCGGTTCGATAAAGACATGTTGTCCGAGCATTAATCCGTCCGAGGAATCCAGTTCGACATAGACCGGATATTTTGAGGAAACGGAGGTATCCGGATCAGCTTCGTCATAATCACCGCCCTGAGCCGGAGATGGTTTTTTGTAATCGATCGATTCGATTTTTCCGGTCCAGGTATTTGTATCGGTCCTGGATCGGACAAGGATCTTCATTCCCGGCTGGAGCTCTGAGATCGTCTCTTCATTGGCATATGCCTTAATGCGGTAAGTACTTGTCCGCACGAGGATCATAAACGGAAGCGGATTACCATTGGCGTCGGTTCCGCCTTCGGGATTGATCGACTGGACTTTTCCGGAGACCGGAGCTTTTACTTCGAGTTCGCCGATTGAGTTTTGAAGATTTGCTACTTCCTTTTCTTTGAGGGTAATATTGTAACTTTCTTCACGGATCGTCGTATCAAGTTCCTGAATTTGAATCGTATAAGAGAGCTGTTCTGATTCTGGCGCTGCAGCCTTTTCTGATTCGAGCTCTGAACGCTGGGTACCATAAGAATCAAGCGTAAGCCGCATCTGCTCCAGTTCAATTGCGGCCTGATCATAAGCGAGCTGATCCTTGGCTCCGTCATAGGTGAAAAGGACCTGCCCGGCGGAAACCGTATCTCCGGCAGAGACTTGGATAGAGCTTATCGTTCTTGATTCATCTTTTTCGATTGTTGTTTCCCCGCTTCCAACGACAACGCCGGCATACCGGTTGACCGATCCAAGAGCAAGAAGGTCTTCGGAATACTCCGATTCATCCGGAAAAGAAGATGAGTTTTCTCCGGCACATCCGGCTGCAATAAGCGAGGTCATTAATAGAAGTAATACAATGAAGAATTTTCGAATTGCCATAACCTTCCTCCTGGATTTTCGATTCCCTAATATTGCACAATATTTATGGAAAAATCGTGAAAGATTTATTACGAATATGTTATGATAACGCCAGACAGTAATACATTTGTAAAGAAACGAGAGAAAAATGCGTGAAATCAAAGTAACTGCTATTACGGATGCCATAAAAGAGATGGCGATGGAGATCAATTTTTCCCTTTCGGAGGATATGAAAGCTGCGTTGAAAACGGCTTGGCAGCAGGAACGATCAGACCTCGGAAAACAGATCCTTGAGATCCTGGATGAAAACATGGAAATCGCCGGAAACGAAAAGATCCCGATCTGTCAGGATACCGGGATGGCGGTCGTATTTCTTGAGATCGGACAGGAGGTTCTTTTTACCGGAGGAAATCTGGAAGAGGCCGTTAATGAAGGTGTCAGGAGAGGGTATACGGAAGGATACCTCAGGAAATCGGTCGTTTCTGATCCTCTGGTCAGAGAAAATACAAAGGACAATACTCCGGCTGTGATCCATTATCAGATCGTTCCGGGAGAGAATGTAAAGATTACGCTTGCACCGAAAGGCTTCGGAAGTGAGAATATGAGCCGGGTCTATATGCTGAAACCGGCAGACGGGGAGGAAGGCGTAATTGAGGCGGTTGTGGATGCTGTCCGGCTTGCGGGACCGAATGCCTGCCCGCCGGTCGTTGTCGGCGTCGGGATCGGAGGAACGTTTGAAAAATGCGCGCTGCTTTCTAAAAAAGCACTGACCAGGGAAGTTGGTTCCCATAATGAAAAGGAACATATCCGGAAGCTGGAAGATGAGATCTTCCGGCGGCTTAATGCGCTTGAAATCGGTCCGGCAGGGCTTGGCGGGAGTGTAACCTGTCTGGGTGTCAATATAGAAACGTATCCGACCCATATTGCGGGACTTCCGGTCGCAGTCAATATTTGCTGCCATGTAAACCGCCATATCAGCCGGGTGATCTGACCGAAGAGAACTGAAGGACAGAAAGAGGACGGCAATCGTCAAACGGAAAAGATAAAGGACAACAGAAATGAATAAAATAATAACAACCCCTCTGACAGAGGAAACGATAAAGGAACTGCATACGGGAGATATGGTCCGGATTACAGGAATCATTTATTCTGCAAGGGATGCCGCCCATAAGAAGCTTGTCGAACTGATCGATAAGGGAGAAGAGCTTCCCTTCGATCTGAATGGGAATGTGATCTATTATCTCGGGCCGACACCGGCAAGAGAAGGGCAGGTCATTGGATCTGCCGGACCGACGACTTCTTCCCGAATGGATAAATATACGCCGGTCCTTCTTTCTCTCGGACTGAAAGGAATGATCGGAAAAGGCAGGAGAAGTCCGGAAGTGATCGAAACGATCAAAAAAGAAAAGGCTGTCTATTTTGCAGCAGTCGGCGGTGCCGGCGCTTTGCTTTCAAAACGAATCAAGCAAAGTAAAGTGATCGCATTTGATGAACTCGGGACGGAAGCAGTCCGCGAGATGTATGTGGAAGATTTTCCTGCAATCGTTGCAATCGACATCTACGGAAACGATATCTATCAAAGAGATTGATCCTGCATGGAAAGAGAAATAAAAAAAGCGCCATCCGTAATGGATGGCGTTTTCTGGTTTGTGAAAAAATGTTAGTCTGCATAGACCGGATCGATGACATTGTTGATCACCATATTTCTCATCGCCCAATAGTGGTCGCCGTCACGCCAGCCCTGGTCTACGGATCCGGAACCCCAGTAAACAAGCGTTGCATCCGGATAGAGTTTCTCTAACTCTTCAAAGTCTTCGTACGGAACATCCGTTCCTTCCATCCACAGTCTCTGGAGATGGGGAAGATCCTTCAGGTACTCCGTGCTGTCAACATAAGAGTAGCAGATATTAAGATCCTCGATCAATGGGGTATCTTTGAGGAAACTCAGGTCCTTGACATCAGATACGAAAATCTCCAGATAGCGAAGTTTCTTGCAGTAGCTGATCCAGGAACAGTCTTCAAGGTATTCCAGATACCCGCCGGTCTCATCAAACGGCTTCATATTATCCACCAGGATCAGGACTTTGATATTCGGAAGATATTGCAGGAAGGAAATATCGGAAACCATGTTGTGACCGATATCCAGTGCGACAAGGTCAGTGCAATATCTAAGATAGTAAGCGTCCTGATTCGTCAGCCAGTAGTTTTGTCCAACGGCCTTAAAAGTAGAGAACGCAACCGCATCAGTCCGAAGGGTCCAGTATGTCAGATTGACTTCCCAAAGAATCTTGACATCCGGATGGCTGTCCTGAAGTGCGGCATATTCCGCATTCGTAAGCCCGCAGCCGATCATGTTGATGTTTTTCAGATACGGAAGAGAATCCAAAACCTTGTTCATATCGACGCCGAGGTATTTGACATCCACATAAGAAATATCTGCCTCTGTCGCATCTCCCGGAATCAGGATATCACCGACATAGACATCCGGAGGAACCGTTGTTGTTTCTTCCGTTGTTGTCGTTTCCGGTTCTGTCGTTGTTTCCACCGGAGGAGCATACGTCGTAAGCTCACCCGGAGCAACTTCCGCACGGCCGCAGCTGGTAATAATAAATATTAAAATTAATAATAATCCCCATATTCCCTTTTTCATAAAGAGGAGTGTATCATACTTTTATGCATTATGGAAAAAATATTTTTCTTTTTTTAAAAATATGATAGCATATACTTTAACGATTTAGTATGGCAGTCAAAAAAACCCTTAAAATCGAGGGAGAAAGGACAATTCCGGACGAAGAGATTTGCCGGAATAGAAAAAGATGGGAAAAAGAAAGTATTATCAGCCTGAAACTGAAACGATGCCGGTTGAAGAGATCAAAAAACTTCAATCCGAAAAACTCGTGAAACAGGTACAGCACGTTTATGAGCATGTGCCGTATTACAAAAAACTGATGGATGAAAAAGGCGTTAAGCCGGAAGATATCCAAGGAATCGAAGATCTTTACAAGCTTCCGTTTGTATCAAAGTCGGACCTGCGGGATACTTATCCTTACGGACTTTTGGGAGTTGACCTTTCTGAGTGTGTAAGAATCCATTCCACGTCAGGAACAACCGGGAAACGCGTCATCGCATATTATACACAGAACGATTTGGATCTTTGGAGTGATTGCTGCGCAAGAGCACTGGTTGCAGCAGGTGTTGATAAAGAGGATGTTGTACAGGTCAGTTATGGCTATGGCCTTTTTACCGGAGGGTCAGGATTACATGACGGCTCCCATAAAGTCGGAAGTCTTACAGTTCCGATGTCTTCCGGGAATACTGACCGGCAGATGACCTTTATGCAGGACCTGAACGTGACCTGCCTTTGCTGTACGCCTTCTTATGCGGCATATATCGCAGAATGCTTTAAAGAAAAAGGAATCAGTCCGGACCGTCTGACACTGAAATGTGGTATATTCGGGGCGGAACCGTGGACGAATGAAATGAGAAAGACCATCGAAAAAGGTCTTGGGATCAAGGCTTATGATATTTATGGACTGACTGAGATCTCCGGCCCCGGTGTCTCCTTTGAGTGTTCTGCCCAGACCGGAATGCATATAAACGAAGACCATTTTCTTGCAGAAATCATTGATCCGGAAACCGGAGAGGTCCTTCCGGAAGGAGAGAAGGGAGAACTTGTCTTTACCTGTCTCGATAAAGAAGCATTTCCGCTGATCCGTTACCGGACAAGAGATATCTGCATGCTTGAAAGAGAACAGTGTTCCTGCGGCAGGACTTTTATCAAAATGAAGAAGCCGACCGGACGAAGCGACGATATGATGATCATCAAGGGTGTCAATGTATTCCCGAGACAGATCGAGGCGGTACTGCTGAAAGAAAACTATTCTGAAAACTATCAGATCGAGGTTTCAAGAGAGGGAACCACAGATATCTTCGACATCTATGTTGAACTTCTTCCGGATCAGTTCGATGATACCGTTAAATCGATCTCTGAGCGGGAGAAGAAACTGAAGGGTGCAATCAAGGCAATGCTTGGAATCGTTCCGAATGTGCATCTTGTTGCGCCGAAGACGATTGCCAGAAGTGAAGGGAAAGCCGTGAGAGTGATTGATAAGAGAAAACTCTCAGATTAACGAAGATCGGGAAAGGAGAACGTAAAATGGCAGTAAAACAGCTATCCGTTTTTTTGGAAAACAAGCCGGGGACGCTTGCAAACCTTGCTTCGATCCTCGCAGATGCGAAGATCAATTTAAAAGCGATGACCGTTGCAGATACCAAGGATTTTGGGATCGCAAGGATGATCGTTGATGATACAGATAAAGCTTTGGTCGCGCTTTCTTCTGCGGGTCAGACTGCAAAAGTCCGTGAAGTCTGCGGTTTTAAGGTTCCGGACGAGGTCGGCGGACTTGCAAAGGTCCTTGGAATCCTTGCTGAGAACGGACTAAGTGTTGAATATATGTATGCGATCATTACCTCGGATTCCGATACGGCCCATATTGTTGCCAGAGTGGATGATAATGAGGCAGCAGACAAGGTTCTTCTCGATAACGGGATTGAACTATTAGAGTTTTGAAAATAAAGCGATTTTCCCGTATAATTAACATGACAAAACCGGAGACTCAAAAACAAAATGCAGAAGAATAAGTTTTACCGAAATTCCAAATACTTTACGATTACGGTCTATGCCATCGTAGGCTTTTTGATCTGCGCACTGATCGTAAAGATCGTTTTTGATTTCTCCCATGTCTGGTCTGCAGTCAGAGTCGTTCTTGGAGTCCTTTCTCCGTTTGTTATCGGAATCATTATTGCGTACCTGATAAATCCGTTATACAAGTTTCTGGATTTTACATTCTTTGGGAAATGGCTCCATATGACGAAAAAGAGGAAGCTTAGAAAAGCACTTTCTCTCCTGATTGCCTATATAATTGTTTTAGGACTTCTCGCTGCCTTGTTTTATATTGTTATTCCGCAGTTTGTAACAAGCATCAAATCTCTGATCAGTATGGTCGGAACGTTCTCTATCACGTTGGAAAAATGGATAACATCGATAGAGGCTCATTTTAAAAATCTGAATCTGGAATTTTTGACGACAAGCATCCATAACCTGATACCGACCCTGACAGAAAGACTTAAAGACTGGGCCGAAGGAGCTCTTCCGATGGTTCTTTCCACATCTGCAGGAGTTGTCTCGGGAATAATAAAAGGAATCCTCGCTATTTTCGTTTCTGTCTATATTCTTTCAGACAAGCTAAATCTGGAAAAGTCGTTAAGAAAGCTTTTCTACTCGACATTTAAACCGGGGAAGGCAGCCCAGATATCAAAGATGGCCAGAGAATGCTCTAATATTTTCAGCAACTTTTTTACAGGAAAGATTTTTGATTCGCTGATCGTTGGTATCCTTTGCGGGATCGGGATGTTGATTCTTCACCTTCCTTATCCGCTTCTGGTTTCGGTACTTGTCGGCGTAACCAATATTATTCCGTCATTTGGTCCGTTTATCGGTGCGATCCCGAGTATTTTGATCATGTTGATGACAGGGTGGAAAGAGGCCCTGATCTTTACGATCTTTATTATTGTTCTTCAGCAGATCGACGGAAACCTGATCGGACCGAAGATCCTCGGAAACTCGACCGGCTTAAGTCCGATCTGGATCTTATTTGCAATCACAGTCGGTGCGTGGGTCGGCGGCGTTGGAGGAATGCTCTTTGGTGTTCCTGTCTTTGCGGTTATCGGACATATTGCGGAAGAGATTATTAATACCCGTCTTGAGCGAAGGGGACTCTACAGTATGGTGGAGAGGGAGGAAGCTCCAAAGACCTTAAATTATTCCGATATGATCCGGAATATCTTTAAGAAGAAAGAAAAGACGGAAGAGAAGAAAGAAGCTGAAACGGTCGACGTTATAGAAGAAAAAAAAGAAGACGATAAAACCTCGGATGAGTTGTAATATGAATACTTATGATACTGTTTTATTTGATCTGGACGGGACATTGACGGAATCCGGAGAAGGGATCATAAAATCCGTCCAATACGCATTGGAACAGTTTGGAATCGTGGAGGCCGACACCGAAAGACTTCGGGAATTTGTCGGACCTCCTTTAGTTGGCTCTTTTCAGAAGTTCTACCACTTTGACCAGGAACAGGCAAAACAGGCGCTTGCTTATTATAGGGAACGTTTCTCAACAATCGGAATCTTTGAGAACGCGCTTTATCCGGGTGTCAAAGAGATGTTAGATGCGCTCTATGGAAAGGGAGTCCATCTTGCGCTCGCATCTTCAAAGCCGGAAAAATATGTGCTTCAGATACTGGAACATTTTCAGATTGCATCATATTTTTCAGTCGTGACCGGAAGTACAATGGACGATAAAAGGACGAAAAAAGTTGACGTGATCGAAGAGACGCTGAAAAGACTTGGTAAAGAAACGGAACGGGAAAAGGTCCTTATGGTCGGAGATACAGAGCATGATGTCATCGGAGCAAAGGAGGCAGGGATTGACTGTGCTGCTGTTACTTATGGCTATGGAACTTTAGAAGAGATTGAAATGGAGGAACCTGTCCTGATTGCGGGAAGTGTGGAAGAATTAAAGCACGAGCTTCTGAATTATTGTGAATAAAAAACGTGATTCAGGAAAAGCTGCAAACAAAAAGAATACCGGAGGAGATTGATATGAGAGAACAGGTAATGATCATGTTGGCGGAAGGATTTGAAGAGGTTGAGGCAATTACGATAACTGACCTTCTCCGACGTGCGGAAATTCCTGCAAAGACTGTTTCAGTGACCGGAGACCGGCTCGTCAAAGGGGCGCACGGGATTCCGGTTGGAGCGGATCTTCTTTTTGATGAAGTGGATTTTGATCTTGTAAGGATGATCCTTCTTCCGGGAGGAATGCCGGGAACAACAAATCTTCTTGCTTATGATCCGCTGACGAAGATCCTGAAACGGTTTGCGGAAGAAGAGCGCCCGCTCGGTGCGATCTGCGCTGCACCAATGGTACTGGCTGCTCATGGAATCTTAAGCGGAAAGAATGCGACGATTTATGAAGGGATGGAGTCCGAGTTAATGGACGCAGTTCCGACAGAGGGAGAAGTTGTCCGTGATGGAAATCTCTTTACCTCTAAGGGACCGGGAACCGCAATGGAGTTTGCGCTTCAGCTGATTGGGTTCCTTTGCGGGGAGGAAAAGAGAGAAGCGGTCAAAGCCGGTCTTTTGTACCGCAGATAAGAAATAATATCAATTGAACTGACTTTACGAAAAGATGACATCAGAGTATCGGAAAAAAAGAATCGCAGTTGTAACAGGCGCATGCGGCGGAATGGGGCATGCGTTGGTTCGCAAACTGATTTCAGAAGGATATTATGTTTTTGGACTGGATCGGAAAGAGGCAGAAAATGGACCGGCTTCCGGGTTCTGCTTTGTTCCGGCTGACCTGACAGATAACGGTTCTGTCGAGGAGGCATTTCGAAAGATCTCGGGGGAATGTGAGCAGATCGATGTTTTGGTCCATATGGCCGGGATCTATGATTTGAATTCTCTGGTGGAAATGGACGAAGAGGAATTCCTGCGGATCTTTAATGTGAATCTTTTTGCGGTCTTCCGGGTCAACCGGACTTTTCTCCCGCTTCTCAAAAAAGGGGGAAGGATCCTGATCACAACAAGTGAACTGGCGCCTCTTGATCCGCTTCCGTTTACCGGTATCTATGGAATCACGAAAACGGCGGTAGAGAAGTATGCAGATTCTTTAAGGAAAGAGCTTCAGCTTCTCGATATCCATACGATCATCTTGAGACCCGGTGCAGTTGATACCGGTCTGTTAAACGTTTCCACAAAACGGCTGGATGATTTTTGCGCAAATACGAAGCTGTATTCGTATAATGCGAAACGGTTCCGGACAATTGTGGATAAAGTCGAAGCAAGAAAGGTTCCGCCCGAAAAAATCGCGGACCTTGCTTATCGCGCAATCTCAGCGGATCATCCTAAGCTGATCTATAAGATCAACCGGAATCCGCTCCTGATCCTTATGAACCTGCTTCCGGACCGGATGCAGGATTGGATCTTGAGGATCATACTGCGCCAGTGACCAATCGGTCCTGGGAGGGAATGATATCTGGACGGGAATTTTTTTTTGGATGCGCGGTTAGTTTAAGCTAACCAAAATAAACGAAATATGTTATAGTACTAAAAAAGAACCCCGGATGATTAAAAATAATTTCCGGGAAATGAACATAGAATCGAGGAAGAACATATGATTAAAACAACGATTAAGATTGACGGAATGATGTGCGGAATGTGTGAGTCCCATATCTGCGATGCGATTCGTAAGGCGGTCCCTTCCGCAAAAAAAGTGGAAGCCTCCCGGAGAAAAAAAGAGGCTTCATTCTTAACAGAAGAGTCGGTTGATCATGTGCAGCTTAAGGAAGCGATTGATGCGACAGGATATACCTTCTTAGGAATTGAATCAGCTCCTTATGAGAAGAAGGGCTTATTCGGACGGAAATGAAAACAGTTGTAATCGGTCTTCTGATTCCGTTTATCGGGACTGCAGCCGGTTCTGCCTGCGTTTTTCTTCTGAAAAAAGAACTGAAAAAAAGTGTGCAGAGAGCTTTGACGGGTTTCGCTGCAGGCGTTATGGTTGCGGCATCGATCTGGAGTCTTATTATTCCTGCGATTGAACAGTCAGCAGGGAAGGGGCGGTGGGCGTTTCTTCCTGCTTTTATCGGATTCTGGCTGGGAATCCTGTTTCTTCTGCTTTTGGATCATGTGATCCCCCATTTGCACAGGAATATTGATCAGGCGGATCAGTCGGAAGGCCCAAGAAATCATCTGAGCCGGACGATCATGATGGTCCTGGCAGTAACACTGCATAACATCCCGGAGGGGATGGCCGTTGGTGTTGTCTATGCCGGGCTTCTTTCCGGTTCCGCGAATATTACTGCTGGCGGTGCGCTTGCACTTGCACTGGGTATTGCAATTCAGAATTTCCCGGAAGGAGCGATCATCTCTATGCCGCTCTACGCGGAAGGAAAAAGCAAGTCACGGTCCTTTTGGCTCGGCGTCCTCTCCGGCGCAGTTGAACCGGTCTTTGGAGGGCTGACTGTCTTGATCGCAAGCCTTGTAGTTCCCGGAATGCCGTATCTTTTGTCTTTTGCAGCGGGTGCGATGCTCTACGTTGTTGTTGAAGAACTGATACCGGAAATGTCAGCAGGCAGACATTCAAATATCGGCGTCCTGTTTTTTGCTGTC
>JAFWFQ010000050.1 GCA_017515535.1 Parasporobacterium sp. | reverse complement strand
TGTTTTTATGGAAAAAGGACCGTCCGCGATCGCAGCCACCTTCGGCGTTATCTACGGCGGTGATTTTTATGTTGTGATCGATGAGGAGATGCCGGCATTCCGGATCGAACTGATCTTAAAGACGCTGGACGCGAAGGCGATGATCTGTGACGAAACTACAACGGAACTGGCCGATAAAATGGGATACACCGGGAAGAAATATCTCTTTGAAGAAATCTCCAATTCTCCGGTCAATGAAGAAGCGCTTTTGGAGATCCGGAGAGTTCAGCTTGATACAGATCCGATCTACGCGGTCTTTACCTCGGGATCGACCGGTGTTCCGAAAGGCGTTCTTGCCTGCCACCGTTCTGTGATCGACTATATTGAAGGATTTACGCTTGCAGCAGAACTTGACGGAAGCTGTGTATTTGCAAATCAGGCGCCGCTGTATTTTGACGCGCCGCTGAAAGAGATCGGAGCAACGATCAAATTCGGCTGTACGACCTATATGGTTCCGAAGAAATTGTTCATGTTCCCGGTCAAGCTTGTGGAATACCTGAACGAGCATGGGATCAATACGCTTTGCTGGGCTGCTTCGGCGCTTAGCCTTGTGTCTTCCATGAAGGCGTTTGACAAGGTCCTTCCGCAGTATATTAAAACTGTTACGTTTGTAGGAGAAGTCTTTCCGGTCAAGCAGCTGAACGAGTGGAAGAGAGTCCTTCCGGAAGCGAAGTTCTATAACCTCTATGGACCGACTGAAACGACCGGTGTCTGCTGCATCTATAAAGTAGACCGTGAGTTTGACCTTGAAGAAATGATCCCTGCCGGAAAACCGTTTAAAAATACCGGACTTCTTCTTTTGAATGAAGACGGAACGGAGACTGCGAAAGGAGAAGTCGGCGAAATCTGTGTAAAGGGTACCTGCCTGACCCTCGGCTATTACAATAATCCGGAAAAGACGGCAGAATGTTTCGTTCAGAATCCGCTGAATGATCTCTATCCGGAACTGATCTACAAGACAGGAGATCTCGGACGTCTGGATCAGGACGGCAACCTTGTTTATGTATCCCGGAAAGATTTCCAGATCAAGCATATGGGTCACCGGATCGAGCTTGGAGAGATCGAAGTTGTCTCTTCTGCAATGGACGGAGTCGAAAGTGTCTGCTGCCTCTTTGATAATGACAAGAAGAAGATCGTTTTCTTCTATACCGGTGCGGCCGACAAGGCAGAGGTCGCAAAATACATTAAAGAAAAGCTTCCGCGCTACATGTTCCCGAGTTTCTTTGAACAGCTTGAGCGGATGCCGTATACACCGAATGGCAAGATCGACCGTATAAGCCTCAAAGCCCGCTACGAGGGGAAATAAAGTAAGATGTCTGGCTTCCGTTAAAACAGGGCAGGAAAGAAAAGCAGAAAAGCAAAACATATAGAAGACAAAAAAGCGAGGACGAAACAAATCGTCTCTCGCTTTTTTTAAACCCTCGAAGATCTATTTTACAATTTCTGTATTGATGAAGTCTAAGAGTTCGGATAAGGTCTCCTCACGCTTTGTGTCGTTGAAGATCTCATGGCGCTGGCCTTCGATCAGCTTGTAGGTGACATTCTTGTATCCGGCGTCTTTAAAGTTCTGTACGGACTTCATAAAGGTATCGTCGTCGACACGGCAGGGATCTTCCGCACCAGAGACAAGTCGGATCGGGATATCCTTGTTTGTGCCTTTCCACGGCGCCTTTCCATAGACCGTAGTCATCAGGTTCATTAAGGTCAGGTAGCCGCGCAGCGTAAAGACAAATCCGCTTTTTTCATCGGCATGGTAACGGGCGATATTGTCTTTATCCACAGAAAGCCATGCAAAAGGGTCGTCCTCATCCGGGAACGCTTTCGCGAACGGACCGTTCAGGATCCCGGCAAGCAGGGCACTGCGATGGTGCCAGCCTTTAAAAACTGCCATGCATTTGATCAGGAACTTCGCACCGCCGGCAGCTGCATTGTATCCCGGCATACCGGAGAGGAGAAGACCGTCGATCTCATCCGCATGCTCCTTAAAGAAGGATGTTGAGATGAGTGTTCCCATGCTGTGGCCGAGCAGGATCATCGGTTTATCCGGATAGGCTTCCTTCAGATAATCAAAGATTTCTTTAACATCAGCAACCAGCTCCGGAACATCTCCGAAATGGCCAAGATCGTCATTGCTTTCAATATTATCCCCATGACCCGGAAGATCACTGGTCACAACAACAAACCCGTTAGATTTGAAGAATTCCGCAACCGCAATATAGCGTTTCTGATGTTCCGCCATTCCGTGGATGATCTGGATACAGCCTTTTATAGCTGCCGGATCCTCCGGAATATAAATCGTTGCACGTTTTGGTAAATTACTCATAAAGCACCCCCAAATATAAATACAAATTATTCTTCGTCGTCTTCGGCGACGTCCTCTTCTTCCTGGGCAACATAGACGTACCGTTTTCTTGCAGTCTCATCAGAAGCAAGGTATTCGTCGTATGTCGTAATCTTATCGATCAGCTTACCGTCAACGATCTCCATGATCCGGTTCGCAGTCGTCTGGACAAACTGGTGGTCACGACAGGAGAAGAGGATCACGCCCGGGAATTTGACCAGGCCGTCATTCAGCGCCGTGATCGACTCCATATCCAGGTGGTCAGTCGGCTCATTTAAGATCAGGATATTTGCACCGGAGATCATCATCTTTGAAAGCATGCAGCGAACTTTTTCACCTCCGGAAAGGACCCGGAGTTTCTTAACGCCGTCTTCCCCTTTAAAGAGCATCCGTCCTAAGAATCCGCGGACATAGGTCGCATCCTTGATCTCGGAAAAACCGGTAAGCCATTCCGCGATCGTCATATCAGAATCAAATTCGCGGGAATAGTCGCGTGGGAAGTAGGCCTGCGAAGTCGTAACACCCCATTTAAAATCACCGGAGTCCGCTTTCATGTTTCCCATCAGAATCTCAAAAAGAACATTTTTCGCAAGTTCGTTTGAGCCGACAAAGGCAACTTTATCATCATGTCCGAGCGTAAAGGAGATATTGTCAAGGACCTTAACGCCGTCGATCGTCTTTGACAGATTTTCGACCTGGAGGACTTCATTTCCAATCGAGCGGTTCGGACGGAAATCGATAAACGGGTATTTCCGGCTTGAAGGACGGATCTCATCAAGCTCGATCTTTTCCAGCGCGCGCTTTCTCGAAGTCGCCTGTTTCGCCTTTGATGCATTCGCGGAGAATTTCTGGATAAACTCCTGAAGCTCCTTGATCTTTTCTTCCTTCTTCTTATTTGCCTCTTTCATCTGTTTGATGATCAGGGCAGAGGACTCGACCCAGAAATCGTAGTTTCCGGCGTAAAGCTGGATCTTTGCGTAATCGATATCAGCGATCTGGGTACAGACCTTGTTCAGGAAGTAACGGTCGTGTGAGACGACAATGACAGTATTTTCAAAGTTGATCAGGAACTCTTCCAGCCATGCGATCGCATCAAGATCCAGATGGT
>JAFWFQ010000049.1 GCA_017515535.1 Parasporobacterium sp. | reverse complement strand
TCCCAAACTCAAAGACCTCGCGCTCATGTTCTGAGTTCGAGGACCTGTCTTCTTTCTATTATTATTTTTTGAGTATGTCATCCGCCCAGATAAGCTTTCTTGATTTCTTCGCTTCCGGCCAGTTCCGCACCGGTTCCGGAATGAGTGATCATACCATTGGCAAGAACGTATGCCTGGTCAGCAATGGCCAGTGCCTTCTCTGCATTCTGCTCCACCAACAGGATCGTAATTCCTCTGCTGTTCATATCTGTTATGAGGTCAAACACCTGATTGACAAGAAGCGGGGACAGACCCATCGAAGGCTCGTCCAGCATCAGAAGTTTCGGGTTCGCCATCAGCGCCCGGCTCATCGCCAGCATCTGCTGTTCTCCTCCGGAAAGCGTTCCGGCGATCTGTGTCCTTCTCTTCTTCAGAATCGGGAACTGATCGAAAACTTCTTCGATCCGATCCTTGATTTTTTTCATATCTTTTTCCAGATATGCTCCCAGCATAAGGTTGTCATACACGGTGAGCTCCTGAAAAATACGACGTCCTTCCGGCACCTGGGTTAGTCCCTGGTTTACAATTTTGTGTGACGGCAATTTCGTGATCTCTTTTCCTTCATAGAAAATCGATCCGGCCTTGGACGGGATCAGTCCGACAATGGTCTGCATCGTCGTCGTCTTTCCGACACCATTTGCTCCAATCAGGGTAACGATCTGACCCTCTTCAACTTTAAAGCTGATTCCTTTCAGTGCCTGTATTACTCCATAATAAACCTGAAGGTCTTTAACTTCTAATAATGCCATAGCTCAACCTCCGATATATGCTTTAATAACTTCCGGATCATTCAGACAGTCACTGGTCTTACCCTGAGCAAGAACCGTACCGAAGTTAAGAACGGTTAGTTCCTCACAAAGACCAGAGACAAAGGACATGTCATGTTCGATCAGAAGAACGGTCAGGTCGAACTGATCCCGGATCTTGTAAACGATATCAACAAGGTCCGCTGTTTCCTGCGGGTTCATTCCAGCTGCAGGCTCATCGAGAAGAAGAAGCTTCGGATTTGTCGCAAGCGCTCTCGCGATCTCCAGCTTTCTCTGTTTACCATACGGAAGATTGCAGGCCAGATTGTTGCGTTCCTCCGCAAGTCCGAAAATCTCCAGAATCTCCTTCGCCCGCTCACGCATTGCCTTCTCAACCTTAAAGTGTCTTGGAAGGCGAAGCATGCTGGTTAAAAAACTGCATTTATACTCGGGCTGGTTATGAAGACCAACCATAACATTTCGGATCACGCTCATGTTGCTGAACAGACGAATATTCTGAAAGGTTCTCGCAATTCCCTTGTGGTTGATCTGTTCCTGCGTCATTCCTTTGAGTTCTTCTCCGTCAAGGAAGAAGGTTCCGGTTGTAGGAAGATAAACACCGGTCAGCATGTTGAAGACTGTCGTCTTTCCGGCACCGTTTGGTCCGACCATGCCATAGATCTGACCTTTTTTTATTTTAATATTCGCATCCTGAACTGCTTTCAGTCCGCCGAAGGAGATTCCTAAATTTTGAGTTTCCAGTACG
>JAFWFQ010000048.1 GCA_017515535.1 Parasporobacterium sp. | reverse complement strand
GTAAGCTGTGATATATTCCATACAATAATCATCCATGCCCAGAAGAGCCTCGGTAGCATAAACAGCACCGATCAGGTCTCTGTTGAGCGGATCGAAGATCGCACTGTCAAGACCTGCATTCATGGACAGAACCATGAAGCAAAGGTTTACGATCTTTCTGTACGGAAGGTTGAAGGAAATGTTGGAAACCGCACCGGTAATGTGGATCGTCGGATACTGATCTTTGATCGTCTTCATAACTGCTGCAAGGTTTGCCATAGCATCGTCGGTCGTGCAAAGCATCTCAACCAACGGATCAATATGGATACGGCTCGGATCGATATTGAATTTCTTAGCCTCTTCCATAATATGATCAAATACACGATGTCTGTCGTCTGCACTCTTCGGGATACCTGTATCATCACAAAGAAGAGCAACAACTTCCCACTCTGTATCTGCGATAACCGGGAAGATCTTAGCGATCTTGTCACCTTCTCCTGATACGGAGTTTACAAGACCCGGCTTATTGCAGAACGGGAGAGCTCCAAGGATGGAATCCGGGCTCGGGCTGTCAACTGCGATCGGAAGGTCTGTAACTTCCTGTACCAGATCGATCAGCCAATGTAATGTTTCAACTTCGATGTCCTCATCTACAGATGCGCAGACATCAATATATGTTGCACCGGCATCAGCCTGTCTTTTTGCAAGATCTCTGATCCAGTCAGCATCTCTGTCAGCAATTGCTTTTGCAACTGATGGGATGGAACCATTAATTTTTTCACCGATAATAATCATAGTAGATATCCTCCTCCAAATATAGAACACATACACACACTAAAATTGTATTATACATTTTACATAAATTCTATAACTTTTTTGAAGAAAATTATGAAAATATTGATTAAAAACATTCCGTTTGGTAATAATCCACTCAAAAATCAGGCATTCCGGCTAAATATCATTACGCTCAAAGGTGTTAAAATGGATAAACGAACGGCGATGGATCGGAAGCATCCCATATTCCTTGATCGCCTCGATATGCGCTTTGGTTCCGTACCCCTTGTTCGATGCAAATCCGTATTCCGGAAACTGCTTATCATATTCATACATGATATGATCCCTGGTTACTTTCGCAAGGATACTGGCAGCGGCAATCGAAACACTCTTTGCATCACCTTTGATAATCGCTTCTTGTTCTATCCCGATCTCCGGGATCGTTACCGCGTCAGCAAGTACGAAATCAGGCTTCGGGTCCAAAGCGGCAATGGCGATCTGCATCGCTTTATAAGTCGCCTGAAGGATATTGATCTCATCGATCGTCCGGCTGTCAACGATCCCGACGCCATAGCAGACCGCTTTTTCCTTGATCTCTGTAAAGAGCGCTTCCCTTCTCTTTTCCGAAAGTTTCTTTGAGTCATTCAGATAAAGGATCTCTTTTTCCGGATCTTCGAGATCAAGAACACATGCAGCAGCAACGACCGGACCGGCAAAGGGGCCTCGTCCGGCCTCATCGATCCCGCAGATCACGGCGCAGGAAGCATGCAAACGTTCATACTCCATCATCTGACTGAGCCGTTCCCGTTCTTTCTTCAGTTTTTCCGCCCGCTTCAAAGCGGCTTCTTCTTTTTTTGTCATAATTAATTATTTAAACAGTGAAGCCCTTCGCACTTTTCCGGCGCGATGGGCTTAAACTTGATTTAGGCCTTTATTGAAGGTCAGCCTCGCTGAGGTCGGTCAGGTCGACGGAGATCAGCGTCGAGACGCCTTTCTCCTGCATCGTAATTCCATAGAGGCGGTCAGCGGCCTCCATCGTACCTCTTCTGTGCGTGATCACGATAAACTGGACATCTTCTGACAGCTTATGCAGATATTCCGCAAACCGGGTAATATTGGCATCGTCTAACGCAGCCTCGATCTCGTCCAGGATACAGAACGGTGACGGTTTCAGGTTCTGGATCGCAAAGAGGACTGCGATCGCCGTAAGCGCCTTCTCTCCTCCGGAAAGCTGAAGCATATTCTGAAGCTTCTTTCCCGGCGGCTGTGCGATAATACTGATCCCGGCATCCAGGATATCCACATCCTCCTCGAGTTCGATCCGGCCGTAGCCGCCGCCGAACATTTCCTTAAAGACGCGGCCAAATTCCTCCCGGATCTTTGTAAACTCTGTCTCAAACTGCTTCCGCATCTCTTTATCAAGTTCTTTAATGATCTTGACAAGATCCGCCTCAGCCTTCAGAAGGTCTTCGTACTGCGCTGAAAGGAACTCATGACGTTCATTGACTTCTTTATACTCTTCGATCGCACTGACATTGATCGTTCCGAGACTCCGGATCTGGTTCTTCAGGGAGTTGATGTTCTCTTTCATTTCCGCCGGATCATTCAGTTCCTCATCCCTAAGCGGAAGTGCATTGTTATAAGTCAGCTCGTACTCCTCCCAGATATAGCTGGAACGGTTCTCAAAACGCTCCTCCAGTTTCTCTCTGGAAGAAACGAGACGGAAGACTTCTTTATCCAGGTCAGCAACTCTCCTCGAATACTCTTCTCTTTTATCGATAAATCCTCTGTGGGAGCCGGCCTGTTCTTCTTTTTCCGCTTCCACGCCTGCCAGTTGTTCTGACAGAGTGTCGTGCTCTTTTACTGCTTCTTCGACTGCTTTCCGGATCTCTTCAATCTCTTTTTGTTTCTCTTCAATGACTCTGGCAGAATTCTCATTATTCTTCTTGAGGTCTTCCAGACCCTGTTCAAATTCAGAGATCGTATTCTCCGCACGGATCAGCTCACTGGTAAGATAGCTGCTCTGCTCGGTCAGTCTGGAGTTTTCGACTTTCATGCTCTGAGCGAGAAGAAGTTCTTCGGCCTCTTTTGCTCTCTGCTCCGCGAGTTTTTCCTCCAGCTCAACGATTTTTCCTTTCACAGCCTCGTTTTCAACGGAGTTTGCATCCAGTTCATCATTCAGGGATGTATTCTGGCTGTGGATATACTCTGTCCGATGTTCAATATCCGCATGTTCCTTATTGATGTTCTCAACATCACCGAGGATCTCTTTCTGTTTCTCCTCCGCCTGCTCCAGATTGATCTTGACCGTATTAAGGAATATCCGGTTTTCCTGAAGTTCGCTCCTTGCAACCGAAAGGTCTTTCGTAAGAAGTTCCTGCCGGCCTTCGATCAGTTCAATATTCTTGCGGCAGTCTTCCTGCTTCTCTTTCAGGGAAACAAGGAGTTTTTCAATCTCTTCGATCTCTCTGCGGCGTCCTAAAAGGTTGGATTTATTCTTAAACGCACCTCCGGTCAGCGATCCGCCGCGATTTAAGAGTTCTCCTTCCAGAGTTACAATGATCAGTGAATAGTGGTACTTCCGCGCAAGCAGGATCGCGTTGTCGATCGTATCACAGACAACGATCTTTCCAAGAAGATACTTCGCAACCCCTTCATATTTTGCTTCCACATTGACCAGAGAACTTGCAAGTCCTAAAACGCCCTGCTCTTCGAGGACTTCTTCATTCTTGAATTCCCCTCTTCCGGTCACCGCCTTAAGCGGAAGGAACGTTGCACGGCCGAGCTTATTCGCCTTTAAGTACTCAATCGCTTCTTTTGCCGTAGCTTCCGTATCCGTTACAATATTCTGGATACTTCCGCCGAGCGCGGTCTCGATCGCGATCTCATATTTCTTTTCTACTTTAATAATATCAGCAACAACACCATGGATCCCCGGCTTTTTCTCCTTGAGTTTCATCACTTCCCGGATACTGTTGCCATAGCCCTCATAGCGTTCGGTAATATTCTTCAGCGTATCGAGTTTCGCCTGCTGTTCCGCAGACTGCTGCATCGAGTTTCCAAGTTCCAGATTCAGCTTTGCGACCCTCGCATCCGCTTCCTTCAGTTCCTGCTCTTTTTCCCCAATCTCCGTCTCCATTCCGCGGACAGTCTCCTCTGCCTTGGAATATTCTTCTTTGAGATGGAGGACTTTCTCTTCCTGTGCATCCTGGTCCGAAGCATACTTTTCCAGATTTTCATTCAGTTCGCTCTTTCGTTTCGCGATCTGTTCTAACACAGCGTCAAGCCGTTCCATCCGGGCATTGATCTCACCCCGGGCATTAACCAGTTCAATGATCCGCTCTTTTGCCTTTTCGATCTCAAGACGGATCTCTTCATTTTCATTCTGGATCTCAAGAACCCTGCTGTCCTGATCGGATGCTTTTGTTACTGCCTCGGTCAGAGACTTCTGGTTTGCCTCTTTCTCGTCCTCGATCCGTTTCTTCTCTTCCAAAGCCTTTTCCAGGGATTCGGTCAGCTCGTCCAGACGCTCCTGATAGCGGTTTTCCGCGTCATGGGCAGAATTGATCTGTTCTTCTAAATGATTGATCTGACCTTCGAGATTGGTCTTTACGATATCGCCCTGGGAGATCCTGTTTTTCAGGGAATCGATCTCGATATCCAGCTGCAGGATGTTTTCGCTGAGTTTTTCATACTCTGTCTTTGCATTTTCAAATGCGATCCTGCTTGCCTCAAGATCTTCCGACGCGATCCGCTCTTTTTCTTTATAATCACGGATCTTTGACTTGATATCTCCGTTTTCATAGAGGAAAAGGTTGATATCATACCGTTTCAGATCCTCTCTGAGACGGACATATTTATCTGCCGCTTCACTCTGGCGGCGAAGAGGCCCGATCCTGCGGTTCAATTCGCCTAAGATATCCTTGACCCGTTCAATATTAAGCCGTTCGTTCTCAAGTTTACGGAGCGCGATCGTTTTTCTCTTTTTATATTTGACGATTCCTGCTGCCTCATCAAACAGTTCTCTTCGTTCTTCCGGTTTTCCCTGAAGGATCTTGTCGATTTGGCCCTGTCCGATAATGGAATAACCTTCCTTGCCGATTCCGGTATCATAAAACAGCTCATGGATATCACGCAGCCTGCAAACAGAACCGTTGATCATATATTCGCTCTCACCGGAACGGAAGACACGCCTTGAAACAGTGACTTCTTCAAAATCCAGTTTCAGTTTATGGTCAGAGTTATCCAGAGTAATCGAAACAAAGGCAAACCCGAGAGGTTTCCGGTTCGCCGTTCCCGCAAAAATGACGTCTTCCATTTTGGATCCGCGGAGCTGTTTGATCTTCTGCTCACCTAGGACCCACCGGACAGCATCTGCAACATTACTTTTTCCGGAACCGTTCGGGCCGACGATTCCCGTGATCCCTGAAGGAAAGTCAAATACGATTTTCTTTGCAAAGGACTTAAAGCCCTGTATTTCCACTTGTTTTAAATACATGTAGTTTTATCTCCAATTGTCTAAGATTGTTCTTTTTCGTTCAGCCTGCGGATCGCTTCTTCCGCTGCAGCCTGCTGGGCCGCTTTTTTTGAATGCCCTTTTCCTCTTCCGATCTCTTTTTCATTCAGGATCGCGGCGATCTCAAACGTCTTGTTATGGGAAGGACCGCTTTCAGAAATCAGTTCATAGCGGAGGCTGTTCCCGCCTTTCTGCTGGGCGATCTCCTGAAGCTTTGTCTTTGCATCAAAGAAAAGCGTTTTGTTCTCCAGCCCTTTGATCAGATGATCCCGGATAAATCGCTTGATCGTCTCTTCGCTTCCGGAATCCAGATAAACAGCAGCAACCAGAGCCTCAAAGGCATCGGACGTAATCGAGGCACGCTCCCGTCCTCCGGAAAGCGCCTCGCCTTTTCCCATGCGCATAAACTCGCCCAGCCGGATCTCTTTTGCACACTCCGCAAGGCTTTGTTCACACACCATAGAAGCCCTGAGCTTTGTCATATCGCCCTCAGGGAACGTCTGGTACTTATTAAAAAGGTATTCGCTGATATGGAACTCGATTATAGCGTCGCCAAAAAATTCGAATCGTTCGTTATCCACAAGTTCCGGATTCTTTGCCCGGTTTTCGTTCACATAAGAACTATGCGTCAATGCAGTGATCAGAAGCTGCCGGTTGGTGAAGCTATAACCGATTATATCTTCAAACTCGGTTAAATGGTCCATTTTCAGACGATCTTCTTAATTTCTTCAACTGCGTCCCCGACAGTAGAGATTTTTTCTGCTGCGGAATCGTCGATCGTAATATGGAACTCTTCTTCGATCTGCATAACGATCTGGAACAGGTCAAGCGAATCCGCACCAAGATCTTGAATAAAAGTTGTTTCCATAGTAATTGTTTCCGGATCAACATTCAGGACATCTGCAATAATGTTTTGGATTTTCTCAAATTCCATCTGTAATTCCTCTTTCTATTGTTTCTTTCTACTTAAATAATACTATTGTTTTCCTAATCTGGCAGTGATCTTGCCGGCGATATCCGCATTGACAAAATCCCTGCACTGCATGATCGCGTTCCGGATCTCCGGCGAGAGCGAGTTTCCATGCGTCTTGACAACAAGATTTTTCAGACCAAGCATCGGCGCTCCGCCGTATTCCTCAACAGAGAATTCCCGAAGCATTGATTTCAGACTGCCTTTGACAAGTGCTGCTCCGATCTTGGTTCCGAGTCCGCCTCCGGTCAGCGAGCCTTTCAGCTTTGTGATCATGGAAGCCGCGACTCCTTCATAGGTCTTCAGGATCGTATTCCCGATAAACCCGTCACAGACAACGATATCGACGATCCCATCCGTCATTTCCCGGCTCTGTACACTTCCGACGAAGTTAATATCCGCACATTCTTTCATAAGCGGAAGTGTCTGTTTCACCTGGGCATTTCCCTTTTCTTCTTCCTCGCCGATATTGATCAAACCGACTTTCGGATCCTTGCGATGCACAACATCCGCCATATAGATCGAACCCATCTGGGCAAACTGAAGCAGCATCTCCGGACGGCAGTCAACGTTTGCGCCGGCATCAACGAGCATGACCGGCTCTTTTAACGAAGGAACAAGAAAAGCAAGCGCCGCCCGCTCGATCCCGCGGATCCTGCCGACGATCAACTGGCCGCCGACTAAAAGAGCTCCGGTATTCCCGCAGGAGACCACTGCGTCTGCCTCATTATTCTTTACTGCATAAAGAGCACGGACCATCGAAGAGTCCTTTTTTGTTTTGATCGCCTTGACCGGCGGTTCACAGGTCTCGATCACATCCGGACAGTCCACAACCTCGATCCGCTCGCTGTCAAACATATACTTGGAAAGTTCCGCGCTGACCTTGTTTTCAACGCCAAACAGTTTCACGGATAAATTATTATCCGCATTGACTGCTTCAACTGCTCCTTTGACCGTTTCCTGCGGTGCAAAGTCGCCACCCATCGCATCCAGCGCGATTATGATTTTTCCATTCTCAGCCAAAAAATCACCTCTCTCGATAATACCCGTAAATTTTACTAAAATCAGACCTAATAATCAACTAAAACTTCCTTCTGACCTGCAGACAAAATTTTCACGATTTCATATAGGGAAAACACTTTTTTCACAATTTAGGATTAAAAAGAAGGGAGATTGAATTTTGAGGTGTCATGATGAAAAAAAGAATCTTTGTGGCCCTGCTGATCCTTCTTCTTGCCGCGGGTCTCTTAAGCGGGTGCCGTACAGAATTTACGGAACAGGATGTACGGGATTATATTGAAGAAACCCAGGAGCTGGAACATTATAAGATCCTTTCCGGTCCGGAGGATAGAATAAATCCCGAGGATTACCGGGACGAATGGTGGACGGTCACAACTACGGATTTCGATCCGGAGTCCCCTTTCACTTTCCATGTTATCAATCATATGAGCTATACCGGAGAATGGGCATCGAACTATCTGACAGATGATCTTAATGGCCTATTATTTCAGGCTCTTGCAAAAAAATACGCACAAAGTACCGGTACCCCGTATGAAATGAGCGAGGATTGGGAGAATGCGGCGCCCGCCTCGAAGCAGATGCACCTGAGACAGGACGATTCGTATATCTTATATAGTGGTTTTCTCTGGTATCCGGTCGAAGAACGATCTGATTTTGAAAATGTCCTGACTGAAGTAAAAAAATTCCAGGAATATATCCGCCGGAATCCGAAGCTGAAAGATTTCAGCCTGCGTATGGAATATGAGATCGTTACGCCTGAAAACTGCGAAAGTATTGAGGCCGACGCAAAACTGAAAGGAAGTATCTATAGTTTCCCCTTCACTGCGGATACATCAGAGTCCGAGCTGCTGGAGTGTTTGAACAGTTTTGGTGACTATACTTACCGGAACGGGGCTGTTTATGAATATCTGGGTGACTGCATCGAATACGGGCTGAAAAACCGGACCGCTGAGTTTTCAAAAGAAGAAATCAAAACCTGTATCGAAAAAAATGAAGATCTTCGTCTTGTCCGGGATGTGGACGGGAATGTACTGAATGATACTGTTGTTTATGACAACCTGTATTCCAGCATCAGTCCCGGCAGCCTCTATGACCTTCTACTGGACCGGAATATCCCGGTCAACGGAAACTGGTGGCACTACTCTTTCACGGGAAAAGACGGAGAATCCTATGAAATCAGCTATGTCCCGGATCCTGAAACGAATATGGAACCAAGTTACGGCTTCGACGCTTCCTATCTTGTCCCGGTAGAAGATGTCTCAAAAATGCTCGGAATCAACGTGGATGACGGATATCCTTCTTATGAAGTCGTCATACCTTCTGAGGTTTTCGCATTGTTCGAACTGGACCCGGAGGACTTGATCAATGATACGGAAACACCGGTTGCCGATCAAAATGAATCGAAATCTGCCGTGATTCAAGATCCTGCCTCTAAAGAGGAACCATCTGAGGAGAATCCTAAGGCTGACGCTGACGATCCGTCCCTGGAGGAATTTCCTTCCGTTACATTTGCATCTGACGGAGTCCATGTTAAGGGAAAAGCCCGCCAGCTGAGCCGGCTTGAAAGACAAAATAACGACCGGATCGATATGATCCGGGCCGGGATACGGGATGATGATCCGGATTTCTATGTCTATCAGAGGAATCTTTACAAAACGTTTGAAGGAATCAGCTTTGTATACTATGACAGAGACTTTGATTTTTCCGTCCACAAAGAAGAGTTCGACGAAATGATCGCACTTACGATCATCAATCAGTTTTTAGACAATCCGGAAGACGAAGCCGGCTGGAGTTTTGATGTGGAATTCAAATACCATATCGACGATTACAAGGAAGAAAAAACATCTTTCCTGCTACCGGATGACATCGAAAAATACCGAAGTTTTATCATGTATGGACCTTTAAGATCCTCTCCGACTTCAAATTTCCATATTGAATAAATTAAGGATTGAAAATGCGTGTTTGATGATATATAATATTGAAATGTTTTTTAACACGTTAAAGCGTTACAGCATTACGATCCACGTGTTATATATAAAGGAGGATAATCAAATGTCACTTAACAACGCTTATTTAAAAAGAGTTTTTGAAGGTCTTGAGCAGAGATGCGCAAACGAGCAGGAATTTCTCCAGGCGGTAGAAGAGGTTTTAGAGTCTCTTGAGCCGATCGTTGAAAAGCATCCGGAGTATGAAGAGAACGCGGTTATCGAGCGTATCGTTGAGCCGGAACGTGTCATTATGTTCCGTGTCCCGTGGGTCGATGACAACGGGAAAGTACAGGTCAACAGAGGTTACCGTGTACAGTTTAACTCCGCAATCGGACCTTACAAGGGCGGTTTAAGATTCCACCCGAGCGTAAACCTTTCCGTACTGAAGTTCCTCGGATTCGAACAGATCTTCAAGAACAGCTTAACGACCCTGCCTATGGGCGGCGGCAAAGGCGGTTCCGATTTCGATCCGAAGGGCAAATCCGACCGTGAAGTCATGGCATTCTGCCAGAGCTTTATGACAGAACTCTATCGTCATATCGGTGCTGATACCGACGTTCCGGCCGGTGATATCGGTGTTGGAGCTCGTGAAGTTGGTTACCTCTTTGGTCAGTATAAACGCCTTGCAAATGAGTTTACCGGCGTGATTACCGGAAAGAAAGTCGGCGCTGGCGGATCCCTGATCCGTACTGAAGCAACCGGTTTTGGTATCTGCTACTTCACAAATGAAGTTCTGAAAGCAAACGGTACTTCCTTCGAAGGCAAGGATGTTGTTATTTCCGGTTCCGGAAACGTTGCAATCTATGCCTGCCAGAAAGCAACTGAGCTCGGCGGAAAAGTTATTGCAATGTGTGACTCCTCCGGATATATCCATGATCCGGACGGAATCGATCTGGATGCCATCAAAGATATCAAAGAAGTCCGCAGAGCCCGTATCAAAGAATATGTCGACGGCCATCCGAATGCAACTTATACAGAAGGCTGCTCCGGCATCTGGACGATCAAATGTGATATTGCTCTTCCATGTGCGACCCAGAATGAGATCAATGAAGAAAGTGCAAAAGCACTTGTCGCAAATGGTGTTATGTGTGTTGTCGAGGGCGCGAATATGCCATCCACTCCGGAAGCGATCGCAGTATTCCAGGAAGCAGGAATTCTCTTTGGACCTGCGAAGGCAGCGAATGCCGGCGGCGTAGCTACCAGCGGTCTCGAGATGACCCAGAACAGCGAGAGAATCTACTGGTCCAGAGAAGAAGTTGATGAGAAACTCCAGACTATCATGAAGAATATTTTCGCTGCATGCGCAGAAGCGGCTGAAGAAGCAGGAAAACCCGGAAATCTTCAGGTTGGCGCAAACGTCGCAGGTTTCCTGAAAGTTGCCGATGCTATGGTTTGGCAGGGAATCTCATAATTGATCTTCTGACTATAGTTCAAAACAAAGAAAAAGGGCTGACGCAAACGCATCAGCCCTTTTATTCTATTGACTCTTACGATACTTTCACATCGACCTTATCTCCTTTATTCGGGAAGATGAGACTGAAGATGATCATCGTCACAAATGCAATGACAACCGCAGCATAGGTTTCGGTGACTGCGAAGCTGCCGATGACGATCGGATAGCTCCCAGTAATGATCTTGATCGCCACCCAGGAGACTGCGACAACCGCTGTAAGGATCATGCTCCAGATCGAGCCCTTCTCGCTTGCCCGCTTCCAGTAGATTCCCAATAATACAACTATGAACAAAGCCCCTCGCAAGGAGTACGCCGCATAGACAAGTTCCAGAATTGTGGAGGAATTCCAAAGCAGGATCGCTCCGACGCAGCAGATCACACCGGAGATCGCCGTCGTGACACGGCCCATCTTCAGGACCTTTTCATCACTGGCATCCGGACGGATCACACGCTGATATACATCTCGTGTTACCATTGTCCCGGCTGCGAGGATAATCGGGCTGACCGTGGAAAGAACTGCCGCAAGGATCGCTGCCATGACAAGACCGCCTGCAATCGCCGGCATGCCGTGGAGCATCAGCTGAGGCAGTGCGCTCTTCGCTGCAACGGCTTTATCAACACCTGCAAGAAGATCTCCGTTCTCATACATGACACGTGCTGCCATACCGAGCATTGCCGTAAAGAAACCGAACGGGGCTGCAACGAAAGCCGTAATAATGCAGGCCTTACGTGCCTGTTTTGCATTCTTTGCCGCAAGGACCGGCTGAAGTCCTGCCTGTGCCGTGCAGGCTCCGAGCAGAGATGCGATGATCCAGCTTGACACCTTGTCATCGCCGATCGAGAACATGTTCCAGAAACTCTTCTCTCCTTCCATCGAGCCAAGGGCTGTGATTCCCGAGGTGAATCCTTTGACTCCGCCTGCTCCGTGAACGGCAATGACCAGAGCTACGATAACGCCTAAGTACATGACGATCAGATGGAGCACGTTCGTCGAGGCGACGGCGTTCATTCCGCCGGCCAAGGTATATACAATAAATATCACCGCAAACGCTACACAGGAGATCCAAAACGGAATGCCGAGAAGGTTCTCGCCGAGTTTGCCGGCGGCGATCATCTGGGAAAGACCGACTGCCAGCATAACGATAGTCAGGATGATGCAGGATACGGTACGGGCATGTACGCCAAAGAATTTTTCAATAATTCCCGGAACAGTGCCTGTTTCCAGCGAACGGAATAGTTTTGCAAACAGCAGTCCCAGGAACAGGACACCGATGCCGTTTGCAATGGTATACCACCATCCTGATAATCCATAAAGGAATCCATATTCGGAAACACCTGTTGTGGCGGTTCCTCCAAGCCACTCTCCGGTCGATGCACAGACGATTGCGAATGTGCTGAGCGCGACACCGGTAAATGCTGCTGCACTCTTTGTCTTTCGTCCGGATAAAAGACCTATAATAACGGTGATAATAAAATAAACTACAATAATAATTGTGATCAGGATCTGATTCTTATCCATAAGGATATTCACCTCTCTTACATTAAACTTCTTTGTTGTATTGGTTTGCGAAGAAATTCAAGTCGTATCAGTCTGTTGACCAATGCAATTATTCATGTTGAGACTATCAGTCTCTTGTTCCTTTTAAATATTAAAAGTCGTCCTAGTCAGTCTTTTGTTTTTCAGTAATAAGTCTTAAGTCTTCTGTCCTTTCTTTAAACTAAGTTGTCAAATCCTTTAAAAACCGGTTCGCCGGTATAGTACTTCGGCTCTTCACGGCCTTCCAAAACACGGAGTGCGCCTGCGGCAAGACCTTCCATTTCAAACTCACCGGGGTACAGCTTGATCGGTGCAATAAAGGATGTCTTATGTTCGATGATCTCTACAAGCGGCTTTGAATATGCCAATCCGCCAGTAAGAAGGATTGCATCCACATCACCATCCATTGCAGCTGCCATGGCGCCGATATCTTTTGCAATCTGATAAGCGGTTGCGTTGAAGACGATTTCAGCATATTTATCGCCGTTTTTGATCCGTTCGTCCACCTCAATGCCGCTGGAGGTTCCGAGGTGGTCCACCCATCCGCCGGTCTTCATGATCTTGTCCAGAAGCTGGATCCTTGTGTACTTTCCGGAAAAGCATATCTCTACCAGATCTGCTGCGGGAATCGCGCCTGTCCTTGTCGGAGCCATGCGTCCCTCACCTCTTGTAGAGTCAACATTGTCAATGATCTTGCCTTTTTGATGTGCACCAATGGATATTCCGCCGCCCATATGAACAACGATGACATTGACATCACTGTATTCTTTGCCTTCATCGAGTGCATAATGCCTTGCTACTTCTTTCTGGTTCAGCGGATGGCCTCTGCTTG
>JAFWFQ010000047.1 GCA_017515535.1 Parasporobacterium sp. | reverse complement strand
GCGTTGTTGATATTGCATTCAACGGAGCAAACGTTGCAAAGGCTTTCGGCGCAATCGATTACACGAAGGTTCTTTACAGATTTGAAACAGATCTTTCAACACATATTAAGACCTGCTGCATCAACCTGGATGTCTATAACAGTTTCAATGATGAATTGAAAGCGATCTGGGACGAGGAGACTGGTGATAAAATGTATGAAGACTTCCGTGCATTCGTAGACAAGTCCGAGCAGGAGCAGTGGGCCGGATTTGATGAGAATCCGAATCTTGATGTTCGTATGATTACAAATGACCAGATCGCGGCTTGGAAAGAAGCAATCATGCCGTTTGCAGATGCTCAGCTGGAAGAACTTCGTACGGATCATCCGGATCTGGATGCAGCAAGAAAGATATGGGAAGATTCCATTGCAAATTACTATGCGTCAAACTAGATAAAAAAGATCTCTGATCTTCAGTTATTCCAATGTTGCTCCGGTCTGCTAAGCCGGACCGGAGCGGCGATCCCTGTTGCAAATGCAGAATTTGAAGACACAGAAAAAAATAGAGGATATTAAATGACTCCGAAAGAAAACTATCTGACAGTTTTAAAAGGCGGGATTCCGGAGTGGCTTCCGATAGACACCTATACGTTTTATCCGCCCTGGTTTACCCCGGGAATAATCTGCATCCGCCCCTATATTTTTAATATCGGGCGAATGGGAGGAACCGATTTTTTCGGTGTAAAGTTTATTCCGACGGAAAGCACCGGCGGACAGGGTATGCCGGATCACAGCCAGATCCTGCTGAAGGATATCCACGACTGGCCGGAGGTCATCAAACTTCCGGATATCAATGATTTTGATTTCGAGGAAATGGCAAGAAAAGATCTGGAACGGATCGACCGTACCCAGACGGCTGTGGAACTCGGAACACATGTCGGATACTTTCAGCTCCTGATGGAGTTTATGGGGATGACGGAAGGTCTGATCGCCATGTATGAGGAGCCGGAAGAGGTTTACAATCTGATGGAGTATCTGGCTGATTGGCTGGATGAATTCTTCAAACGAAGTATTGATGCCTATAAACCGGATGTTTTCGCCATAACAGATGATATCGCGTCTTCCCAGAGTACGTTTATGTCAAAACAGGTCTACCGGGAGCTGATCAAGCCGTTTCATATCAGAATGTGTGAACACGCGAACCAGCTTGGGATTCCGGTTGATATGCATTGCTGCGGACACTGTGAGGACTTTATCGAAGAGTGGTTTGATTTTCATGTTATTATGTGGAATTGCTGCCAATGGATGAATGATCTGGAAGGAATCAAGAAAAAATACGGAAGCAGACTGATCCTGAACAGATGCAACAACTTAGACGATCCCCAGAACTTCAGTGATGCAAAGGAAGAAGATGTCCGTGCGTGTATCCGAAAGTATATCGATACCTTTGCACCGGGCGGCGGGTACATTTTCGGAGCCTATGTATTTGGTCCGACAGGAGATGAAACCGTTGCCAAAAGAAATATGTGGATGATGGATGAATATAAAAAATACGGTATTCCATGGTATAAAGAACATTAAAAAGAGGATGATCAATGATCAGCACAACAGATTTAAAAGAATATGTTCTTTCAAGCGGAGCACAGCTGGTCGGCATAGCGCCGGCCAGTCGTTTTGAAGGAGCTCCGGAAGGAAAGCGGCCGGAAGATATCCTTCCCGGTGCGAAAAGTGTTGTTGTGATTGGAATTCGTCTTGTTGACGGCGCATTGCAAAGTATTTTTCGTGCAATGGAGGAAGGGAAAAAATATCTTCATGGATTATTTGGAACCTATTGCGCAGCACTGATTCCGAATATGAAAATGGGCAATCTGACCCTTGAGACTGCAAAATATATCGAAAATACAATGGGCGGGATCGCAGTGCCGACTGCAACAGGGCCTTATCAGAAGGACAGTGCTTTTTCCCAGAGAAGGGCTGCTGTTGCTGCAGGGCTTGGAGAAATGGGGCTCTCCGGCTATGTGATCACTCCGGAATATGGCCCGCGCGTCAGGTTCTGTTCTGTCATCACGGATCTGGAACTTACACCGGATCCGATGTATGAGGGTGAACCGCTTTGTTCCGGGGAATCTTGTGGTGACTGTCTATCCGTCTGTCCGACCTGTGCGCTGCAGAAAAAAATTACAACAACGATCGGCGGAAAAGAGATTACCTATTATGACCGGGACGAATGCCGCTGTAAGCTGGCCAGCTATGGTCTGGTAAAAGAAACAGCAGTTCCGAACACACCGTTTACCAAGCCGCCGAAAAAAGTCGTACATGATTTAGACAATCTGACAAATGAGTATATTCTGGATCAGGTTCATGATATGGATCCGGAAGGATTTTCTACCATGATGTACGCGAACTGGAAATGTGAGCTTTGTATGATCTATTGTCCGACAGGGCACTGGAACGAAAGATTTAAAGATCGTCATATCTCCAGAGGAAAGGAGGCGATCCTCCGATGAAAGATAGGAAAAACTATAAAGAAGAACTCAGGCAATGGGCGTTTGCTAATGGGATGAGTAAGTTTGGAGTTGCTCCGGTTGACCGGTTTGGAGAAGCGAGAAGAGGGCAGAAGCCTGAAGATCTTCTGCCGGGCGCAAAAAGCGTCATCGTAATGTGTATCAAACTCTTAGATGGTGCGACCAGCGCAATCTACAGAAAATATGAAGATGGAATGGACGATGTTCATGGAATCTACGGAACCTATGGATACACGCTGGGACCGACATTCCATCAGGCAGTTGTCGTAAGTGAGATGGCTAATAAGATCGAGATGGAAACAGGGGAGCTTGCACTTCCGAGTTTTACAGGCGGACCGTTAGTCAATGGAGGCGCCTTCAGTTTAAGACATGCTGCGAATGCAGCCGGTCTTGGGGAGTTTGGATGGAATGGTCTGATGCTGACTCCGGAATTTGGTCCCCGGAACAGATTCTGTGCTGTGATCACGACCTTAGAACTGGAACCGGATCCGATGTATCACGGACCAAGACTCTGTAACCCGGAGCAGTGTCATATCTGCGTGGATGCCTGCCCGACGGGCGCGATCACGATGCCGGGAACGATCCCTGCGCTGGAAGTACACTGTGGAGATAAGACCTCTGCTTATTGTGCGCTGATCAACCATAAATGTAAGATGGCATGTCATACAATCGTAAAAGCTGCCGGCGGAAAAGAAGATCTGGTATCACTGGATGCGTCAGAGCCGGAAGTCGAACATGTTCTGGATACAAAACCGTTTGAAAAAGAAGGAATGCAGGGCAATCCGACCTGGAGATGCGGGCAATGTCTGACAAACTGTCCGGTGGGAAACTGGAAAGGACATTTTTATGATACCGGCCTGGTTGACCATTTGCTTGAAAATAAGAAACAAGAAGAAACTACAATAGAGAAGGAACCTGAGCAGGTAATAGCGGCCTTAGGTCTTCCTGAAATCAAGGGGGACGGGCGATGAATCTGACAGAAACAATCAAAAAACTGGCAATGGAACATGGAATGGCGCTCGTTGGTATCGCTCCAATCAGCCGTTTTTCGAATGTTCCGGACGGAAGAAAACCGGAGGTGATCCTTCCCGGATGCAAATCGGTAGTCGTTTTCGGACAGGCGGTTCCGAAAGGGGTCATTGCTGTGAAAAAGGCTGTATTGGATGGCACCGCAAAATCGGATGCACTGGATAGTATTTACGGCCGTTATGGCAGGAACGGGATTTCTACGATTGAATTGATGGCTGTCAGTTATACTCTGGCAACCTATCTGGAACGAACCGCCAATGCACCTTCTATGCCGATGATGGTTGGCTCCTGGGCATTCGGGAGACCATTTAGTCTTCGTCATGCTGCAGTAGCAGCCGGGCTGGGGAAGTTCGGGATCAATAAAGCCGTGATCACAGAAAAATATGGACCGCGTATCCGTTGGGGAGCGATCCTGACTCAGGCAGAACTGGATTATGATGAAATGCTTCCGGATGCTCTTTGTCTTTGTGCAGGGAGAGAAGCGTGCGGAAAATGCCTAAGCGTTTGTCCGACGAACGCTTTAAAATCAGAAAATATGATTTCTTTTGATATGGATGGACATCAAGTGAGTTATATCGACGTGGATCTGATGGCCTGCAAAGTCGGCTGTATGGATCTTGAGACAGCTCCGCATCCTACCGTGGAAGAAGTACAGGCGGAAATCGACAGGAAAGGGTACGATCCGGGAGATATGCTGATCCCGCCGACCTGGAAATGTGACAGATGTCTGATCAATTGTCCTCCCGGTGAGAGATAGAAGAGAGCATTCGAAAATATTCTTTATTAAATATAACAAAAAAATGTACTTTATATTACAAGTTGTAGTATAATGTAAAATGCTTTTAGAAAGAGGATCGTAAAATTATGCTTCCTCTTTCTTTATTGACGTATGCTCCGCATGCGTATTTTGCAACGCATTTTAGAATCAACGGGGCGAAATAAAGGAGATTTTTATGAGTAAAGAATGGACTGCAAAATGGATCGGACCAGAAGCAGGGGATGAATTTCACCCGGTAATTTTCAAGGATTTTTATGTCGATGATCCTATCAAAAAAGCGACGCTTTATATTACCGGAAACGGATTGTTTGAGGCTTATGTCAACGGTGCGCGGGTTTGTGATGAGTATCTGACTCCATTGACCTGTCAGCCGGGGATGCCGCTTCCGTATTATGAGTATGATGTGACGGAGCTTATGAATTGCGGTCCGGATTCTGATGCGAACTCAGTCGATATTTTTCTCGGGGATGGACAGCCGCTTGCAGTAAAAGCGGAGTTTGTCATTGAGGTTTACAAGAATAAAACCATGGCAGCTGACCTTTCCGGTGAATCCTTAGAGGATCTGGAAGAAGATCTTTCCGTTCTTTTGGATGATGAGCTTCTTGATGAGGAACTTGCGATGGACGATGTCCTTGCTGAGGATGAGGAATTAGATCCGGAAGAGCAGGAATACAAGGTGGAACTTCTTGCGATGGAACCGGAACATCTTAGCAAAGACCTTGACGAGTCCTTTGATCTGGAAGATTTCGGGGAACTGGATGGTTTTCTGGAAAAAGTCATTGATGTGAAAGAAGATCCGGCGCGTCCGGCTTCGAAAAGACGCAGTGCCCAGTTCTTTACGATGGATGAGGAACCGGAAGAACAGAAAACGGAAGCACCGCAAAAAGAAGCTGAGGTTCCGGCCGCTCCTCAGAATCCTGACAATGTTTCAGTATCGGAAGACCAGGACTATGAACTGGATATTTTTGATTTTGAAGATTGGGAGGATCTGGATTCAGAGGAAAACATGCAGGATCAGCCGATGGAAGAGAAGGCAGTTCCTAAACCGGATTCCAACATAGAAGTCGCTCCATATAGCATTACAGATGAAGAACTTGAGGCGCTCTTTAATGATGCGCCGGTAGAAGAAACACCGGAACAGCAGCCGGTATCTGATGTCCTGACACAGGAGCCGGAAGATGAAGCAGCGGCTTTTGAGGAACCTGCCGGGTCAGAGTCGTTTGTTGTAGAGCCAATCATGAGAGAACCGGTTATGTCAGAGTCCGTGATGGCTGGATCGGTCCAGGATGACGAATTAACAGAAGAACTGCTCGATGGATTTGATGATTCGGATCTTGAAGAGTTTATAGAAGAGGAAGCTGAGGTTCCGTCTGAACCGATGCTTCAAACAGAAAGCCTTACGGCAGAAGAGGTTGCGGTCGAGTTAGAACTCGAAGAGGCTCTGAATGAGATCATCGCTGAACCGGATACAGAAGAATTCGAAGCTGAGGCAGTTCCGGAAGAACCTGCTGTGGAAGATTTTACAGAAGACATTGAAGCAGAACCAGTTCCGGAAACAGTTCCGGAAGATGAATTTACGTTTGATGAGGCAGAACTTGATGAGTTTGTGGATGAACTCGCGGAAGGTTTTCTGGCAGAAGAGATTCCTGCAGAAGAAGTTCCTGCGGAAGAAATCCCGGCCGAGGCACAGGAACTCTTTGAAGAGCCCACGGAAGAGATTGCAGTGGATGCCGGAGTTACTCTGGTTGGCGGACTTCCGTTTATTGTCGGAGATTCCGCGAAACCGCTCGTTGGGGAATCCCTTACAGATGCAGTCGATGAAATTGCGGCCGGAGAAGAAAAGCATCTCTCAGAACAGGGAACACTTGTCGGCGGACTTCCGCTTTCGCAGGACGCTGAGGCAGAGCAGGCATCGGAAGAAGTTTTAAAAGAATGGGAAGATGCTGCGAAGACTGATACGGATACGGATGCTTCCTTAGTCGGCGGGCTTCCGTTTGATGTAAAACCGAAAGCAGAGGCATTTATCGGATCCGGCCTGACAGAGGCGGTTGATAATGTTGCAAAGAATGAAGAACAAAATATCGCTTCCGAGGGAGAACTGGTCGGTGGACTTGCGATCACTGATGAAGCACTTGAGAATCTTCCGGAGGAAGAGGAATCAGAAGTCACACTGGTCGGCGGACTTCCGTTTGTTGTCGGAGGGGCTGAAGAGCCGGAACCGGTCTTTGAAGAGTCTATAGCGGATGCGGTAGGCGGAATTGCAATGGATGAGGGTGATCATCGTCCGGAACAGGGAACGCTTGTCGGCGGACTTCCGATTCCGAACGCTGAAGAAACTGAAACGATCGTAGTTGCAACGGATGAGACCTGGGGCTACTATGCTTCGGATATCGGTTCCTGCGGAATCGGAAAAGGAGAAGTCTTTAACCGGCTTCTTTGGGAAGACAAAGAAAATCAGGAGAAACCGGTACTTGTACTGGATCTGGATCTTCCGGTCGTTCCCAATAATGCGATTCCGATCATGATCAAAGACAGACTTGGCGTTCAGGGCATTCATAAAACAGAAGACGGGGCGATGGTCCTTGATTTCGGACATAGTTTTACCGGGTTTGTGACCTTTAATTCCGCGTTGGCAAAAGGAACCGAACTGAAGTTAGAATATTCGGAAAGCGCGGAAGAAGATTCCTTTACGGGCGAGGCGAAAAATACGTTTGTCTATGTTTCGGACGGTGTTCCGGAGGTCGTTTGTCCGCACTTTACCTATTATACCGGCCGATACGTCAAAGTATCCGGAAGCGATGAGGTTCTTGATCCGGATGATTTTACCGCTTGTGTTCTTTATGCGGATCTTGATCGGACGGGATTTATTGAAACCTCGAACGAAACGATCAACGGGCAGTACGGAGAAGTTCTTTGGGAACAGAAACGGACATCCCTGGAACTTCCGGAAGATTGCACAGAACGGGAAGTCTATTCTTTCGCTCCGGGAGCAAGCTACAACATGGATATCCATCGGTTCCTCGGAACGTTCCTGAAAGATTTGAAAATGCAGGAAGATATCCAAAGCCGAGCGGAGAACGCGCTTACGATCTGGAATCTTTATATGATGTATGGCAGCGAGAAACTTCTTGCTGAGAACTATGACCTTATGAAGAAATGGGTCGATGAGACTTATGCGAAGGACAGCGAGCGGAAAGAGACCCGTTACTTATATGATTTCGGCAGTGATTATTCGGATCTTCCGAAGACCGGCGCCGGGACCGATCCGGTCTTTATCGGTTCCGCATATTATTATGAGAACGCGAGACTTGTCGGAGAAGCTGCTAAGGAATTAGGCCTGGATCAGGACGCATTCCGGTATACACGTCTTGCAAGACGGATCAAACAGACCGTTCTTGAGGAATACTATACATCGACAGGCCGGTTTGCATTAGATAGCCAGGCGGCTTATTTTGCGGCTTTGCGTTTCGGGCTTTATGTTGATAAAGACAGGATAACGGAAGCCCTTACGGAGAGGCTTGAAAAAGATGATAATGATGTCAAATGTTCACTGGAAGAGTCTTCATATGTATGTAAGACCCTGGCAGAAAACGGAATGCCGGATCTTGCGTATGACCTGCTGTTGAATGAGAAACTGGAAGACGGTTCCAATGTGACGGAGTTCCTGTATGCTTATATGGCAGGAATCCGGCCGATCGACCCCGGCTTTTCCAAGGTTCGGATCGCCCCTGTCCCGGACGGACGGATCCGTAACTGCTTCAGTACCTACAAGAGCAAATACGGAGATATTATCTCGAACTGGAATATCGGAGAGGACGGTTCTTTATCGTTCCACTTTGAGATCCCTGAGGATGTGACAGCTGTGATCGCACTTCCGTATTATCCGGTCTGTGCGGCAGGCGGCAATGAGATCACCGTTAAAAGCGGAAGTTACGACTATACCTATATGCCGTCTAAGAAGCTGCTTCCGGAAAATAAAGAAGAACAAGAGTAGACATAAGAATGACAAGATGCAGTGACAAATTTGTTTTTCTGGATATTGACGGAACGATTTATGAGCCATGGCTCGGAGTTCCGGATTCAACAAAAGAGGCAATTGATAAATTAAAGAAAAACGGACATCATCCGGTGATCAGTACCGGACGAACAAAGGCCATGATCTTTCCCCGGATCAAAGAACTTGATTTTGACGGGATCCTAGCCGGCGTCGGAGCCTATGGAGAGTGGAGTGGAGAAACTCTGTTCCACGAAGGCCTTGATCCGGAAGATGCCTTTGAGCTGGTTTCCAATTTTGAATTGTATGGATTCAACCCCTTTCCGGAAGGGGTTGAATTTATGTATTATGATCCGAAAACCTGTACGGATCCTGAGAAAACGATTAAGCGGATCTTTTCACTCGAAGACGGAGAAATCATAAAACCTTATGACAGGGAGTCTTCAGACGTCTCAAAAGTCAGCGCTCTCTTTATGGATGGGGCTGATATGGAAGGATTCAAGAAAACGCTGAACGGAAGATATCATGCGATCAACCACCACAATGTTCTTCTTGAGACGTTCCGCGTTGGGGTGACAAAAGGACTTGGGATCCGGAAACTGATCGACTATCTTGGAGCAGATATGGAGAACACCTTTGCCTACGGTGATAGTTTTAACGATCTGGAAATGTTAGAGACGGTGCGTTATGGTGTTTGTATGGAAAACGGTGATCCGAAGCTTCTTGCACGTATCCCGCTGCATGCAAAACGAATCGAGGAGGACGGTATCTACTATTCGCTGAAAGAGTTCGGCTTGATCTGACAGACCACAAGAGACAGAATTACCAATATATCTAGTGTTTTTTGTTGCATAATAACCACAAGATATTGTATAATCTGATAAAGGTTTTATAAAATCGGAGGCAAAAAGAAATGAAATGCCCGTTTTGTGGTTGTGTTGACACGAAGGTCTTAGATTCCAGACCGAATGAGGATCGGAGTGCGATCCGTCGGCGCAGGGAATGTACCCGGTGTCAAAAACGGTTTACTACCTATGAAAAAATTGAGACGATCCCGCTGATTGTAATTAAAAAAGACAATAACAGGGAGGCGTACGACCGGACAAAAATCGAAAAGGGTGTCCTCAGGGCCTGCTATAAACGACCGGTTTCCGCGGCCCGTCTGGAACAGCTGATCGACAACATTGAAAATGATATCTATTCCCTTGGTTCTTCCGAGGTCAAGAGCACCCAGATCGGAGAGATCGTTATGGACCGGCTCAAAGAAGTTGACCAGGTTGCCTATGTCAGATTTGCTTCGGTCTATCGGGAATTCAAAGATATCAATACATTTATTGACGAAATTAAAAAACTAAGCAAATAATACAAGTAAAAATATGTTTCTGAAATTTTATCCCACGATATATGCAAAGAGTGCGTATATCGTGGATTTTCAAAAATACTATAATGAAGGCTACCGGGCGTTGATCCTGGATGTGGACAATACATTGGTCGAACATGGAGCCCCGCCGAATGAGCAGGCGGTCGCTTTTTTTGACAAAGTAAGAAAGATCGGTTTTAAAACCTGTATCATTTCCAATAACCATGAGCCCAGGGTCCTTCCGTTCGCAAAGGCGGTCGATTCTCCCTATATCTATGATGCAGGGAAGCCGAAACGGAAGGGATACCTGAAAGCTATGAAGATCTGCGGAAGCACGAACAAAAACAGCATCTTCATGGGTGATCAGCTGTTTACTGATATTTGGGGAGCAAACCGGGTCGGGATGAGATCGATCCTGGTAAAGCCGATCAAATATGATACTGAGATTCAGATCCGTCTGAAACGACTTGGTGAGAAAATCGTTTTGCCATTCTATCTGCGCTATCGCCGCAGACATCCAACCGATTTCTGAATCACCTCATTCAAAAAAACTTTCACATAATGGTTGTATTGTGAAAGAAAAGCCATTAAAATTTTATATAGTTAGTATTTAATCAGAGAAGGTATTCTGGGGATTATTTATTAGGAGCATAAAATAAACATATGATCAAACTGATTAAACACATGAGCGCAAAACAATGGCTATATGCATTTATAGTCCTTGTTTTTGTTGTCGTATCGGTCTGGTGTACATTGACACTGCCGGATTATATGACGAAGGTCACCCAGCTTGTGGAGACCGGAGACGCTATGAGCGATGTATGGAAGTATGGCGGGATCATGCTTGCGTGTGCAGTCGGAGATCTTTGCTGTACGATCATCGTCGGTTTCTTTACGTCGCAAGTATCTTCCATGTTTGCTGCGTCGACACGTGACCGTTTGTACAAAAAAATCATTTCTTTCTCTATGGAGGAGATCGGACAGTTTTCGACTTCGAGTCTTTTAACTCGTTTTACAAATGATATCCAGCAGGTAACGATGGTGATCGCGATGGGGCTTCAGGCAGTTCTGAAGGCACCGATCATTGCGGTTTGGGCGTTTGTCAAGATCATGGGAAAAGGTCAGCAGTGGCTTATTGTAACCGGTATTGCGATTTTGATCCTGCTTGCGGTCCTGGTCTCAAACCTGATCCTTGTTGTCCCGAAGTTTAAACGAATCCAGAAATTGACGGATAATCTGAACCGGGTCGCAAGGGAAAACCTGACCGGTGTCCGGGTCGTCCGTGCCTATAACGCTGAAGAATATCAGGAAGAAAAGTTTGACGTTGCGAATACTGCGCTGATGAAGAACCACCTCTTTACCGGGCGTATCATGGCTTATCTGTTCCCGTCGATTCAGTTTGTTATGAGCGGAACCTCTTTGGCAATCTACTGGGTCGGCGCGATCCTGATCCAGAGAACTGCAGACCCTGCAGCAAGAATCGGGATCTTCAGTGAGCTGGTTACGTTTATGGCATATGCCGTCCAGATCATTGTTGCATTTATGATGATCTCCATGATCTTTGTTATGCTTCCGAGAGCCCTTGTTTCTGCGGAACGTATTAACAAGGTCCTCGATACTAAAACGAAGATTCATGACGGAGAGCGGACGGAAGAAGCACCGGAGACCGGAACCGTTGAGTTCAAAGACGTAGTTTTTAAATATCCGGATGCGGAAGAACCGGTCCTTAGCGGGATCAGCTTTTCTGCAAAGAAAGGGGACACGATCGCATTTATCGGATCGACCGGTTCCGGAAAGAGTACGCTGGTCAACCTTGTTCCAAGGTTTTATGACGTCACGGACGGTGCGGTCTATGTAGATGGTGTTGACGTCCGGGATTATTCCCAGAAAGATCTTCGTGAGAAAATAGGCTATGTCTCTCAGCGGGCAATCCTCTTTAAGGGAACGCTCGCGACGAATGTAGCATATGGTTCGGAAGAAGAGGAGAATCCTTCCGAAGAAAAAATCGTTCACGCGATGGAAGTTGCGCAGGGAAAAGATATTCTGGAAAAGAGCGACCTGGGGGTCAACATGGAAGTCGCGCAGGGAGGAACAAACTTCTCCGGCGGACAGAAACAAAGAATCTCGATTGCCCGTGCTATTTACAAGAATCCGGAAATCTTTATTTTTGATGATTCCTTCTCCGCACTGGATTACAAGACCGATAAGGTCCTTCGTGCGACGCTGAAAAAAGAAACGAAGGATGCCACAACGCTGATCGTTGCTCAGCGGATCGGAACCGTGAAAGACGCGGATCTGATCATCGTTCTTGATGAAGGAAAAATGGTAGGAAAAGGGAAACATGCGGATCTGCTGAAAGACTGTGAGGTCTATCGTCAGATTGCTTATTCCCAGTTATCAGAGGAGGAATTGAAACATGCGTAGAGGAAATGGTGAACACGCGGAACTCAAATTCCTGTCTCCGCTGATTCAATATCTGGGAAGAAACAGGGCATTGCTGTTATGTTCGATCCTGTTTTCTATAATCGGAACACTTTGTACGATCATCGGACCGAAATTTGTCAGCCGGATCGCGGATATTATCTCCACAAGCTTTTACGGGGATATTGATCTTACGGCTGTTGTCAAGATCGGGACAACATTGATCATTATATATTCCTGTGCATTGGTCTTTTCCTACTTCCAGGGATTTATCATGAATACCGTGACCCAGCGGACTGCTTATGGACTCCGAAAAGATATCTGCCGGAAGATCAATATTCTTCCGCTGAAATTTTTTGACAATCATCTGATCGGAGATATTCTTTCCAGAGTTGTCAACGATATTGATACGATCGCGATGACGCTGAACCAGAGTATCGGAAACCTGTTCAATTCAACGACACAGTTTATCGGTGTCATGATCATTATGTTTATTACGAACTGGGTTCTTACGCTTGTTGCGATCGGTGCGGCTTTCATCGGATTCCTTATGATGATGTTTATCATGAAGAATTCCCAGAAGTTTTTTGACCGTGCCCAGATGGAACTTGGTGCGTTGAATGGTCATGTCGAAGAAATCATCTCTGGACAGTCGATCGTACGTGCGTACAATGCGGAGAGTACCGAGTACAAGCGGTTCGATACGATCAACAACCGTTTCCGGAACGCAATCTGGAAAGCTCAGTTTTTTGGATCGACGATGCCTCCGATCATGGGCTTTGTCGGAAACCTCGGGTATGTTGCGGTCTGTATCGTAGGTGCAGTCATGGCGGCAAACGGAACGATCACGTTCGGAACCGTCGTTGCGTTTATGATCTATATTCGTCTCTTTACCGCACCGCTTCAGCAGTTAGGACAGGTCTTTACCCAGCTTCAGAGTGCTGCAGCGGCCTCCAAACGCGTCTTCGCGTTCCTTGCAGAGGAAGAGATGCCGTATGATATGGATAAAGAGATCGTGATCCCGTTTGGGGAAGCAAAAGGCGATATCGCGTTTGAACATGTCAAATTCGGATATAATCCGGACAAAGTGATCATCCATGATTTCAGTGCATTAGCGAAAGCCGGACAGAAAGTAGCGATCGTCGGACCGACCGGAGCCGGAAAGACTACGATGGTAAACCTTCTTATGCGCTTCTATGAAGTTGACGGCGGAAGGATCACGATCGACGGCCATCCGATCACGGACATGAGAAGAGAAGAAGTACATGCGCTCTTTGGCATGGTCCTTCAGGATACCTGGTTGTTTGAAGGAACGTTCCGTGATAATATTAAATACAGCAAAGAAGCAACAGACGAACAAGTAATGGAAGCGGCTAAAATGGCCGGGATCCACCACTTTATCATGACGATGTCAGATGGATATGACACCGTGTTAGATGAGGAGGCAAATGTTTCCCAGGGACAGAAGCAGCTGATCACGATTGCAAGGGCAATGGTTGAAAATGCTCCGTTCCTGATCCTTGACGAAGCAACCTCTTCCGTCGATACCCGTACAGAACAGCTGATCCAGGATGCAATGGATAAGCTGATGGCAGGGCGGACTTCCTTTATTATCGCACACCGCCTTTCCACGATCAGAAATGCTGACCTCATTCTTGTAATGAAAGAAGGAGATATCATAGAGCAGGGAACCCATGACGAGTTGATCGCTCAGGGTGGTTTCTATGCGGATCTTTACAACTCACAGTTTGAAAGTGCCTAAGAAATCTTTACAAAAAGAGGTGTAGTTCTATGGGAAAGACGATACGGATCAGAAATCTGGAAATTGGAGGCGGACGGCCAAAGGTCTGTGCCATTGTGTTGGGTGAGACCGAACGGGAAATCCTTGATCTGGCAGAACGGGCGAATGCGGAAAACTGCGATATGATCGAGTTTCGAGCGGATCATTATAAAAAGATCCTTGATCTTGATGCCGCAAAAACGATTCTCGGAAAAGTTCGTAAGATCTGCCGGAAGCCGATCATTTTTACTTTCCGAAGAAAAGAAGAAGGCGGAAAAACAGCGGTTTCCCTGGAGTACTATAAAAAGCTGCTGCTTGTGACTGCCCAGAACTGGTATGCGGACCTGATCGATGTGGAAGCCTCTGCAATCGGAGACGACAAAGATTTTGTTTATAAACTGAAGGATTACGGCGCTTTCATTATCATTTCAAAACATGATTTTGATAAAACTCCGACGCAGGAAGAAATCATTCAGAATTTCTTTGATATGAAAGATCTCGGGGCGGATATTGTCAAAGCAGCTTATATGCCGAACAACAAAAAGGATGTTCTGAATCTGATCACGGCGACGGAGAATCTGACCAGTGCAATGGATTTCTGTCCGGTCGTTGCGATCTCGATGGGACACCTCGGCATGATCACCCGGATCCTCGGAGAGTTTATTGAGAGTGCGATCACCTTCGCATCCATTACAAAATCCTCCGCACCGGGACAGATCAATATTGATTCTTTGGAAGCGGTCCTGGACATTATCCATAATAACTATAAAAAAATCTTTCTTGTCGGCTTTATGGGAACGGGAAAGACAGCTGTCGCGAACGGACTTGCAAATAATTACGGCTTGAAGAAGCTGGATCTGGATGCTTATATTGAAAAGAAAGAGCATATGAGTATCGCGGATATTTTTGCGACCCAGACGGAGAAGGGCTTCCGTGACAAGGAAACGAAGCATTTACGCCAGGTCCTGAAACAGAATTATCAGGTTATTTCTCTTGGCGGTGGTATTATTCTCCGGAATGAAAATATTGATCTGATCAAAGAAAAAGGCGTGATCGTTCTTCTTACTGCGACCCCGGAAACGATTTCGACAAGGATGCAGCATGACAAGACAAGATCCTGGCTCGGCGAGAATATTGACATGGATTATATCCGTGATCTGATGCGGAGCAGAGAAGAGGCTTACTTACAGGTTGCGGATATCGTGATCAGCACGGATGATAAGAATGTTGATCAGATCTGCAAAGAAATAGTTGAAACTTTAGGGTTTACACTATAAAATAAATTGATTATTAAAAACGAAAAAAGACTGTCATGTAAAGATACATGAACACAAGGAGGAAGAATTTATGGTATCAGCAGGCGATTTCAGAAACGGTCTTACAGTTGAAATAGAGGGCGTTGTATATCAGGTTATCGAGTTCCAGCACGTAAAACCGGGAAAAGGCGCAGCGTTTGTCAGAACGAAACTGTATAATATCGTCGACGGTGGTGTTGTGGAAAAAACATTCCGTCCGACAGAAAAATTTGAAAATGCACATATTGACCGTGTCAACATGCAGTATCTGTATGATGATGGTGATATGTATAATTATATGGACGTTGAGACTTACGAGCAGATCCAGCTGCCTCACGAGCAGGTTGCTGATTCAATGAAATTCATTAAAGAAAACGAAATGGTTAAGGTTTGCTCTTATAAAGGAAAGGTCTTCTCAGTTGAGCCGCCGCTTTCTGTTGTCCTTGAAGTAACACAGACAGATCCGGGCTTTAAAGGAAATACCGCAACGAACGCTACAAAACCGGCAATCGTTGAGACCGGCGCACAGGTCATGGTTCCGCTGTTCATTGAGCAGGGCGAAATGATCAAGATCGATACACGGACAGGAGAGTATTCTTCCAGAGCGTAAAGGATTGATTTTAAAAACTGCCCCGGACTCTTTTTTCGGAAAGAGGTCCGGGGATTTGTATGTGAGAGGAGTTTTTTATGCAGACTAAAATGGCACCGGTAAACCAGCTTCCGTCACCGCCGGAGGCGATCAAACTGATCGGGGAGGCTTTTTCTTTTGTTCCTGAGACGGAAATGATTGCAATCGGAGAAGCAAACGGGAGGACGCTTGCGGAAGATATCAAGGCCGAAGAGTATCTTCCGGTTTTTAACCGGTCTTCGATGGACGGATATTCCGTTATAGCGGCAGATACGAAAGGAGCTAGCGAAGAAAATCCGGTTGTTTTAAAACTCGCCGGCGAAGTTCTTATGGGAGATGCTGCGGATAAGCCGCTTGAGCCGGGAACCTGTATTTATACTCCGACTGGTGCAGCAGTTCCGGAAGGAACCGAATCGGTCGTTATGGTGGAAGAGACAAAGAATAACGGAGACGGAACGATCAGTTTCCTGAAAGAGATTGCTCCGAACAAAAATGTGATCTTAAAAGGGGAAGACGTTTATCCCGGTAAAGTAGTTCTGGAAAAAGGCCGTATCCTGACAGTTTGTGATATCGGAGCGCTTGCTGTTCTCGGAAGAACGGAAGTTTGCGTTGCGAAAAAACCGCTTGTCGGAATCTTAAGTACCGGAGATGAGCTGATCGATATTTCGGAATCTCCACTGCCGGGACAGGTCCGTGATGTCAATACACTGACGCTTACTTTATTAGTTGAAGAACTCGGAGCAATTGCCCATCCGTATGGAATCGTAAAGGATGAGGAAGAAGCACTTTTTGCGAAGGTCAAGGCAGCAATCGAGGAGTGTGATATGGTTCTGATCTCCGGTGGAAGCAGCATGGGAGAAAAGGATGCGACCGAAAAGATCATCGATGAACTTGGCACGCTCATCCTTCATGGGATCCGGATGAAACCTGGAAAACCGACGATCGTCGGAGATGTCGGCGGAAAACCGGTCCTTGGAGTTCCGGGAAATCCGATCTCCGCGTACTTTGTGACCCGGGTCTTTGTCAAGAAGATCCTTCACCAGATGATGGGTGCTAAGTCGGAGGAACTTTTTGTTGATGCACTTCTGACAAAAGATATGACCGTCAACAAGCAGAGAAGCCAGTTCAATTTTGCAAAGCTCCATGCAGAAGACTGGGTCTGCTATGCAGAGCCGATCAAGATGCAGTCCGGCTTAATGACCAGTATTGCTGGAAGCGATGCGTTCTTTGCAACGATGCTCGGGACCGGCGATCGGAAAGACGGCGATAAAGTCACCGTCCATCCGCTGTAACAGCTTATCGTTTCAGCGCTTTTCGTCAAATGAGTCGCTGTAATAGCTTATCGGTGTATGGTAATAAAGCCGCGTTATTAGCGCTTTCCGTCAAATAAGCTGCTGTAACAAAAATTTAATAATGTAAACATTTGTTTACTTTGACATGAGAAATCCTGCAAGTTATCATTGACTTGCAGGATTAATTAATTCTATCGCTCCATTCGGAGCAGATTTTCCAAACAGTACAAAAACTATAGCTTGCGCCGGTTTTGTCCGCAGGTTTCTTCCGTGAACCCGGGATTCATGCCGAAGACGAACGCGCAGAATACCGGTGAAAGCAGAAAGGACAACAAATGAAATATTGTGAGCTGAATTATAAGTATGCTGAAAAAAACGAAACAGTAGGAGCGAGCGTCCCGGATTCAAATGGTTTGCAAGAAAACTCCCCAAACAGAGGGATTGGAGGAAATACAGGAAGCGGCCCAAATAGAGGAATTGAAGGGGATACAGGAAATGTACAAAATAAAGGGATTGGAGGGAATACCGGAAGCGACCCAGATAGTGATTCGAAAAAAAGCTTTGAGCCGGTTCCGGAAGAGTATTCTTTGGTCCGCCAGAAGATCTTTGCAAAATTGGTCAATCCGAAGGGGAAAATTGATCTTTTAAGCGGAGTCCCGCATAAAATGATCCTGGATCTTGCGCTTGTTTATTATCTGTACCGGGAGAACGACCCGGATGAGGAGGAAATCCTTGTGACGCAGGAAATGGCAGATGTCTGGGATGCGGATGACCTTCAAATGTTCCGTGACGCGATGATCAATACAAGATCTCTTCTGGGAGTTACCGTCCGTCCGCTGCGCGAGATGCTCGGCGAGATGATCCGGAAGATGGATGTCTCATTTGAATTGGAAGAAGGGGAGGGGATACCGATGCATGTCATGACCAACCATTGGAAGCGGAATGGCGCGATCTGTATGCTGTTTGAAGATATTCTCGAGGAATGTGCAAAAATGGCGGACAGTGATCTTTACTTGATCCCGTCAAGTATTCATGAAGTGATTCTTGTCCCCGTCGACGAAGGTCTGTCCCGGAGTGATCTGGATAGTGTGATCCGGTCTGTGAACAGGGATGAGCTTTCCCCTGAAGATGTCCTCTCCGAACATTCCTACATCTATTCAAGAAAACTCGGGCACGTAATCTTCTAGGCACAAAGAAAAAGGCATTGCCCTGAATGCATAAGCACCAGATCGGCAATGCCTTTTCATACACCCGGGCGGAATCGAACCGCCATTTCAGGCTCCGGAGGCCTGCGCTCTATCCGTTGGGCTACGGGTGCATACGGACGCATTATAACACAATCTTTAAAAAATGCAAAAAAATAGAATTGATTTACGCAATTTTTGTGCAGGCAACCACTTTGTTCAACGCCCTTTCCCCTTATTTGGCACAAAATTTTCGTTCATGCGCGCAATTTCTGTGCAGGTACAAAAACTTCGTTCATGCGCGCAATTTCTGTGCAGGCAACCACTTTGTTCAACACCCTTTCCCCTTATTTGGCACAAAATTTTCGTTCATGCGCGCAATTTCTGTGCAGATACAAAAACTTCGTTCATGCGCGCAATTTTTGTGCAGGCAACCACTTTGTTCAGCGCCTTTCCCCTTTTCCGTCATAAAAACTTCGTTCATGCAGGCTTGATATATACTACTGTTATATCTGGTTTGAAAGTTCGTAGTAAGGCTGAAAGTCAAATAGTGGGGAAATTCGTCCAACTTGAACTACCATTTAGATATGAAGAGATGCTGATCATTAACGGAATTGCGATTCATCCGGACTTCTCCTGTCTATATGAAAAAAAGCAGATAGCGGACATCGGAATTCATCGCTAAACAAAGAAAAATGCAAAAAGCGGCTAGCATGTGAACGATTTGAACGAAAAGAAGGATAGTTAGCCACGGCTTTCTTTGCAATATTCCTAAAATGAAAAGAATCCTTGTTTTACAATGTTTATGATGCTATAATAAACCGCAATTGTATAAGAAAAAAAACAATTTTGCCTGCGGAACAGACGAAAGAAGATCGTTTTTACCGCCTTGCAGTTACAGTTTTTTCCTATACTAAAGTGAATTTGTTTGATAAATGTTTTCTATTTTTTATTATTCTCAGGAGGGTTGTTTGTTATGTCCAGAAAAATGAAGACAATGGATGGAAATACCGCAGCGGCTCACGTTTCTTACGCGTATTCCGATGTTGCGGCAATCTATCCGATCACACCATCTTCGGTTATGGCGGAACTTGCGGATAAGTGGGCTACCGAAGGGTTAAAGAACATTTTTGGCAGAGAAGTTGCGGTTACGGAAATGCAGTCCGAAGCCGGTGCGGCCGGCGCGGTTCACGGCTCCTTAACGGCAGGTGCTCTGACAACAACATTTACAGCATCTCAGGGTCTTCTTCTTATGATCCCGAACATGTACAAGATCGCAGCGGAAAGACTTCCGGCAGTCATCGATGTTTCTGCACGTGCAATTGCAACTCACGCACTGTCCATCTTTGGTGACCATTCCGATATCTACGCTTGCCGCCAGACTGGTTTTGCGATGCTTTGTTCCTCAAGCGTACAGGAAGTTATGGACCTTACACCGGTCTCCCATTGCAGCGCGATCAAGGGCCGGATCCCGTTCATCAACTTCTTTGACGGATTCCGTACTTCCCATGAGATCCAGAAGATCGAAGTCTGGGATTATGAAGATCTGAAAGATATGGTTGACTTAGATGCAGTTGACCGCTACAAAGCAGAAAGCTTAAATCCGGAAAGAGCATGCCAGTGGGGCTCCGCTCAGAACCCGGATATCTTCTTCCAGGCAAGAGAAGCCTGCAACGGCGCGTATGATGACCTTCCGGCTGTTGTTGAAGAGTACATGAATAAAGTTAACGAAAAGATCGGAACAAACTACGGTCTCTTCAATTATTACGGCGCTCCGGATGCAGAACATGTAATTATCGCTATGGGTTCTGTCTGTGAGACCGCAGAAGAAGCAATCGATTTCCTGAACGCACAGGGCGAGAAATACGGTATCGTTAAAGTCCGCCTGTTCCGTCCGTTCAGCGCAAAACACTTAATCGATGTGATCCCGGATACTGTCAAGAAGATCAGTGTTCTTGACAGAACAAAAGAGCCGGGCGCTCTCGGTGAGCCGTTATACCTTGACGTTGTTGCAGCGTTAAGAGATTCCAAATTCCATAATGTTACGGTTTATTCCGGACGTTAAGGACTTGGTTCCAAGAATACAAACTCCGCGCAGATCATCGCAGTTCTCCGTAATAACGAGAAACCGAAATTTACGGTTGGTATCGAAGACGATGTAACAAATCTGTCTCTTGATACTTCCTATAACCCGGTAACCGTTCCTGATTCGATCATCTGCTGCAAATTCTGGGGTCTTGGTGCTGACGGTACTGTTGGTGCAAACAAGAACTCTATCAAGATCATTGGTGACAATACCGACCAGTACGCACAGGCATACTTCGATTATGACTCCAAGAAATCCGGCGGCGTTACGGTATCTCACCTGCGTTTCGGCAAGACACCGATCAAGTCAACTTACCTGATCGATCAGGCTGACTTCGTTGCCTGCCATAACGCCTCTTATGTAAGAAAATACAATATGGTTCAGGATATCAAGGACGGAGGAACCTTCCTTCTGAACTGCCCGTGGTCTGCGGAGGAACTTGAGGAGCACCTTCCTGGCCAGGCAAAACGTTATATCGCTGAGCATAATATCAAGCTTTATACAATTGATGGTATCAAGATCGGTAAAGAGATCGGCCTTGGCGGAAGGATCAATACGGTCCTTCAGTCCGCATTCTTTAAACTGGCTGAGATCATTCCGGAAGAGGAAGCGATCCGCCTGATGAAAGAGGCAGCAAAGAAGACCTACGGACGGAAAGGCGATGATATCGTCAACATGAACTATGCGGCAATCGATGCCGGCGCACAGCAGGTCGTCAAGGTCGAAGTTCCGGCTAGCTGGAAAGACGCACAGGACGAAGTCCTCGGAACCGTTTATACAGAAGGCCGTCCGGAAGTTGTTGATTTCGTCAACAATATCCAGGCAAAAGTTTCCGCTCAGGAAGGCAATAAGCTTCCGGTCTCTGCATTTACGAAGTACATGACCGGTAATACGCCGTCCGGCGCAGCTGCTTATGAGAAGAGAGGTATCGCAGTTGATGTTCCTTGCTGGAGCAACGAGACTTGTATCCAGTGTAACCAGTGCGCATATGTCTGCCCGCATGCTGCAATCCGTCCGGTTATCATGACCGAGGAAGAACTCGCAAACGCTCCGGAAGCAACAAAGGCAAAAGATGCTACCGGCCTTCCGGGACTGAAATTTGCGATGACGATCTCGACTCTGGACTGCACAGGCTGCGGATCCTGCGTCAATGTCTGCCCGGGCAACAAGAAGAACGATACGCTTGTTATGAGACCGATCGAAGAGCAGATGCCTCAGCAGGAAGTCTTCGCATACGGCCTCAAAGTAGAAGACAAGCCGGAGGTATTCGAGAAGTTCAAAGAATCTACGGTAAAAGGCAGCCAGTTCAAACAGCCACTCCTTGAGTTCTCAGGTGCGTGCGCAGGCTGCGGTGAGACACCGTACGCGAAACTGATGACCCAGCTTTTCGGCGACCGCGCTTATATCGCGAACGCAACCGGATGTTCCTCTATCTGGGGTAACTCCTCACCGTCGACTCCGTATACGGTCAACAAGAAAGGCCACGGACCGGCATGGTCGAACTCCCTGTTCGAGGATGCGGCAGAGTTTGGATATGGTATGGTCCTTGCAAACAATGCGATCCGCGGAGCTTTAAAAGAAAAAGTAGAGCATGTTGCAGAAAACGGAAGAAATGAGAACGTTGTTGCTGCAGCAAAAGAGTGGCTTGATACTTTCGCTAACGGCGCCCTGAACGGACCGGCAACAGAAAAACTGATTGCTGTTCTGGAAGAGACCGGATGCAAGAGTGAGAATGTAGAAGGAATCCTGAAGCAGAAAGAGTATCTGTCCAAGAAATCCCAGTGGATCTTCGGTGGTGACGGATGGGCATACGATATCGGATTCGGCGGTCTTGACCACGTAATCGCAAGCGGTAAAGATGTCAACATCATGGTCTTCGATACCGAGGTTTATTCCAATACCGGCGGACAGTCTTCCAAGTCGACTCCGACAGGTGCGACCGCACAGTTTGCAGCAGGCGGAAAAGAAGTTAAGAAGAAAGACCTTGCACAGATTGCAATGAGCTATGGTTATGTCTATGTTGCTCAGATCTCCATGGGTGCTGATATGAATCAGTGCATCAAGGCTATGGTCGAAGCAGAGAGTTATCCGGGACCGTCCCTGATCATCGCTTATGCTCCATGTTTCAACCATGGTATTAAGGGCGGCATGAAAGTCGCACAGAGCGAAGAAAAACAGGCCGTAACCAGCGGATACTGGAACCTCTTAAGATACGATCCGCGTCTTGCTGAAGAAGGAAAGAACCCGTTCATGCTCGACAGCAAGGAAGCTTCAACTGATTATGTTGACTTCCTGCATAACGAAGTCCGTTACACGGCTCTTGAGAGAATGGATCCTGAAAAAGCGAAGATGCTGTTCGCAAAACAGGAGAAAGAAGCAAAAGGCAGATACGAATACCTTAAGAAACTTGCTTCCCTTGACTGATCCTGAAATAAATATTTTCAATGGATCGTTCAAACAAAATTCATAATTATCTTTCATAATCCGAGTGTCCGCTTTATAATAAGGCGGACACTCGAAAACTGTAACAAGGCGGATGGGAAAGATGGTCTTTAAGAAGGTACGGGACTGGATCAAAACTGCATATTCGAAATTTAAAGCTTTTTTTGAGAAAGATAATCATCTTTATACAGCGCTTACGCTGATTATCCTTCCTATTGTTTTAACACTTGCTGTAGAGATGCTCTCAAGGGATTCCTTTCTTGCTGGCTTCCGGTTTTTATTCCAAAGTCCAATTCCGTTCTTTGTAAACGCATGTATTATTTCCTGCACCGTTCTTTTGGCGCTTTTGTTCCGGCGCCGTTTTTTTGTATATCTGATCGTTTCTGCTTTCTGGCTGTTTTTGGGGATCGTAAACCATAATCTGCTTATGAAACGTGTCACGCCGTTTAACGCGACGGATATCTTTATGGTAAAAACCGGAATGCGGATCATGGGAAAATATTATTCCCCGCTGGCGATCATTCTATATATCGTCATCGGTCTCGCTGTCGTTGCCTTTCTGGTCCTGGTATGGATCAAGGGACCGAAAGTCCAAAGAAAGATCCACCGGGTCTATAACGGTCTGATCGTTGCAGGAATGGTCGCATTGACGTTTGTCGCGATCAGTCTTTCCATTGATACCGGAAAGATCGCAAGTACGTTCAATAACCTTCCGAATGCCTATAAGGCGTACGGTTTTACTTACTGCTTTTTTAATTCAGTCTTTGACAACGGTGTCCGAAAGCCTTCGGACTATTCCCAGGAGGGAATCGTCGAGCTTGTGGATGAGCTGGAGAACAATGATGTTGAGATCACCCAGGTCACGGACCAGACTCCGAATATTATCGTGATCCAGCTGGAATCGTTTTTTGATATTACAAGAATGAACAATCTGGAGTTTTCCACAGATCCGATTCCCAATTTCCGGAAACTGAAGGAAACCTATTCCGGAGGTTACGTTTCGGTTCCGTCGATCGGAGCCGGAACCTCGAATACCGAGTTTGAGATCCTGACCGGAATGAATCTGGAAGACTTCGGTGCAGGAGAGATCCCGTTTAAAGGCGTCCTGCTGAAAGAGACCTGCGAGAGCATTGCTTATGATTTAAGCGAGAACGGTTATACCGCGCATGCGATCCATAACAATGACGCGACCTTCTATCAGCGCCATACCGTTTATCCAAACCTTGGTTTTGATACCTTTACCTCAATGGAATACATGTATCTGACAAATTCGGATTTCACCCAGAAAAACTGGGTCCGTGACCAGGTCCTTACCGAATATATTCAGGATTGTCTTGATTACACCCCGGAGGGCGTCGACTTTGTCTTTACGGTCTCTGTCGAAGGACATGGAAGCTATCCGAACCAGTATATGGCAGGCATGAATAATGTCCGCGTGACCTCGGCCGGTGAGACCCAGTACGCGGTCCAGTATTATACGAACCTGATCAATGACATGGATCTTTTTGTTTATGATCTGGTTCAAATGCTTGAGGCAAGGGGAGAGAAGACGATCCTGTTCCTCTATGGAGATCATCTTCCGAGCCTTGGGTTGGAACAGGAGAATATGACGGACGGCGATCTAATGCAGACCGATTATGTGATCTGGAATAATATGGGTCTTGATCTTGACCTTGGAGACCTTGAAGCCTGGCAGGTCATGCCGAAGCTTTTAGGTGCGGTTGGGATAAAGACCGGCGTGATCAACAGTTACCACCAGACTCATATCAATGACGAAGAAGGGGAATACCTTTCCGGACTCCAGAATCTGGAATATGACCTTCTTTATGGATCGAAAACCGCGCTTGGCGATCACGGTCCTTATGAAAAGAAAGATACAAAATTCGGTGTCAAAGACGTTACGATCTCTTCTGTTTATATGAAGACACTCGGTGACAAGCCTTATATCTATATCGAAGGAGAGAATTTCACCAAATGGAGCCTCGTCAATATCAACGGGGAATACTACCGGACGGAAATCTTAGGACCGGACCGGATCCGTGCCCAGTATGATGACCTCCTTCCCCAGGATGAGATCTTTGTTGCCCAGGTCGGGGATGACAAGTACCAGCTGTCCCAGACAGAACCGTTTATTTATGAATAACCCATGAAACCTGCTCTGATCGTAATCATAATATTGGTGGTCGTTATCGGAATCTTTGCGGCCAGAAATATTTATGAACTTCACCATTTAAATATCGTGAACTACCGGCTGACTTCGAAGAAAGTATCTCCGGAGAACAGCCTCAAAGCAGTTTTCTTAACAGATCTTCACGGGCGCAGATATGGAGAAAATAACAGGACCCTTCTGAAACTGGTCGCGAAGCAGAAGCCGGATGTGATCCTGACCGGAGGCGATATGGTAACGGCTTCCGACCGGACGGATTTTCCGGAAAGTATTCAGCTCTTTCAGGATCTTATGAAGATCGCGCCTGTTTATTCGATCCCGGGAAACCATGAAAAGCGGATGAACCAGCCGGGTGAGCCGACTCACCGGGCATTTCTTGCGTATAAGGAGGAGCTGATCGAAAATGGTGTCAATTACATGGAAAATGACAGCGTAAGTTTAAACAGCCAGATCACGCTTTCCGGGCTGGATATTGACCCGACTTACTATAACAAGATCAGACGGAACTTTTATCTTCCCGAACAGATGAAAAAAGACCTTGCAGAAGTTGACAGAACGCGGTTTAATATAGTTCTGGCTCATAACCCGAGGTTCTTTTCCACCTATGCCGGATCCGGCGCGGATCTCTTTCTTGCTGGACATTACCATGGGGGAGCAGTTAGAATAGGAAAGCATGTCGGCGTCGTTTCACCGCAGTTTGTCCCGTTCCCGAAATATACCCGGGGCATGTACAAAAAAGATGATACCGCGATGATCGTATCTGCAGGATGCGGCTCGCATAAAGTAAACTTAAGATTATTTAACCAACCTGAAATCGTGGTGCTCGAAATACATGGAAATCTCGTTTAAACTGGAAGCATTCGAAGGCCCGCTGGACCTTCTTCTGCATTTAATTGAAAAGAATAAAGTTGATATTTATGATATTCCTATCTCTCTGATCACAGATCAGTATCTGGAGTATTTAAGTCTGATGGAAAAGAAAGACGCGGAAGTGACCAGTGAGTTTCTGGTCATGGCGGCTACACTTCTTGAAATCAAGGCAAAGATGCTACTTCCGAAACCGGCTGATCCGGATGCAAATGAGGAAGATCCGAGAGCGGAACTTGTGGAACAGCTCCTTGAGTATAAGATGTATAAGTTTATGTCATGTGAACTTAAGGACAAGGCGATCATTGCTTCAAAAGCGATCTACAAGGAAGCTTCGATTCCGGAAGAGGTCCAAAAATATGAAGCACCGATCGATCTGGACAAGTTTATCGGAGATGTAACAATTATGCGCCTGAAGGCGATCTTCGACGACGTGATGCAGCGAAGCACCGAGAAGGTCAACGAGCAGGCAATGAAATACGGAAGGGTACGGAGAGAACCGATCAATATTCCGGGCAAGATCGTCGAGATCCGGAAATACCTTACGGAGACCCCGTCCTTCAGCTTCCGTCAGCTGATCGAAAAACAGCCGACGAGGGGCAATGTGATCGCGACCTTCCTTGCGGTCCTGGAACTTATGAAGACCGGCGAGCTGATCGCCGAGCAGGAAGGAAACGACAACGATATTATCTTTACCGCAGGTAGCGAGGAGGCTGGCGAAATTGAATATGACGAAAATGAAAGCTATAATTGAGGCAATCCTGTTCTCCATGGGAGAAGCAGTTGAAATAGAGAAACTCTGCAGTGCGCTCGATACGGACAAGAAGACGGTACGCGCGTGCATCAGCGAAATGCAGGAAGACTATGAGAAAGAGGAGAGAGGACTTAAGCTGATCGAGATCGACGGCTCCTTTCAGCTCTGCACAAAAGAATTTGCCTATGAATATCTGATCAAGATCGTCTCGATCCCGAAGTCCTACCGGCTTACGGATATCCAGCTTGAGACGTTATCGATCATTGCTTATAAGCAGCCGATCACAAAGATCGAGATCGAAAAGATCCGCGGAGTCCAGTCTGACCATGCGATCAACCGGCTGATCGATGCCGGACTGGTAGAAGAAAAAGGAAGGCTCGCAACACCCGGACGCCCGATCATTTTGGGGACAACGGAAGAGTTTCTCCGCCGGTTCGGACTTACCAGAAAGGAAGACCTTCCGGACATCAAAGCGGAGCAGCTGGAATCCTTTAAGATCGAGGCGGAACAGGAGATCGGCTACTTCAGCGAGAAAGTTCATGATGAAAACGAAGATGTCGAAGGTCAGATCAAGTTAGATCTTCCGGGAACCGAAGAAGAAACGGAAGACTTTTCTCCGGATGAGCCGGATGACGATTTCATGATCGAGGTAGGAGTCTGATCGATGAAGACCGTGGCAGTGATCGGAGGCGGACCGGCGGGAATGATGGCGGCACTGACCGCCGCAAAGGCCGGAGCCAAAGTAACGATATATGAGAAAAATGAAAAGCTCGGAAAGAAGCTTTATATTACAGGTAAGGGCAGATGTAATCTGACAAATTCCTGTCCGCTTCCTGAGTTTTTTGACCAGATCCCGAGAGGACGGAAATTCCTTTACAGTGCGATATATTCATTTTCCAATGAAGATACCTGCACTTTTTTTAAAGATGCGGGTCTTCCCCTGAAGGAAGAACGGGGAGGAAGGATTTTTCCTGTTTCAGACAAATCATCGGATGTGATCCGGGCGTTGGAGAAAGAAGTTAAGAAGGCAGGTGTCAGGATCCGTCTGAAAACGGAGATCAAAGATCTTTCGGAATTAAAAGAAGATTCCGTGATCGTCGCGACCGGCGGACTCTCTTATCCAAGTACCGGTTCGACCGGAGACGGGTTCCGTTTTGCGAAAGAACTCGGCCATACGGTAAGTGATCCGGTTCCGTCTCTTTGTCCGATCCTTTGTTCCGATTCGTTCATTCCGGAACTGGAAGGACTTTCCCTTCGTAATATTGAGGTCCGGATACTGGCCGGCAAAAAAACAGTCTTCCGCCAGTTTGGAGAGATGCTCTTTACGGGAAACGGAGTCAGCGGTCCGGTTATCCTTACGGCTTCTTCCGAGATCGGAAGAGCATTGAACCGGAAAGAGAAGGAGTATCGTCTCCTGATCGACTTAAAACCGCCGCTTTCGGAGGAAGTCCTTGATAAACGGATACTCAGGGATTTTGAAGAAGAAAAAAACAAGGCGTTTAAAAATTCCCTCGGGAAATTACTGCCTTCTAAGATGATTCCGGTTGTGATATCCTTAAGCGGGATCGATCCGTTTAAAAAAGTCAATGAGATCACGAAAAAAGAACGGGCGGAACTTGTTCATCTCCTGAAGAGCTTTCCGCTTACCCCGACGGGAACGGCCGGCTTTGACCAGGCAGTGATCACGTCCGGAGGCGTTGCTTTAAAAGAGATCGATCCGAAAACCATGGAATCAAAAATAAAGCCGGGGATCTTCTTTGCAGGAGAAGTTCTGGACGCGGATGCGTATACCGGCGGATTTAATCTGCAGATTGCGTTTTCAACAGGAAGGGCAGCGGGAGAGGCTGCGGTAAAGGCGCAAGGAAAGGGAAAAACTATGAATCAGATCGCAATTGACGGACCGGCAGGGGCTGGAAAAAGCACAATAGCCAAGATGCTTTCGAAAGAATTAGGCTATGTTTATATTGATACCGGAGCAATGTACCGGACGATCGGTCTTTACTGTATCCGGAACGGAGCCGACCAGGAAGATGAGGAACGTGTCAGCGCCCTTTGTAAAGAGGCGGAAGTCGACGTTCAGTATATCGACGGTGTCCAGCATATGTTCTTAAACGGCGAGGATGTCAGTGAAGCGATCCGTACCGAAGAAGTCAGCGCGGCAGCTTCCGCGATCTCTAAGTTTAAAGACGTAAGAGAAAAGCTGGTCAGCATGCAGCAGGAACTGGCGAAAAAATATGATGTTGTCATGGACGGACGCGATATCGGGACAAAGGTCCTTCCGGACGCGACGCTGAAGATCTATCTGACCGCCTCCGTCGAAGTCCGTGCGCAGCGCCGTTATAACGAATATCTCGAGAAAGGAATGTCCTGCGATTTTGACGCGATCAAGCGGGATATTGAACAAAGAGACCATAATGATATGACAAGGGAGATCTCACCCCTTTGCAAAGCGGAGGACGCGATCGAGGTCGATTCCTCAGATATGACAAAGGACGAGGTCGTAGCAAGAATCAGGGAGTTAATGGGATGAATGTGATCCTTGCCGAGACCGCGGGATTCTGTTTCGGGGTAGAAAGAGCGATCCAGCTGGTCTATGAACAGATTGATAAAGTTAAGGATGGGCAAAAGATCTATACATACGGTCCGATCATCCATAACGCGGAAGTCGTACGGGATCTGGAAGAAAAAGGCGTTTTCAGTATTTCCGGTCCGGAGGATCTTTCCAAGATCAGCGGCTCGGTCCTGATCATCAGATCCCATGGGACTGCCCGGTCGGTCTATGAACAAGCCGAAGAGGAAGGAATTACGATCGTAGATGCAACCTGTCCGTTTGTAAAAAAGATCCACCGGATCGTTGACGAAGAGAGCCGGGCAGGACGGAGAATCGTGATCATCGGAGATAAGAATCATCCGGAGGTCGCGGGGATCATCGGATGGTCCAATAATCCGGTCACAGTCCTGAAAAACGAAGAAGAAGCAGAAGCGTTTACGGCGGATCCGAATGAGACGATTTGTATTGTTTCCCAGACGACATTTAACCTCACGAAGTTTCAATATATAGTTGAAATCATCGAAAAAAAAGGTTATGATATAAACGTTGTAAATACGATTTGTAACGCGACACAGGCTCGGCAGAAAGAAGCAGAGTCTGTTTCAAGGGCAGTAGATGTAATGATCGTGATCGGAGATCCAAAGAGTTCCAACACGCAAAAACTCTACGATATCTGCAAAACGTATTGCAAAGATACTTACTATATCCAGACAGTTAAGGATTTAGAATCCGCCAATCTGCCACCCGGTATTAGCGTAGGTATTACAGCCGGGGCATCGACCCCAAATAATATTATTCAGGAGGTTCTTCTAAATGTCAGAGGAAAAAAGCTTTGAGCAATTGATCGATGAATCAATCAAAACAATACGTGCGGGGGAGATTGTGGATGGCACAGTAATATCTGTGAAGCCGGATGAGATCGTTCTGAACATCGGCTATAAATCAGATGGAATTATCACAAAAGAAGAGTTTACGAATGATCCTTCCGTAGACCTTACAACAGTTGTATCTGTCGGGGATCCGTTAGAAGCAAAGATCCTTAAAGTAAATGATGGTGACGGACAGGTCGCTCTTTCCTATAAGAGAATCAGTGAAGAAAAAGCAAATAAACGTGTTGAGGAAGCATTCGAGAATAAAGAAGTCCTTACAGTTAAAGTTGAAAAGATCACTTCCGGTGGTCTGATCACCGGTTTTGAAGGCGCTAAGATCTTTGTTCCGGCAAGCCTTGTTTCCGATACGTTCGAAAAAGATCTGAATAAATATCTGGATCAGGATATCGAGATTATCGTAACCGAGTTCAATCCTCATAAGAGAAGAGTGATCGGTAACAGAAAGAAACTGATCATCGCTGCAAAGAACGAGAGAGCAAAAGAGCTTCTTGAAACTCTCCAGGTCAACGATATCGTAGAAGGTGATGTAAAATCAGTTACCTCCTTTGGTGCGTTTATCGACCTTGGCGGTGTGGATGGACTTCTTCATATCTCCGAAATGAGCTGGGGAAGAGTTGATACTCCGAAGTCCCTGTTCAGTGTCGGCGATAAAGTTCGTGTCTTTATTAAAAATATTGAAGACGGAAAGATCGCTCTCAGCTGCAAATTCCCGGATCAGAATCCATGGGTACTTGCAAGAGAAAAATATGCGCCGGGCAATATTGTAACCGGTAAAGTTGCAAGAATGGCAGACTTCGGTGCGTTTATCGAATTAGAGCCGGGAATCGACGCACTTCTCCATGTTTCCCAGATTTCCAAGAAACATGTTAAGAAACCTGCAGACGTCTTAAAGGTTGGCCAGATCATCGATGCAAAAGTTGTTGACTTTAAAGAAGATGAAAAGAAGATCAGCCTTAGCAGAAGAGATTTTGAAGACGATCTGGTTCCGGATGAAGCTCCTGCAGAAGAAGCTCCGGCAGAGGAAGCAGCAGCGGAAGCTCCTGTAGAGGAAGCTCCGGTAGAGGAAGCAGCAGCGGAAGCTCCTGTTGAAGAAGCTCCGGCTGAAGCAGCTCCGGAAGAAGCTCCTGCAGAGGAAGCTCCGGCGGAAGAAGCTCCTGTAGAGGAAGCTGCGGCAGAGGAAGAAACTCCGGCCGAATAATAGAATGAGAGTAATTGCAGGCAAAGCCAGGAGATTGACGTTAAAGTCAACTCCTGGCTTAGATACAAGACCAACCATCGACCGAATCAAAGAAACCTTATTTAACATCATTACCCCGGAAATTCAGGGTGCGGCTTTCCTCGATTTGTTCAGCGGTTCCGGAAGCATCGGTATCGAGGCGCTAAGCAGAGGAGCCAGGGTTTCTTTTTTTGTAGAGAACAATGCAAAAGCTGTCAGATGTATCAGGGAGAATCTGGCACATACTAAATTAGAAGCAGATGCGGTCGTAATGCAAAAGAGTGTCTTGAGTGCAATCAACGAATTATCCCTGAAAAAATGCCGGTTTGATATTGTCTATATGGATCCGCCATACCATAAAGGCCTTGAGGAAGAGACACTTCGTGCGCTTGAGACTTCCGGTATTATTGACAAAGAGACTTTGATCATTATTGAAGCAGATAAATATAATACGCTGGATTTCCTAAAAGATACGTCCTTCGTGATCGAACGGGAAAAAGTCTATAAGACAAACAGACACTATTTTATCCGGCTTGGAGGGACAGAAGAATGAAAAGACGGGCAATCTACCCGGGTACATTTGACCCGGTAACGTATGGCCACCTGGATATAATTCAGCGTTCTGCAAAACTTGTTGACGAACTGATCGTAGGAGTATTAACGAATATCGGTAAGACACCGCTGTTTTCTCCGGAAGAGCGTGTGGCAATGCTGAAAGACGCTGTGAAAGATATTGAAAACGTGAAAGTCATGGCGTTTGACGGACTCCTGATCGAGTTTGCGAAAAAACAGAAAGCTTCGTTCGTTGTCCGCGGATTGAGAGCGGTAACCGATTTTGAATATGAGCTCCAGCTTTCTTTAACAAACAGGGTCTTAAGCTCGGAAGTGGATACGATCTTTCTTACGACTTCTTTAAAATATGCTTACTTAAGCTCCAGTACGGTAAAAGAAGTCGCGGCATTCGGAGGAGATATTTCCAAGTTTGTTCCGAAAAAAGTGGCAAAAAAAATTGAAGAAAGATATTCTAAAAAAAAGAATAATCAGATAACATGAATAAATAAATGGGCGGAGAATGAGAAATGAGTAAAATCGAACAAATCATTGCGGAAATTGAAGAATTTATTGATGGATGTAAATACCAGACGTTATCTAATACCAAGATCATCGTAAATAGAGATGAATTGGAAGAACTGCTGGCAGACCTGAAGCATTGTATCCCGGATGAGATCAAAAAATATCAGCGGATCATTGCGAATCGTGACGCGATCCTGAAAGATGCACAGGATAAGTCTGATGAGATGGTCAGAAAAGCAAATGAGATGACTTCTACACTGGTTTCTGAGCATGAGATCATGCAGCAGGCGTTCAAAGAGGCAAACGGTGTTATCGAAGACGCAACCAAGAAGGCCGGCGAGATCTTAGACCGTGCGACAACCGAAGCAAACGAGGTCCGTGCGGCTGCAATGAAATATACGGATGATTCCCTGGCAAATATCCAGGAGATCCTTTCGAGCTCCATCGAAGGCATGACAGTCAAGTATGACAGCCTGATCCGTTCCTTAGAGTCCAGTCTTGATATTACGACCCAGAACCGGAAGGCACTTCGTGACATGCCTGCCCCGGCTCCGGCTCCTGCAAAACCGGAAGTTCAGGAAGACATCGTTTATTATGACACGGAGTCTTATGACCAGCAGGAAGAACCGGCTTACGAGACGTATGATTCCTCCTATCAGGAAGAAGAAGAGATCGTTTATAAAGAACCTGTCTATGGCCAGCATAATCCTGCAAAAGTAACAATGGATGAGGCGCTTTATCCGAGCAATGCGGAGCAGGAAGCTTACAGCCAGCCTTCCGACAGCGACGTAGAAGAGATCACGGATTTCAACCTTGATATCAGCGACTTTAACTAAGAGGAGCAGGGACGAAGGATTTGAAAATGACAAACAAACGCCAGGTATTATGCCTGGCGTTTTCCGAAATTATACAAGACAGAAAGACATCTGAGAAAGGACAAAAATAATGACAACAGCTTTGGAGGAATTCAAGAAGATATGCGCTGTTCCGCGGCGTTCCTATCATAATGAAAAGATCGTGGATTACTGTATCGGGCGGGCAAAGGAATTAGGTCTTTCCTGGTATTATGATGAGAAGAATGTAAATGTCGTGATCCGGAAAGAGGCGGCAAAAGGAAAAGAAGACCGGCCGGGGATCGTTCTCCAGGGACATCTGGATATGGTCGCCCAGCAAGATCCGGAAGTCGAACATGACTGGGAAAACGAAGGACTTGAATTAATCGAAAATGGAGATATCCTGACGGCAAAAGGGACGACCCTCGGAGCCGATGACGGCGTTGCGGCGGCAATCGCATTTGCGCTGCTTCAGGATGAGACCCTTCAAAATCCTCCAATCGAAGTTCTCCTTACGACAAATGAAGAAGTCGGAATGGACAGTGTCCGAGATGCAGATCTTTCGTATTTAAATGGAAAATATCTGTTTAATCTGGACAGTGGACGGGAAGGCGAATTTGTTACCGGATGCTGTGGCGGAAAATCCATAAAAGCAGTGATCCCGTTAGAAAAGGAAGAAACTGATGGGGCAGCCTATTCAGTAAAGGTAACAGGCCTCAAAGGCGGCCATTCCGGAATCGAGATCGGGACGGAAAGAGCAAATGCATTAAAAGTTTTAGGACAGGTCTTTTATGATCTTGGCAAGAAATATGATTTCCGGATCACTGACCTTACCGCAGAGGGAAAAGACAATGCGATTTCGAAAGAAGCAAGTTCGGACTTTGTAATAACAACAGAACACGTTACGACAGATATCGCAGTTGCGGTCAAGGAAACGGAAACGATGCTTCGTAAGATCTTCCGGAAAAGCGATCCGGATCTTAAAATCGAGGTTACAACAAGAGGAAACTGCCGTTGTAAAGCAGAGACGAGATCCTTAAATGAAAAAGCGAGCAGAGGACTTGCATTTCTTCTTCAGCAGCTTCCGTTTGGCGTTTTATACCATGACCAGAGCATGGACGGGAGTATTGAGACATCCTGCAACATAGGACTTGTGGAAAAGACGGAGGATACGATCGGAATCGTATTGTCGATCCGGAGTTCTGTGGAGGAACGGATCGAAGAGATCACGGGACG
>JAFWFQ010000046.1 GCA_017515535.1 Parasporobacterium sp. | reverse complement strand
TCCTCGGAACCGGCGTGACGGCGGTAATCCAGTCTTCTTCCGCCACTTCGGTAATGGTTGTCGGCTTCGTCAACTCCGGTATGATGAAGGTCCGACAGGGAATCGGCATTGTGCTGGGCGCCATCCTGGGAACCAGTGTGACGGGCTGGGTTCTTTGTCTTAACAGTTTAGGCGGCTCGGGAGCAAGCATTGCGTCTTACTTCAGTACGGATGTCCTGACGGGCATCGTGGCGGTTGCCGGAATCATTTTATGGATGTTTGCAAAGAAAACCTCCGCGAAAAATGTCGGTGGAATTCTTTTAGGCTTTGCGGTCTTGATGTTCGGAATGAGCACCATGTCCGGTGCGATCTCCCCGCTCAGGGAAGATCCGGAGTTTACAAAACCCACAACCATGACCGAGGTCGCAGAAGAAGACTGGATAACCGCCGTCACTCCGGTTCCTAAGAGCACTCCTTTAAACGTATTGCTGGAAAGCTTATAAAGGACCGTTTCCATTTTGCTTCCGGCAACCTTTTTCAGGGAATCTCCCATCACGGACATGCCGAAAAGGAAAAGCGCAACGCCGCTAAGCAGCAGAATAATATTCGTAAAATCCATTGGTTCTGTCCTCCCTGCCAAAGAAGGTCCGGTGGTTCATGACCTTCCACAGAGCATTCCGTTACTCAGTATCTGTATAAAAGCCAAAAATCGGTGCGATTATAACATAGAACCGGTAGCTTGAAAAGAAAAAACTGAAAAGCCAGCTGAATCCGGTCAGCTGGCTTAAAATCAATTAAACAACGAGTTTTGCTTTCATGCCGGAAAGCCGGTCAAGCGCCGCAAGAAGCATTTCATCACTCTTCGCAAAATGCATCCGTATTATATTGTTAATGTTCTCTTTAAAGAACGAAGTTCCCGGAACGGAAGCAACTCCGACTTTTTCCGTCAGTTCCACGCAGAACTCCACATCCGTCTGTCCCTTCTTCAGGTACGGGGAAATATCCATCAAAAGGAAATAGGTTCCTTCCGGATCGGTAAACGGAATTCCGAGATTTCGCAGTCCGTCGGCAAACAGATTCTTGGAATGCGCGTATCGCAGCCGGAATTCCTCATAATAGCTGTCGGGGAAATTCAGGCCGACGACCGCGGCTTCCATCAGCGGAGACGCAACTCCGACGGCATTAAAATCGTGATACTGCTTGACCTTATCCATGAGTTCTTTCGGAGCAATTGCATAGCCGAGTCTCCATCCGGTAACCGAATAGGTCTTCGACAGGGAGGAACAGCTGATCGTACGCTCCCACATTCCGGGAAGACTGTTCATATAAACATGACGGTGGTCGTCATAGGTAATATGCTCATAGACTTCATCCATGATCGCATAGACATCATATTTGATACAGAGGTCTGCGATCAGCTTCAGCTCGTCATAAGTAAAGACCCGTCCGCTGGGATTCGCCGGGTTACAGATCAGGATCGCTTTCGGATCCATACGGAACGCATCTTCAAGAACCTCCGGATCAAAGCGGAAAGTCGGCGGGATCAGCGGAACAAAGATCGGTTCACAATCCGCCATCAGCGTCTGCGCCTGATAATTTTCAAAGTACGGGCTGAAGATAATAATTTTATCTCCCGGGTTGGTGAGAGCGAAGATTGAGTCCACCATCGCTTCCGTCGCCCCGATGGTAACAACCACTTCGTTCTCCGGATCGATCTTCCTTCCCATCCATCTCCCGCATTTTACAGCAAGGGCGTCGCGGAAATTCTTTGCCCCCATCGTGATCGGATACTGATGAGGGCCTTCATATGCAACTTCGGCAAGACGGTCGAGAAGCTCTTTCGGCGGATCAAAATCCGGAAAACCCTGGGCAAGATTAATTGCGTCATTTGCAATGGCGATCCTTGTCATTCTCCGGA
>JAFWFQ010000045.1 GCA_017515535.1 Parasporobacterium sp. | reverse complement strand
GTATGGAGAATCATCCGTTGCAAATTCTTTTTTCAACAACGAACCCCAAGTAATATCATGTGGGATTCCGATTCCTTCCGCATAACTGTCTCCGATAATAACCATCTTTTTGCGCTCGGATTCTACGTTCTCATTCTTTGCAGGATTGTCTGTCTGATCGTATACAATAAGATCTTCCTCAATTTCAGGGATTTCCGTCACTTCCGGTTCCTGAAGAACAGATTTCTCTGAAATAATCTGTTCTTCTTCGATGGATTCTTCAACGGAAAACTCTTCTTCGCATACTTCGTAAGATAACAGATCATTGTTATCTTCTTCTGCATAAATGACTCGGTTTTGTCCGGTTATTAACAGCAAACTGACAGATAAAACCAGGATGATGAATAACTTCAATGATTTTCTCATACGTTTTTCCTGACAACAATTTTATTACATAATTCGAATTCTATAACAAAATAGTATATCTTCCAATCATTTTTTTAACTAAAAAACACCCGGAATACGCTTCCGGGTGCCCTTAGTCTTTTGCTTAAATCCTATTGGATCCAATAGCCGCTCGCATTAAAACTGTATACAGTTCCGTTGATCCTTACCGTCTCATTCTTTGCATACCAGCCGGAGGTATCTCCGAACCACCAGCCAACTCGGTCTTGTTTCCAGGAACCAACCGGCTGATAAGTCCATGCGCCGTTTGCGCTGAGCCAGTAACCGCCATACCACTCGCTCGCCGCCATCGCTCCGGAAGGAGTCAGATAATGCCAGACACCTCCGATTTTCTGCCAGCCGGTCATCATTGCTCCGGAGGAATTCATGTAGTACCATTTCCCGCCGATATACTGCCATCCGGTAAGCATGACCCCTGAAGAAGGATCCATATAGTACCAGATATTTCCGACCTTCTGCCAGCCGGTCATCATCTTGCCGCCTTTTACATAAAACCAGCACTGGTTTCCGCGTACAAAGCCGGAATAACTCCAATCCACCTTACCTTTTTTTACATAAAACCAACCATATTCGTTCTGAGCGAGGCCGGTATAATTAAAGTTTACTTTCCCGTTTTCAATTCTCCACCAGCCGTATGCATTCTGCGCAATTCCGGTATAACTGAAATCTACTTTTCCACTCCGGACAGCCCACCATCCATATGGATTTTCCTCTACGCCGAAATGACTCATATCTGCGACTCCGTTGTCGAACCAGTACCAGCGTCCTCTGTATTCCTTCAGTCCGGTCCCTGAAAGTTTCCGTACCGCATATAGGTCGATCACATCTACATTCCGGATATACCAGTTGGAGGAAATATTCTGATTCACCTTATACTGCGCTCCCGCATAATTCTTAAACCGTGACCAGCCGGCGAGGACTTCCTCTGTTTCCTGAAACGGACTTTCCATAACCACCGATCCTTTTGGATATTCTTTTACGCTGACTACCTGATCACCAGGGTCCAAATTCCGGTGATAACGAACTGTAATGAGCTCTGTTCCTTCTGTCACGTTTACAAGAAATCTTTGAATGTATTCTTTTAGAAGGTCTTGCCCCTTGGCCGTAGGATGATATCCATCCATGTAGGAGCTGTCCGGGCTATTTGCCAGAACGGATTCTACATTACTTAGATAATATACGCCCATATCGCTTGCCGCATTCTGATAAGCCGGGATCGACCGGTCAAATAAAAGGTCTTGTGTAGCGACAGATTCTTCCCAGCCCACATGGCCAATCAGGATTTTGGCATTCGGGAACAATGATTTTGCGTTAGCGATATAATTAACAACAGAATTGTATATCAACTGTTGATCGTAAAAATGATCATTATATCCGCCGCAGGTTATGACCCATTCGACGGAAGCTGGATCATTAACTTTTCCGTAGGCATTCCGCAGCATGGTGGTAAAATCCTGTCCGTCATACACCTGATGAAAGCCTGTTCCGCCGACACCGACAAGGACAGAATCTGAAGTTCCCTTCTCTTTCATAAGTTGATATGCCCAGGATCGTTCCGGCGAAACTCCGTATCCTGCAGCATAACTGTCGCCAATGATGACCATCTTTATTCGTTTGTCTTCTGACGCAAGGTTTGCTGCAGCATTACTACTGAATTCCGATGTCCCTGTTACAAAGATCTCATAACCAAGTTCACTGTCCGGATTCGGTTCTGAGACTTCAATGATTTCTGTTTCATCCGCACTCCCAAGCGCAGACTCTGTTATCTCTACAGCTTCACTCTCTGACCCCGGCTCTGAAGCATAACAAAAAACACCCTGCATCAAAACAACAAGCAGAATCAGAAAAGCGACTCCTGTTTTTAAGATTGATTTATTGTTTGATTTCAATATTTTAACACCTGCTTACGAAGCGTATTATCTATGATATTTACTGCTAAATCAAGCACCGGCCGCATTATCTACTCGACCAGGTAACCGGCTGCATCAAAGGTATACTCTACGCCATTGATCTTCAGTGTCTCATTCTTTGCGTACCAGCCGGAAGTATCTCCAAACCACCAGCGCTGGTTACTCATCTTCCATGATCCTTTTGGCTGGTAGGTCCATGTTCCGTTGGCGTTCAGCCAGTAGCCATCATACCATTCCCCTGCTGCCATAACACAATCCGGTTTAAAATAGTACCAGCTGTTTCCGACTTTGAGCCAGCCTTTTGCCGCAGCGCCGGAGGATGTCAGATAATACCAGTCCGAACCTTCCTGCCTCCATGCATTGGCTGCCATGCTGCCTCCACCAAAGAAGAAGTACTTCGCTCCACTGATCGTCTGCCATCCGGTCTGCATGATCGCGGTCTCCGGATCCATATAATACCATGTACCACTGACAGAGACCCAGCCTTTCGAAGCTGCGCCGGAACTTCCGAGATAGTACCAGTCTTCTCCATCTTTCTGCCAGGAGTTCGCAGCCATGCTGCCTCCGCCGTAGAAGAAGTACTTCGCTCCGCCTATCGTCTGCCATCCGGTCTGCATGATCAGCGTCTCAGGATTCATGTAATACCAATAATTTCCGACTTTGACCCATCCGGACGCAAGTGCTCCGGAGGAAGCCGCATAATACCAATTGTTTCCGTCCGCGATCCAGCCGGTCTGCATTGCACCACCTGGCGCGAAGAAGTAACTTGTGGTTCCGACTTTTTTTACACCGGTTGCCATTTGACAAGTCGCAGGATCCAGGTAATACCAGGTCGTTCCGATCTGGAGCCAGCCGGTCTTAAGAGCCCCGCTGGTATCTGCATAATACCAATCGCTTCCGTCCGCGATCCAGCCGGTCTTCATAGCTCCATAGTTTGTCGAATTGATATCACCGCTATCCAGGAAATATTTCTTTCCGGAGATGGTCTTGATTCCTGTCTGGACCGCACCGGTCTCAGGATCCATGTAATAGTAAACACCCTGAACCTTCTGCCAGCTCTTAAGCGGGTTGCCGCCGCCATATAAATACTTGCTGCCGTCGATGATAAGCCAGCCGTCTTTGTACTTCAGTGCATCGATTGCGTCGTTGATCGCCTGCGCCATCGCGTCAACCTGTTCCTGCTCGGTATACTCCAGGTTTTCCACAACCGCTGCAACTGCCGTATCAAGGACAAGCAGACTCGTCGTTGTATACAGGCTCCTGTCGATTGCCTCTGCACGGGAAAGCGCTGCATTGACCGCCGTATAATCCGCATCATGAACGACCTTGAATGTAACCGTATAATTTTCGTTGACGCTGAAGTCATACTGTCCAAACATGATCGGACTGGACCATGCATTCACGGTATAAGTTCCGTCATCATTATTCCGAAGACTCAGATCGTCGTTATGGAAAAGATACATCGCATCAATAATCTGCATGACCTGCCTTACAAAAAGGCTCTGGTCACCCTTACCGATCAGCTTGAAATGGCTCGATCGGATTCCGTAGATCACGTATTCATCCGGATCTGTGACTTCATCAGAATTCGGCGGACAAGCAATGAAATGAAGGAAATCAATCTCATTCTCCGTTATTTCAACAAAATAATCGATGGAATTCACATGATCTCTGCCCTGCTCGTCTTTCCAGTTGATATCCAGATGGATCGTCTGCATTCCGGGCTCCGCGTCCGAAAGAGCAAATACTTTAAACGTGCACTGATCACCATGACTCTTTTCCGAGTCATTATATTCTCCCTGTCCATTCTCATTTCCGACGACAGTTCCATCCGCATCCCGGATCAGAATAGCGGAATCATCATAATAGAAGCGGAATCCGCAATTCTTAATATCTTTAAAGTGCTCTTCTGTATCATATCCGATCCGGTAATCGCGAAGTTCTGTTGTAAGATCGACTGCTCCGCCAGCGACCAGCGTATCAAACGGCTGAACCGGCCAGACTCTTAAGAAGCTGTTTGCGACAGTGACTGTCTCGACTGTGTCACCTCTTCTGATCGGTTCCCCGCTTTCCGGATCGGTTCCGTCATACATCTCTGCATGAATATTCAGATCCCGCCGGTAACCATCATCCATCTCCGCGGTCTCTTTAAATGTTACAGTTGCCCGGAGCGGATTTTCCGGATCAACAACTAGATCCGCAAATTCCTGCGAATAGTCATCCAGCCACCATCTGTAAGTTGCTGTTTCCGGAACGACCGGATCTTCTTCGCCTTCGATCCAAAGAAGCGATTCCGCGTAGAGTGTGACCGAATCTCCCGGGAAGCCTTCCTTGATTCCGTCTTCCGCGCTGACCCGGAACCAGTAGACATCACCCTTTGCATGAACAAAGAAACTGCAGGTCTGCTCCTGTCCTTCCAGATCATCAAAGGTAATCAGGAACTCCGCATTTCCGAAAACACTTTCTTTTGTTGTAACGATCCAGTTATCACCGTCTTTTTCCAAAGACTCGATGATCTCATCCGGATCTTCTACGATTTCAACTTTCGTAACACGGTATTCCAGATCAGCTCCTTGAGGATACTCAGTATTCCGGACATATGCCGTACACACGCCCGGAATCGTCTCATTCCATCCCGGTAGAAGGTCTGCATGTTCCTCAACTCCCGGCTTGTGTCCTTGATATTCACAGATAGGATCGCAGATTTCCAGATCGATCCGGCGCTCTTCGAGCATCTGATCACCGGACTTCAGTTTTGCGATCACATCAATATGTTCTGCGCCGGAATCTTTCAGGGCCTGACCATTCAATGTGATCCGATTACCGTTTACGGTATAACAGGTTCCTTCCGGATAGACGGCCGGGCTGTCCGAACCATCTGCCTCCTGAACTACATATTCATAATGCCAGGTTCCATCGTCGATCATATCCTGCGCGGAACACTCAACTTCCAGAGTCAGCGAACCGTCTGTATAGACTGCTCTTGCTTCTGGTTCAATGATTTCAAAATCCACGTTAAACCTTTCGATCCGGAAACGAGAAGATTCCACGCGGTGTTCCGTCTGGGAACCACCTTCCTCCTCAATCTCCTCGTCCCACTCGGCGACCAGTTCAATATCTGCGTCACGGGTGGATGTCCGCTGAATCAGATATGTATCTGCATTTTCCGGATCTTCTGTGATCTGAAGTACTTCCGGATCATAACTCCATTCAAACTCTACGTTTTCAGCAATCTCATAATCGTCTTTTCCGGCACTGTAATGGCGTACTTCCGCTTTAACACTCTTTGTCTCGCCCGGCAGGATATCAAACTGTTTCGGCCAGAGTTCAAAGTAATCGCTCGTTGCCTCAAACCAGAGCTCCCTTACGCCTATGATCTCGTCTTCCGATTTTACTGTGACCTGGACATTAAATCCTTCCCAGAATGGCTCATCCTGATCTTTGACCGTAAGAGTTGCTGTGCTTCCGTCAGCTTCCAGCTCTGCATATGCATCTCCCTTTCCGATCAGCGCCCACTCATAGGCTGCCTGTTCTGTTATATCCGTATCCGTATGTTCCCCGGTCTCCGGATCAAAATGACGCTGTAATACGTTAACTGTCAAACCATGTTCTGATCCCGGAAGTCCTCTGGTCGATCCATCTTCCGTATTCAAAGTGATATCGTAAACATCACAAACAGAATTTAGATCAAACGTATAATCAAGCTCATTTCCTTCGAGGTCCGTAAAGTAAACTCTCAGGGTTGCAGTCCCAAGAGCGTTATCCTTCACGCGATAGTACCACCAGTAATCTTCGCTCGTCTCATCTCCGTCTCTGTAGTCTTTCCGGAATTCGATCAGGTCCTCTCCTGAGACGACCTCCACATTTGTAACTTCATATTCGTCATCATATCCATCCGGATACTCTCCATTCTGAATTCGGACTCGGTAATACCTCTGGACGGTACCGTCCCAGCCCGGAAGCATTTCCCGGTCAGTCTCAAAATCATACTCTTCCTCTGCAAGCTGTACATTCAGGCGGCAGTCTGCGGAGCAAAGCCAGATTCCTCTTGCTTCCGGGTCAGAAGGATCATCTGCGGGCGTTCCGACATCCACATGGATAAACATCTGATCCTGACCCTGTTCAAGCATCCTCCTTACGATCGAACCTCCATACAGGGTGATTTCTTTTCCGTTTTCCACGTCTTCAATAGAATAATCGGTCCCCTCTTCAAATCCGATAAACTCATCCGTTTCCGGATCTTCGCCTCCGTTTTTCCAGAATCCAATTCCCAAAACACCAATCTGGTATTCCAGTCCCGGATCATCCATCAGCTCATGAAGATCTAATAAAACCTTCTTATTCTGGTCACTAAAGAATCTTCCGTCACCATAATCATTCAGCCAGATATTATAGCGATACTCTCCGAAGTTATACCAACGGTCAAAAAACTCGCCATTCCAATTCGCGGTAAGGCGGAAGTTAGAAGCATCCGCGCTCGTCCGTTTGATCTCATAGCTTTCGTCTGTTTGTGTAATCTCCAACTGCTCCGGATCATACTCCCATTCAAACGCTGCCTCATCCAGAACGGAATATTCCTCCTGACCATAAATATACTCACGCAGTTCCGGAGTCACCGTAACTTCCTTCCCCGGATACGTATTATATTCAACATAAGTTGGCCAAAGCTCTTTATACCGGCCAGCAACATGGACGCAGAAATCATTCGCCCAGGCAAAGGATCCATCTTCTTCAAAGACCTTCAGGTCAACAACAACATCCTCCCATCCGATCTCTTCCCCTTCTTCCAGATCTCTGAGCGGAAGGATCGCATTGACCGGATTCGGATTCTCCGGATCTTGAGAAAGCACCTGATCCGGGCTTGTAAGCGCCGTCCACTCCGCGCCGGACCGGACTGTCCACTCGAAGGTATTGTTTTCCAGGCTGATTTCTTCCTGAATCCGATTTTCTCTGTCATAATGGAAATGACGGACCATTCCGATCATATGATAGTCTCTGCCCGGAAGCGTTATCTCCGAACCCATGTCTCCAAAGATCTGAACATCATAGACATCTTCAACTGCTTCGATATCGATCGTATAGTCCTGTACATGATCGAAATAGTCCCGATAGGTAATCTTCAGCGTCGCCGTCCCCTGGGCTCCGTCTTTCAACCGGTAATACCAGGAGTCACCTTCATTTTCTTTTGGCCGGAGTTCACTGAAGATATCATCACTTCCCTCTTCGATTTCAACATTCTCCACCGGATAATTGATATATTCCCCTTGCGGGAAGTCTGCGTTTTCGACGTAAAGACTGTAGGAATCGCGGATCGCCCCGTCCCAGCCCGGAAGAAGCTTCTGGTCCTGTACCAATTCGTATTCGTATTTCGCATCCCAAAGCTGAAGATCGGAAAAACCTTCTGCAATCGGCTCCCCGATGTCCGATGCCGGAATCGAAGCATAAAGATGAATAGAATTGCTGTTGATTCCGGCTGCCTCATAAGCCGCTTTTACCTTGTCATATTCAAAAGTCAGGATATACCAGCCGTCAACTTCCTCATCTTCTTCCATCGTATAATCGGTACCCGGAGTCAGTAACAGATCCCATCCATCCTGACTGCGTACACCCGCATTGATCACGAGTTCCGGATATTGATAATTCGGATTCAGGTTTTCCGGCCTTAAAGAGACCTTCTGCGTCCCTCCCGGGAAAATATGATCGATATTATTCTCATTAGAGAAAGTGATCACTTCAGTTCCGGTAGGTTCCGGAACAGGATCATAATTCTCTGTACTAATAACCAAATCCTCCGCGCGGTAGGCTCCGGTCGTATCTGTATCATATTGATAGGAAACGCCCGCAACAATATAATCAACGCTGCCGTTCCCGGTTCCTCCTTTCAGGAAGAGTTTATCCGGGAAGCCGATCGAACCGGTATCGCAGTTCGTAACATCAACCAGATAATTCTCTCCATCATCCATGGTAACGACATTCCACATATGTTCCCCTGCACCGGTTCCTCCGTTCATCGTACCGGATACCAGGCGGCTTTCGATCTTATCGCTCCTGAAATTCGAAAGATCGCAGAAATACTGGAAAGCCTTTGAGTATCCTTCACAGACGACCTTTGTCGATGCGTCCTGGTCAAAGACCCAGATCAGCTGCCAGGGATTTCCATACGGAGTATTGTTTGTTTTATTTGCCGCCGCATAGTTATAATCGACGAGATCTGTGATCGTATCTTTATAGGCGAGAAGTTTCTGGTAATCATTCTTCGCCTGATTGGAATCTGTAATGGTTTCAATCACAGACAACGCCGTTTCAATTGACTCCGGCTTTTCACTGTTGACCGTAACGTCAAACAATTCTCCCTCATGCTCATATTGCGCTGCTTCCTGATCGGCATATTCTCCCGCGACAACAAACGCAAATTCGACGGATGAGATGAATGCTTCTGTTTTGTCTCCTCTCAGTCCGAAGCGGATATTTTGTTTTGTTCCGATCGTTTTCTCATACCAATAAAGATCATATGGACAGTCAAAAAGAAGAGCCGTCACAATGTCTGAAAGATTGATCGCTTCGCTCATGATTTGGTTGATTGCGGCATTCGCTTCAGGCGTAAACGCGCTATTCTGAACCAACGGAGAGGATACACCCAGTTCTTCTGCCGTCCAGGAAGTCTTCTCCATCCCCAGTTCTTCCGGTTGTAACGTAAAGACAGTATAGAAAAGATCTCCGTCAGCGACTGACTTGATCTTTGCCTTGAGGTTGTCGTAGATCGTCCGGTTTGAACCGGTAAGACGGCGTCCGGCCCCGTATATCGAATAAACCGCGCTATGGCTGACGCCAAGAGAAACATCGATATAATCCTGAAGCAGCTCATCGTTATCACCGACATAAACCGGATCAATAACGACGGAATCCTGGATGACCTCTTCGGTTACCGTCTGAGGTTCTTCTTCCGTATAGACTGCCGGCTGCTCCGAAAGGATTTCTTCTGCAGGAACTCCGGGCTGCTCCGGAACGGCCTCCTCCCCGGAAGCTGCAGCCTGCTCAGGGTTCTCCGAAATCTGGTCTGCGAGCCCCTCTTCGGCCACTTTCGTCTCCTCTATATTAACTGTTTCCTGCTCTGTCACGACCGGTTCCTCCTGCGGAACTGTCTCATCTGCCAGAACGATCCCAGTCATCAGAGAAAGAACCATCGCTAAACTCAACAGAAAAACGACTGCTTTTTTCCATTTTCTCATTTCCTTTTCCTTTCTGACCCATATGATCTTAGGTCAACCTATAAAAATACGACAGATCATGGTTCCTCTCTTGTGATAGAAATCATCTGCCGGATATGGAAAATGCTGTTTAAATCATTGTATCTACATCGAATTAATTTTATTAAAAAACATCTCCTTGGTCAACTTAACCCGGAGATGTTTTTTGTATACAAATATTTATTTTACCCAATATCCGTTTGCATCAAAGCGATAATAGGTTCCATCGATCTTTATGGCCGTATTTTTTGCATACCAACCGGATGAGTCCGTAAACCACCAGCCCTTCGCATCCTTTTTCCATTGTCCTGCAGGAGGATAGGTCCACTTCCCGCTTGCGCTGATCCAGTAATATCCAGGCACCCATTCATTTGAAGCCATACTGCCGTTCGAATGGAAATAATACCATGCATTTCCAATCGGTTTCCAGCCGACTGCCATTGCGCCCGAAGAATCAAAACAATACCAAGCACTTCCGATCTTTTTCCAGCCGACTGCCATCTTGCCAGATGTTTCAAAATAATACCAGACTTTTCCACTCCACTTCCAGCCGACTGTCATCTTGCCAGATGTTTCAAAATAATACCAGTTATTTCCTAGCTGTTTCCAACCGACTGCCATTTCGCCGGTATCATCCAGATAATACCAGCTTCCGCCATAAGCAAGCCAGGTATTCTTTGCTGCCATTCCGGAAGAATTTAGGTAGTACCAGGATCCGTTATCACTCATCCAACGGTTCGTACACATTTTCCCTGATGTCTCAAAGAAATATCTTTCTCCGTCGATTTCCTGCCAGCCGGTCATGATCCGTCCGTTTTCAGGATCCAGATAATACCAGTATCCTCCATCCTTAAGCCACTCCGTGACAAGTTCTCCTTTTTCGTCCAGATAGATCCACGAACCGTCTGACTTTGCCCAGCCTTCTGAAACAAGCACCCCACTGTCATCGAAGAAGTATTTCTTTCCGCTTATCGTTTTCCATCCGGTCTGCATCGCACCGGAAAAATCAAAGAAATATGTTTTTTCTTCTATTGTCCTCCAGCCGGTTGCCATGATTCCGTTATCATCTAAATAATACCAAGAGTTCAATCCACCGCCTAAATTCAGCCAGCCGGTATACATTCTTCCGGAACCGTTCAGGTAATACCAGTCCGAGCCATATTTCAACCAGCCATTCTGCATAAATCCGTTGTTGTCAAAATAGTATCTGCTGCCACCAATCTCCTGCCATCCGGTCTTTGGAATTCCGTTTTCAAAATAGGTCCAGACCAGACCGTTTTTGTCATACCCATACCAGTCATACTCATAGTCCCAGACATGCCAGCCGTCCCAGGTCGTTCTGGTATTAATGACCGGAGCTGTTAATGATGCATCCGCTCCGGATCCAGTCAGCTGATCGATCTCTATCTCGTCCTCAGAAACTGAGGCAACCAGAGCCTCCTCTGCGTCTCCGGTCGAATAAAAGACTGTCCCGAAATGCGTCTCACAATAGTATTTGAAATTCGCAAAATTGTTATTGACCGTAGATTCGGTCCAGAGTTTTGTGGAGATATCCTGTTCCGGTCGGTAAAGATCTGCTTCTTCTTTCGTATTTGATCCTCGCGGCGTCGCGTGATGGCCATCTTTTAGAAGCGAAACTCTTGCTCCGCCTAAATCGCCGGAGATCGATCTGGCAACCTTTTGCGCAACCTGTTGTTCGTCATTGATATCGGCAAGAAGGACGATACTTTGACTTCCTTTTTGAATCAGTGTACAGATGGAATTAACATTCTCATTGAGATAAGTCGGAGTCGAATAAAGATTGTAAAGACTAATCGTAAAATCTCCAATTTGGAAACTGATCAGATCATCATAAGCGTTTTCCGGTTCTCCGCTTCGATATACAGCATCCGAAAGACCCTGAACTCCATTGATGATTTGCAGGTTCGCTTCCTGATCCGGAACGGTTCCGGTTTCAATCTCATTGGTGTAATAGCCCTGACTCAGATTGACGACACAGGCCCCTGCCTCTTCCATTGAATGGACCGCCTGGTAGGAAAAGATACCGTTCATCCAGTCATCGTCATCCAAATAATTGACAGACTTGTATTCTTTGAAAAGATAAACCGTATTAGAATCAACGAGTTTAACACCATTGTATTCCAAAGACGCGATTTCAGGAGCTCCGCCGATATGATCTGAATGGGCATGAGTTCCGACAATAAAATCAAGGTGGGTAACACCCAGGGTCTCGATCATATATTTCGCATTCTTCAGTCCATTATGCTCCGGATTCCAAAGATTTTCCGCAATATTCAGAATATGTTCATCTCCATTTTCATCCGTGATCGTATCTACGGAACGGTTTGATGTATCGATCAGACCGAAATGGCCGTTGGATTGGATCAAAAAACAATCTCCCGCCTGTTCCGGATCACCGGAAAGCGCAAAGAAATAGACCCGGTCGTCCTCTACGCCGGATACTCCGCTTGCTTTTGCAATGATAGGAATGGTGATTAATAAACCCGCGAAAACCGCAAGTAAAAAAAGAACGCCATTTAAAAGAATTCTGCGCTTTGTATTCATCCTCATCCTTTATTCCGATGCCGACTTATCGGCCCGGTTATTATCGTCTGTTTCAGACTTTTTTATTATACTGATAATCGGAACAAAATCAATGACTGATTTCCATATCGACAGCTTGAAAAATAAAAAAGGTCATTTATAATTAGGATAATTACGGCGCACCAAACACGCCTCAGGAAAAGGATTATTCTATGAACAACAGAATCAGATATATAGATGGGATAAGAGGTCTTGCGGTTCTGTTCGTAACGTTTTGTCATTTTTCTTCCATGTTTCTTCCGGTTGTAAAAGATGCTTATAATGCAACGGGAATGATCTTCAACAATACCCCTTTGACGATCGTGATCTACGGAAACCCATCAGTACAGTGCTTTTTCCTGCTGTCCGGGTTTCTGATTGCTTCAAATATGTACAACAAAAAACAAGCCTGTTTTTCCCCTCTTACGACTTATAAAAAGTTATTGAGGTTTATCATTCCGGCTGTGGTTCTGGTTGCGATCCTGATGGCTTTGGGACTGACGTATCATATTAAAGCGGCAGATCTCTACCCTGACCTGTCATATGCATACTACTATAATGATTTCACACCTACGATTGGGAGTATGATAAAGGATATTTTTTATTCCACGTTCTTTAAATGTGAAAGTATTTATATTCCGCCTTTCTGGACGATGGGATATGAATTTGTCGGAACGATCTTCATTACGATCATGACCTTCTTCCTCAATCATAATAAAAGGAATTCTTTTGTTTTTTATGCATTTGCCTGCATCATTATCCTTTTTATGTTCCCGGATGATTATATCGCATTTACCTTAGGTGCACTGTTATTTACTGTACAAAGCACATTAGAAGAAGCCCCTGAAGATTCCCGGCTCAGGAGATTTGCGGACAAATTCCTGCTGAAACCGCCGGTGCTCATCCTGCTCCTGCTTGCAGGAATCTATCCTTCCGGCCTCTCAGTTTTATCGGAAAATACAGCGGATATATCTATGCGTTCCACTGGCCGGTCATTATTTCCCTCGGATGTGGAATGTTTCTTCTGCTCACAGGAAGGATTCCGGGATGGCTGCTTCTTTCATTGATC
>JAFWFQ010000044.1 GCA_017515535.1 Parasporobacterium sp. | reverse complement strand
CGACCGATCTCATCCAGAATGATCAGGGATTTCGCCGTCGCGTTCCGGAGGATATTCGCAACTTCCGTCATCTCAACCATAAACGTACTTTGACCGGAAGCAAGATCATCGGAAGCTCCGACTCTTGTAAAGATCCGGTCGCAGATACAAAGATCCGCTGCGGAAGCCGGAACAAAGCTGCCGGTACTTGCCATTAAAACGATCAACGCAAGCTGGCGCATATAGGTTGATTTTCCGGCCATATTCGGTCCGGTAATAATACTGACCCGGTCATCCTGATTATCACTGTAGGTATCGTTCGGAATAAAACGGCCTTCTTCCATCATCAGCTCTACGACCGGATGACGTCCGTCTTTGATGCTTATGATCCCTTTATCATTCATCGCAGGCCGGACATAGCGGTTATGTTCCGCAACATAGGCCAGAGACGCAAACGCGTCGATATAAGAGATCACAGATGCGGTCTTCTGGATCCTTGTTACATGGCGCGCGATCTCTTCACGGATTTCAGTAAAGAGATCATATTCAAGCGAAAACAGTTTTTCTTCCGCGCCCAAAATAACATCTTCGAGCTGTTTCAACTCTTCTGTAATATACCGTTCCGCATTGACAAGCGTCTGTTTCCGGATATAACGTTCCGGGACCTTATCTTTAAATGTATTGGTAACCTCAATATAGTATCCGAAGACTTTATTGAACCGGATCTTCAATGATTTGATCCCGGTCAGTTCTTTTTCTTTTTCCTCGATCTCCGCAAGCCAGTTCTTTCCTTCCGTCTTGGATTTTCGGAGTGTATCGATCTGTTCTGAATATCCGTCTTTAATGATTCCGCCGTCCTTGATCGCGATCGGCGGTTCTTCAACGATCGCCGCTTCGATCAGGTCCGCAAGATCCTCGAGGCACTCCAGTTCCTCCCCGAGTCCTTTCAGGACTTTTCCCTCATAGCTTTTCAGATTCTGACGGATCGCCGGAAGCATCTTCAGAGAATTCTTAAACGCGATCAGATCACGTGGGTTTGCGGAATGGTAGGAGATCCTGGCAAGAAGCCGCTCTAGGTCGTAGATCGGCCCGAGATACTCCCGAAGCTCATCCCGGTCGATCAGAGATGCATTGAGTTCTTCGATCGCATCCTGGCGTTCCGTGATCTCTTTCAGGTCCTTGAGCGGCTGCTCAATAAAATAGCGGACCCTTCTTGCTCCCATTGCGGTTTTCGTTTTATCGAGGACCCAGAGAAGACTGCCCTTCTTGTTCTTCTCTCTCATCGTTTCGGTCAGTTCCAGATTCCTTCTTGTGGAAAAATCGATGACCATGTATTTATCTGTCGAATACGTCGACAGCTTATTTAAAAAGTCAAGATTTGTCTTCTGGGTCTCGTAGAGATATTTTAAAACCGCCCCGACGGATGGAATGCAGGCTGAGTAATCAACCAGTCCAAGTCCGGATAGATCTAAGACTTTAAAATGTTTTTTAATGATCTCCTCACAGCTTTTCTGTTCAAAGTAGGAATCATTCATCGGAAAACAGGTGATCCCAAGCTTGTCCTTGATATAATCAAAGTCGACCGGAGCGATCGAGAACATCCGGTTCGCGATGATCTCTGCAACCGGGAACTTATTGAGCTCATCCATCAGCCCTTCGGCACTGTCCAGTCTTGTCGTCAGGAATTCACCGGTCGTAATATCGACAAGTGCGACCGCATAGTAATCCGACGCGTAATAGATGCTCATCAGATAATTATTCTTATCTTCTTCGAGCGCCATGTTATTTGTATTCGTACCCGGAGTTACAACGCGGATCACTTCCCGTTTTACGATCCCTTTCGCCTGTTTCGGATCTTCCATCTGTTCGGCGATCGCAACTTTATATCCTTTTGAAACCAGTTTGTTCAGATACTGGTCCACCGCATGGAACGGAACGCCGCACATCGGAGCCCTCTCTTCAAGACCGCAGTCTTTCCCGGTCAGCGTTATTTCAAGCTCCCTTGCACCGGTGATCGCGTCATCAAAAAAGAGCTCATAAAAATCTCCGAGCCGGTAAAACAAAATGCAATCGTTATATTGTTTTTTTGTCTCCAGATACTGGGACATCATTGGGGATAAAGCCATGTTAGTCTTCCTGTTCTGTTAATGAACCCAAATAATAAAATCCTTTTGCCTCGTCAAGTTTCACGGAAACAAACGTTCCGATCAGTTCTTTTGGCCCAGCAAAGTGGACAACGCTGTTCCCGGAAAGCCGTCCGGTAAGATAATCCGGATCTTTCTCGTTCAGGCCCTCAACAAGGACCTTCTGGACCGTTCCGACAAGAAGCCCGGTCCGTTTAGAGGCTGTCTCCGAAACCGCCTTTAAAAGGCGTTCTATGCGTTCCTGAGAGACTTCCTTCGGAACCTGATCCGGCATCGAAGCCGCCCTGGTTCCGGTCCGCTTGGAATAGATAAATGTAAATGCGCTGTCAAACTCGACTTTACGGACAACATCTAACGTATCTTCGAAATCCTCATCGGTCTCGCCCGGAAATCCGACGATAATATCCGTTGTGATCGAAGCATCCGGGATCCTAGTCCTTATCTTTTCCGCAAGTGAAAGATAAGCTTCTTTTATATAATGACGATTCATTTCCTTTAAGATCCGGCTGCTCCCTGACTGAAGCGGAAGGTGGATATGACGTGAAATCTTCGGCGTCGTCCGGATCACTTCGATCAGGTCATCAGAAAGGTCCTTCGGATGGGAAGTCATAAAACGGACATGCTCGATTCCCGGAACTTCCGATACTTTTTTCAAAAGCTTCGGAAAATCATAGGCATAGGAATTAACATTCTGTCCGAGAAGCATAACTTCAACGACTCCGTCTTTTGCAAGACGTTCGACTTCCGCAAGAACTTCTTCCGGCTTTCTGCTCCGCTCTCTTCCGCGGACATAAGGAACAATACAATAACTGCAGAAATTGTTGCAGCCATACATAATATTGACCCCGCTCTTAAACGGATATTTTCTCTCAGCCGGAAGTTCTTCGACGGATCGTTCCGCACTTTCTAAGATCTCGACCTGCATCGTGTCTTCTGTCAGTCTCCGGAAAAGGAGTTCCGCAAGTTTATAGATATTATGCGTTCCGAAGATCAAGTCGACATGACGGTAACTTTTCCTGATCTTATCTACGACCTCACTTTCCTGCATCATGCAGCCGCAAAGCGCAATAACCATATCCGGATTCTCGTCCTTATATCGTTTTAAAACGCCTAAACGTCCATAAACACGGACGTTGGCATGTTCCCTGACAGTACAGGTATTGTACAGGACAAAGTCCGCGTCTTCCGTCTCTTTGATCCGGTAGCCGACCTGCTTTAAGATTCCGATCAGTTTTTCCGAATCTTTTGCATTCATCTGGCATCCGAAGGTATTGACGCAGGCGGTCAGATCCCGTCCCTTTTCCGCTGCTTTTTCCAGAAGGATCTCCCGGCAGCGGTCAATAAAATAGAGCTGCCGCTCCGGTTCGTTTTCTGGTGCCTGATTCAGGATTGCTGTCGTTTCACTAAATGTTTTCATGTCTATTTTTCAAAATAAATATAGTAGTTGTTATCATGTTCGATCCCGGCAACATAATTGCAGGCTTCATCTAAAAGTAAGTCCATATGGGGATACTTATATACACGCATGTGATTCTTTCGTGCATGGCGGCGATGGGTCACAAACAAGTTTCCGCAGACATCGATAAAATCCTCATCATAGAACGAAATATCATTTTCCGCGGAATTCAGGTTTACAAACTCACAGCTGTTTTCAATATATTTCCGGACATAAGGGATATTGTCGATCACATAGGCGATCCGCAGATCATTGATATCAATATCGGTATTCTTTGCTGTCAGCTTTTCTCCGGTCACAAAGTTATAGAAAACGCAGTCGGATTCTTTTGATTCAATATTAACGACATTGATTGCGATATAATCATCTTTGACCTCCGGTTTTAAGATATACTTGTCAAAATAAGTGGAGATCACAAGTTTCATGTCAATATTGTTGAGTTTTAACGCAATATCCGCCGTGAACTTTGAGATCGTCGTAACATAAACACTTTCGATCAGCGCGTCATTTTCCGAACCATACATCAGCCGGGAATCTTCGAGAAAAGAAAAACCGGTCTTGATCATGACCTCTGTCTCGTTCAGGGGCACGATCGAGTTGATCCCGTTATTATTCAGGTTTTCTTCGATGATCTCTGTTGCGGTATTGGACTCTGTATCATAAAGAGCCTGTGTAAAAACAATGTTTCCCATGCGCTCCGCAGCACCGGCCGTATCTACGATCTCCGTCTGGATCAGAAGAAGAGACGGTGAAAGAACAAAGACTTTGACTCTTTTCTGACCTGTCAGGACCTGTCCTGTCTCATGTAAGGAACACATGATCCGTGTCTCCTGCCGGGCAACATTATAGGCAATAATATCGAGATCGACGGAAGTATCCTCATTTTCCTCATAGACAGCGTAATATACTTCCTGACAAGGCTTATAGCTGATATGGAAGTAGACAAAATCGATCTTTTTCACAGACGGCTCGATTTCAGTCAGTGTATTGGTCTTCGGTTCATAGACATGAAAAGAAAGCTCCCCCGGACCTGCAACATCACGATGGTATAATTCGATTATTTTGTTATCACGAACAACGAGATCATATAGATCCCCCTGTTTCTTTATCAGATTGATATTAATATTCATCGATCGTTTTTAAGCTTTATAGCGGCTGTAGATTTCTTCAAATACCTTGATTCCGTCCATGGCAGCACTCGTAATACCGCCGGCATATCCCGCGCCTTCCCCGCAAGGGAAGATTCCCCGGATATTGCTTTCAAAATGGGGATTTCTTAAGATCCTGACCGGAGAGGACGTCCTGCTTTCCACAGCGGAAAGGACTGCATCCGGATCTCCGAATCCCTGAATGATCCCGTCAAAGGTCGTTACGGCTTCTTTGATCGATTCCGCAACAACATCCGGAAGAATATCATTGATATCCGCAAAAGCGGTATCCCCTTTGACCGCAGATTTTACGCTTCCGAATTCCTTGGAAACACGGCCATCCATAAAATCGCCTAAAAGCTGGACCGGGATCTTTCCTCCCGCAGCCTGGGCCGCAGCCGCCTCAAGTTCTCTCTGGAATTCAATTCCTGCAAGCGGATCATCCGAAGAACCAAAATCATCCGGAACAACACTGACAATTATCGCAGCATTCGCATTTTTCCCGTTCCGTCCGGAATAGCTCATTCCGTTTACGCAGATCCCTCCGGGTTCTGACGAAGAATTCACAACATATCCTCCGGGACACATACAGAAGGAATAAACGCTTCTTCCGTCTTCTGTTCTTGTTGTCAGTTTATAGTCAGCCGCCGGGAGAAGATCGGCATATTTTTTCTCATAATCCTCTCCATACTGGGCTTTGTTGATCTTTTCCTGGGTATGCTCGATCCGGACGCCGACCGCAAACGCTTTCTGCTCCATCTGGATCCCCGCTTCTTTCAACGCCTTAAACGTATCACGGGCAGAATGGCCAAGAGCAAGGATCACATTGTTGCAATCGACCTCATATTCATGGGAATTGGACTCAAGCTTGATGCTGTCGAGCGCTCCGCCGCTGGAAGAGAATCCGATAAACCGTGTATTAAAAATCGCTTCTCCGCCGTTCGCGATGATCTTTTTCCGCATATTTTTAACGATCTCACTTAAGACATCCGTCCCTAAATGGGGCTTGTTCATATAAAGGATCTCCTTCGGAGCTCCGTTATCCACAAACGTCTGGAGAACAAGACGGTTGCGTCCTTTCGGGTCATTGACTCCCGTGTTCAGTTTTCCGTCAGAAAACGTTCCGGCTCCGCCTTCCCCGAACTGGATATTCGACTCCGGGTTTAAAGCGGTAACACCGTTCCAGTAGTCTTCAATCGTTTTGATCCGCTTGTCCACCGGTTCGCCGCGCTCGATCAGGATCGGTTTGTAACCGTATTCCGCAAGGAAATAAGCAGCAAAAAGACCGGCCGGGCCGCTTCCGATCACGTACGGACGGACATTCATCTTTTCCGTTCCCTGTTTTGGAAGCTGGTAGCGTTTCTCCTGGATCTGGGAAATCGTTTTGCTTTTCCTGCAGGCTTTTAAGATTTCCTCCTCATTATCCACCTCAACATTGACCACATAGTTATATGTGATCTTATCTTTGTTGCGGGCATCCAGAGATTTTTTTACTAAGGAATATTTGACTGATTTAATCTCGTTATCGCTGACGCGAAGCTTTCTGCAGATTGCAGACTCTAATTGTTTCCGGCTATGACCAACCGGCAATTGAATTTGACTGATCCGAATCATAATTATTGACTAAGAATCCTTTCCATATTTTTTTCAATCTACTATTTTAGACTATCTGAATTGGTTTGTAAACACTAATCAAAATACCGTACAAACTGTTCCAGGCTCCGGATCGAATGGCTGTCTCCGGTATAGATCAGCCGTGCGTTCTTCTGCTTCAGATACAGAAGGATATCATTCGCCGGATATGGCTCTGATTTGGTTCCTTT
>JAFWFQ010000043.1 GCA_017515535.1 Parasporobacterium sp. | reverse complement strand
ATCGGAAGGGCATGGCTTTGCTATTGGCCGGCCTCCGATTTTGGCCGTTTGAAATAAATAGCCGGGGAGATGGTTTGATGGACGTCGAAAGATTAGCACGCCAGCTGGACTTTGTACGAGAGGCGGATAAGATCAAACAGATTTTCCGCCAGACCAATATCGGTGATAATACGAGACCGGAGAATGACTCGGAACATAGCTGGCACCTTGCGCTGATGGCGATGTTTTTAAGTGAGTATGCAAATGAGGAAGTCGATCTTTCCAGGGTGATTCAAATGGTCCTGATCCATGATCTGGTAGAGATCGATGCCGGCGATACGTATGCATATGATCCGGAGGCGAACAAGTCGAAACGAGAGCGGGAGGTCAAGGCAGCAGAGCGGATCTTCCATATCCTTCCGGATGACCAGGCAAAATGGCTTCGGGATCTCTGGGAGGAATTTGAAGCCGGAGATACGATGGATGCAAAATTCGCGATCGCAATGGATGTCCTCCATCCGATCCTGATGAATGATATGGGAGAGGGAAAAGCCTGGCTCGATCATAACGTAAGGGAAGAGCAGGTCAGAGCAAGAGTGGAGCGCGTCCGGCCGGGAAGTGAAACCCTTTATCAGGTCTGTTCGGAGCTGATCACAAAAAACCGGGAAAAAGGATATTTAATTTAACATTTTCCGGTTGATGTGATAAGATAACTTCAGAGAAAAAACATAGAGTATCCGTTTTTTTGTAAGGAGAAGAAATATGGAAAAGAAAACAAAAGATTCATTATTAAACGTTGCTGCAGAGCTTATCGTTCTTCCGATCACAGCGTTTGTTGCTGTAAAAAGAGCATCGGATAAATTCAATCAGAGCGATGCCGGAAAGAAAGTAAAAGCGTATGCAAAACAGGCCGGTGAGGAGATCGGCGAGGCTGCAAAGAAGGTCGCTGAGAGTGAGACTTTCCAGAATGCAAAAGCAAAGTATGAAGAGTTTTCCGCAAAAGCAGGAGAAAAAGTAAAAGAATATACGGAAACAGCAAGCGCAAAGTTTGAGGAATTCAAAGACAGCGCAGAGGAAAAGATCAAAGACTTTGCGGAAAAAGCAGAGGCAGCAGCTGAGGATATCGAGGACAAGGTAGAAGAGAAGGCTCAGGAGTTTGCGGATAAAGCAGAAGAGGCCTGTGAAAAGGCTCAGGACGCTGCAGAAGAGAAAGCGGAGCAGATTGCTGATACAACTGAGAAAAAGGTCAGCAAAGTTCAGGGCGATCTTGACCGGATCTTTGATGAAGTCCAGGACGATATTGACGAAAAATAGTTAAAACGTTTTTAAGTGAGAAGGATTCTTTGATTGACTTCTCGTGATAATTGTTATATTATTGGTATAACAATTAGAACGAGAGGTCTTTCTATGTATATCGATATTGATTTCAATAGCGACGAAGCTATTTATATTCAGTTACGAAATCAGATTTTTATGGCGATCGCGACTTCCCAGATTCGGGAAGGCGAATCTCTTCCTTCTGTCCGGGCTCTTGCGGATGATATCGGCGTTAATATGCATACCGTAAACAAAGCCTATACGACCTTGAGACAGGACGGATTCCTGAAAGTGGACCGGAGAAGAGGGGCTGTTGTTGCCGTCGACGTGAATAAGGCGGTTTCGCTTGCGAAGATGCGTGACTATTTACGTCCGCTGATCGCACGCGGGATATGCAAGGGTCTTTCGAGGGAAGAGTTTAAAAAACTGATCGATGAGATTTATGATGAATTACAATAGGAGATAAATAAAGAATGAGAAGAAAACCTTTTACCAAAATGGCTCAGGCCGCGATCGCGGAAGCAACCGAGATCTCAGCCGAGCTTAAGACAACGTATATCGGGACCGAACATATTCTGATCGGGCTTACGGTCGTTCAGGATTCCGTTGCGCAGAAAGTCCTTTCTTCCCATGGCGTAACGACGGAAGCGGTCAAGAGCCTTCTGAAAAAGACGTTTGATACGCCGAGCATGGTCGTTGTCAGTGACGGAGAGTGTTTTTCTCCGAAGGCAGAAGCTGTATTACAGAACGCCGGAGAAGAGGCTGACCGCTACCAGATCGCGGAAGTCGGAACGGAACATCTTCTGCTTGCACTTTTAAAACAGGAAGATAACGCGGCTCTTCGGATCCTTGCCGGATTAGGGGTCAACCGCCAGAAACTCCATGCTGAGCTTCTTGCAGCAATGGGAGAAGATCTGAGTGCGCATAAAGAAGAACTGACCGGCGGTCAGGACGGCCAAAAGAAAGAGGGGCTCCTTAAGGAGTTCAGCCGTGACCTGAACGAGGAAGCGAAGAACGGAAAACTCGATCCGATCATCGGACGCGAAGATGAAATAAGCAGGATCGTCCAGATCCTGATCCGGAGAACAAAGAACAATCCATGTCTCGTCGGTGAACCGGGCGTCGGAAAGACAAGTATCGCGGAGGGACTTGCCCAGAAGATCGTGCAGGGCGAGATCGCTGGCCCTGTCGCTTCAAGACGGATCCTTTCTCTTGACCTTCCTGCGATGGTTGCAGGAAGTAAATACCGCGGCGAGTTTGAAGAGCGGATGAAACGTGTGATCAATGAAGTCCGCAACGACGGCCATATCATCCTTTTTATGGACGAGATCCATACGATGATCGGAGCGGGCGGAGCAGAGGGCTCGATCGACGCGGCCAATATCCTGAAGCCGGCGCTTGCGAAAGGCGATATCCAGATCATCGGTGCAACAACGCTCGATGAATACCGGAAACATTTTGAGCGCGATGCTGCGTTAGAGCGTCGTTTCCAGCCTGTCCATGTCGAGGAGCCGACGAAGGAAGAGGCAACCGCGATCTTAAAAGGCCTTCGGAAAAACTATGAGGACCACCATAACGTCACGATTACCGATGAAGCGATTGAATCGGCAGTCAATCTTTCTGTCCGTTATATCAATGACCGCTTCCTTCCGGATAAAGCAATTGACCTGATCGATGAAGCGGCTTCGAAAGTCCGTCTTTCTTCTTACATCCTTCCGCCGGATCTTAAGGCGATGGATGAGAAGCTGAAAAACATGGAAGCGAAGAGAGAAGCGTTTGTAAAACAGGGGAATATCAAAGCTGCTTCTGAAGCACATAAAGATATCCGGATCCTTCGCGGACGGATCGATGATTACCGCCAGAAACTTCTTGATCAGAGCGGCGGAAGGCTTAAGGTCGGACCGGAGGATATCGCTGACGTTGTGTCAAAGTGGACGAAGATCCCTGTCCGGAAACTGGAAGAGGAGGAAGGAGAGAGGCTGCGTAAACTCGAAGAGATCCTCCATAAACGGGTCATTGCCCAGGATGAGGCCGTTACGGTCCTTGCGAAAGCGATCCGCAGAGGCCGTGTCGGGCTGAAGGATCCGAACAAGCCGATCGGAACGTTCCTGTTCTTAGGACCGACCGGTGTCGGAAAAACAGAGCTTTCCAAAGCACTCGCGGAAGCGATGTTCGGAACGGAAAGCGCGATCATCCGTGTCGATATGTCGGAATATATGGAAAAACACAGTGTCTCAAAACTGATCGGTTCGCCTCCGGGATATGTCGGATATGATGAAGGCGGCCAGCTTTCTGAGCAGGTAAGAAGGAATCCGTATTCGATCCTTCTGTTTGACGAAGTGGAAAAAGCCCATCCGGACGTCTTTAATATCCTGCTTCAGGTCCTTGACGACGGGCGGATCACAGATGCGCATGGCCGTGTGACTGACTTTAAGAATACGATCATTATCATGACCAGTAACGCGGGCGCCCAGAGGATCATGGAGCCGAAGAACTTAGGATTTGCTTCGGAAAAGAGCGAGAAAGCAAATTATGAAAAGATGAAATCTTCGGTTATGGATGAGATCAAGCATATCTTCCGTCCGGAATTTCTGAACCGGATCGATGATATTATTGTCTTCGAATCCTTAACGAAGGAAAATATGAAGGATATTATTGAGATCCTTCTCAAAGACTTTAAAGAACGGGCAAAGAACCAGATGAATCTTACCGTACGTGTTGCGGACAGCGCCAAGACGTTCCTCGTAGATAGCGGCTATGACCCGAAGTTCGGTGCGCGTGCGCTGAAGAGGAAGGTCCAGTCCCTGTTAGAGGACGAGATCGCGGAAGAGATCCTTGCCGGAAAGATCAAAGCAGGAGATACGGTTTCAGTCAAGTCCCCGAAGGACAGCGGAAAGCTTGTCTTTACCGTTGCAAAGTCAAAACGGGAAAAAGAAAAAGAAAAGGCAGAGAAAAAGAAAACAAATACAAAGACAAAATCTTCTGCCACCTTACCGAGGTAGTTTAGATGGCTAAAGCAAAAGATACGATTTTTTTCTGCAAAGAGTGTGGGTACGAAAGTGCAAAGTGGGCCGGACAATGTCCGGCCTGCCATGAATGGAATACTTTTGTCGAAGCGCCCTCGCAAAAAATCCCGAAAGGCGTTTCCGGAACTGCCCGCCGGAGTCTGCGTCTGAATCCGGAAGTCAAGCCGGTCTCCATGTCGGAGATCACGGCAACGGAAAGAGAACGGACCCAAACCGGAATGCAGGAATTTGACCGTGTCCTCGGAGGCGGGATCATACCGGGTTCCCTTGTTTTAGTCGGTGGTGATCCGGGAATCGGAAAATCAACGCTCCTGACCCAGCTTTGTAAGAATCTAAGTGATCAGGGGCACAAAGTCCTTTATATCACAGGTGAAGAAAGCCTCGCCCAGATCAAACTCCGGGCAGACCGGATCGGCTCATTTACGGACAATATGAAGCTGCTTTCGGAAACGGATCTGGAAACGATTGAAAGCGCGATCCGTTCGGAGGTTCCGGAGGTTGCGATCATCGATTCGATCCAGACGATGTTCAGTCCGGAAGCGACCGGCGCACCCGGAAGTGTCGGACAGGTCAGGGAATGTACGAATCTCCTGATGCAGCTTGCCAAGGGAATCGGCGTCAGTATCTTTGTTGTCGGCCATGTAACAAAAGAAGGCGTTGTCGCCGGCCCGCGCCTTTTAGAGCATATGGTCGATACAGTCCTTTATTTTGAAGGAGATAAGCATGCTTCCTACCGGATCCTGCGAGGCGTGAAAAACCGGTTCGGATCGACCAATGAGGTCGGGATCTTTGAAATGCGCTCAGACGGGCTTAAGGAAGTAAAGAATCCTTCCGAGTTTATGCTGACCGGAAGACCGGAGAATGCGTCCGGTTCGATCGTCTCCTGTTCCATCGAAGGGACGAGACCGATCCTGGTCGAGATCCAGGCGCTTGTTGCAAGAAGCGGCCTTGGAAATCCGAGAAGGTCATCTGCGGGAATCGATTATAACCGGATGAATCTTCTGATCGCAGTCCTGGAAAGACGTCTTGGTCTTTCGTTCTCGGAATGCGATGCATATCTGAATATTGTCGGCGGGATCCGGATCAATGAAACGGCTCTGGATCTTGCTGTGATCATAGCTCTTGCCTCAGGCTATCTTGATTTTGTAGTCGATGCAGGAACGATCGCGATCGGAGAAGTCGGGCTTTCCGGTGAAGTCCGGAGCGTCAATCTTATGGAGACAAGAGTCCTCGAAGCGAGAAAACTCGGGTTTCAGACCTGTATCGTCCCGAAGAGTTCTCTCGCGTCTTTGAAGAACATCAGCGGAATAACGATTATTGGCGTTGATAATGTAAAAGATGCGATTAACAAAGTAAGAAAATAGTGGTATAATATCTCGGTTATTGTTTTATACGTAAACCGGGAAAGAAAGAATAAAAAAGGCTACCCGGATCGGATAGCCTTTTGCAGGGGAAGAGAGATTCGAACTCCCATGAACGGTTTTGGAGACCGTCATACTGCCATTGTATGATTCCCCTGAGCACGAGTTATTTTATATCACAACAATTGTTGCCGTGTCAATCCTTTTATTAGCCGGGGAAGGAACCGAACCAGTTCCCCAAAGGAGAGTTTTTTGAAGAAATATAAGAAATCAATCGGACTCATATTGCTGTTTATTGTTCTGTTTTCGACAGTGCTTGTTTTTCCTGTGGGAAAGGGTGCGAAAACGTATGCTTCCGTAACGGAGGGCAAGTTTGTCGGAGTTGATGTCTCTTCTTATAACGGGACGATCGACTGGAGTGTTGCAAAAGCAAACGGGGTAGAGTTCGCGATTATCCGGATCGGCTATGGAAGCGATTATTATAATCAGGATGATTCAAAAGCGCAGTATAATATGACGCAGTGTGAACGGTATAATATCCCTTACGGAGTCTATATTTACTCCTACGCCTTGACGACTGCGGAAGTTGACAGCGAGATAAGACATACGCTCCGGATGATCAGCGGCCATACACCATCCCTCGGGATCTGGTTTGATATGGAAGATGCGGACTACTATAAAGCCAATCACGGCTTGAATCCTTACTCCAACGGCGGAACACTGACAGCGTTCTGTACCCGCTACATGCAGGGGATCAAGAATGCTGGATATCCTTTGGTTGGAGTTTACGCGAATACAGATTATTTCACGAATGTCCTGAATTATAATACGATCAAAGCGAACGGGCTTGTCTGGCTTGCGCACTGGAGGATCGCAGCTCCACCTTCCCAGTTCCCATGTGCGATGTGGCAGTATACGGAACAGGGAAGAGTTACGGGACTCAGCGGAAACTTTGATATGAATATGATCTTTGAAGGAAGCCCGCTGTATACAATCGTTGCCGGGAAGATTCCTGTAACGATAGCATCCTACTACCGGCCGTCCAATGCGGTTAAGATGTACGGCGATATCGACGGAGACGGAGCTGTAACCCTTGCGGATCTGAATCTTATGAAGGATCATATTACCGGCCGCCTTGTGCTGAAAAATGATGCGTTCCTTTTGGCGGATATCAACCAGGACGGAAAGATCAGTCTTGCGGATCTTAAGGTCGTAAAACAGGCGATCCTCGGAATTGTTGAGATTGATGAAACAGATTCTACCGATACAACGGCAGCGGGTTCCGTCGGACAGGAGATCGATCCGGATGAGGATGGAACGGCAGGGGAGACCCTGCTTCCTGAGACAGCCGGAACGGAAGAAGATGCGGCGGCTGAATCAGGCGAGATGACGGAAGAGACGAATGATCCTTCCGATGAAGCCGGAAGTGAACCGGAGCCGCAAGAGCCATGAAAAAGATCTTCCGGGGAGCAGTTGTCCTTCTTATTCTGATTTCTTTTTGTTTCTTGACTCCGCTGGTTTCAAAAGCGGAGGGGATGGAAGTCAGTCCGGATAAGACAACGGTTAAGCCCGGAGATACGATAACTGTAACGGTTTCCTTTTCCGGAACGGATATCTGGTTTGCAAAAGTCACGATCAGCTGTGACGGAGCCATTGTCCAGGGAAACGGGACCTATCTGATCGAGCCGGACCGCGGCCAAAAAGAGGTTAGTGATTCGTTCCTTATTTCCGCGGTCGCGCCGGGAGATGCGGTGATCACAGTCGAAGGGGTTACCGATGAAGATGAATCGGTCGTTTATACTTCTGATTTTTCCGTGACCGTAACCGGTGAGGCTTCTCCGGGAAGGCAGACAGGAACGGGAGGCGGAGCGGTCGTTGATGAAAACCAGAAGGACCCGGAAGGGCAGTACATTAACAGACGTCCTCCGGAAGAAGCTCCCGGGACACAGGAGATAACAACAAAACCGGAGAAGAAACCGGAGACGCAGACAAAGAAAACCACAGAGCCGGAAAGCAGTCCGGCAAAACAGAAAGCTTCCGGAAACGGAACAAAATCAAAAGAAAAGAATAAAACGAAAACTCTGGTTATTATCCTTGCTTCCGCAATCGTATTTGTTTTAGCTGCATCGATGGCGGCGGTAATAGTGATCAGAAAGAAACTAAAAACAATAGAAGAGGCAGAACAAGAAGAACACAATGATCGAACAACAGACAGCAATCCAGAATCAGACAACGACCTTACCCGGTGAGGACGCAGAAAAAGCGATCGTCCCGGTGGAAGAGTTATACGATGAATTGATCCGGACGATGCGGAATTACCATCCTTCCGATGATCTTTCCATGATCCGGAAAGCGTATGAAGTAGCGAAGGAAGCACATGGTGATCAGCTTCGTAAGTCCGGTGAGCCTTATATCAGCCATCCGATGCATGTCGCGATCATTCTGGCAAAACTGGAAATGGATAAGGAAACGGTTGCTGCCGCGATCCTTCATGATGTTGTCGAAGATACCAGCATGACGCTGGATGAGCTGAAGAACGAGTTTGGAGAAGAAGTTGCGCTTCTTGTTGACGGCGTTACAAAGCTGACCCAGATCAAGTATACGACGGATAAGATCGAAGTCCAGGCCGAGAACTTAAGGAAGATGTTCCTTGCGATGGCAAAGGATATCCGGGTCATTATTATTAAGCTTGCCGACCGTCTCCATAATATGCGGACGCTCCAGTACATGAGCCGGGAAAAACAGAAAGAAAAAGCCCGGGAGACAATGGATATCTATGCGCCGATCGCTCAGCGTCTCGGTATTTCAGCGATCAAGATCGAACTGGATGACCTTGCGCTTAAGTATTCGGAACCGGATGTTTTCTATAATCTTGTTGAGGATGTCAAGGCGCGAAAGAACGTAAAAGATGATTTTATTGATCAGATGGTCCTCGAAGTCCGCCGTCATATGGAAGAGGCTGATATCAAATGCGAAGTTGACGGAAGGGTCAAGCATTATTTCAGCATCTATAAAAAGATGGTGAACCAGAACCGTTCCTTAGACCAGATCTATGACCTTTTTGCAGTTCGGATCAAGGTCGATACAGTCAAGGACTGTTATGCGGCGCTTGGAATCATCCATGAAATCTATAAACCGATCCCGGGACGTTTCAAAGATTATATCGCGATGCCGAAGCAGAACATGTATCAGTCGCTCCATACAACGCTGATCAGTCCTTCCGGAACCCCGTTCGAGGTCCAGATCCGGACCTTTGAGATGCATAAGACCGCGGAATACGGAATCGCAGCCCACTGGAAATATAAAGAGGGAAAAGGCGTAAACGATTAAACGATCAAACAGAGCGAAGAAGAGAAGCTTGCATGGCTTCGCCAGATCCTTGACTGGCAGACAGAGATGTCGAGCAATACCGAGTTCATGGAGTTCTTAAAGAGCGACCTTGATCTTTTCTCAGATGACGTTTTCTGTTTTACTCCGGAAGGAGATGTTAAGAACCTTCCGGCCGGTTCGACGCCGATCGATTTTGCTTACAGCATCCACTCCGCAGTCGGAAACCGGATGATCGGTGCAAGGGTCAACGATAAGATCGTAAACATTGACTACAAGATCCAGAACGGAGACCGGATCGAGATCATTACTTCTCAGAACTCAAAGGGTCCGAGCATGGACTGGCTTTCAATCGTAAAAAGCCCGAGTGCAAAACAGAAGATCAATCAGTGGTTTAGGAATGCTTTGAAGGAAGAGAATATCCAGAAAGGCCGTGAACTGATCGATAAGTATATGAGGACAAAGGGAATCGATAACATGGATATCTTTGCCCCGGAATATCAGGAATCAGTTCTTACTAGATATAGTTGTAAAGACTGGGATTCGGTCCTTGCTGCCGTCGGACATGGCGGCCTTAAGGAAGGCCAGGTCGTAAACCGTCTTCTCGCAGAGTATGAGAAGAAAAACAAAGTCATTAAAGTTACGGATGAGGATATCCTTGAGTCTGCTTCTTCCGGGAAAAAACCGGTCGTTGAAGATAAAAACCGGAACGGAATCGTTGTTAAGGGAATCCATGACGTTGCGGTGCGGTTTGCAAAATGCTGTTCCCCGGTACCTGGTGATGAGATCGTCGGTTTCGTAACAAGGGGAAGAGGAGTAACCGTCCACCGGACAGACTGTATCAATATCGTGAATCTGAACATTGCCGAACGGGATCGTCTGATCGATGCGGAATGGGATAAGCCGTCGTCCGCGTTTCTTGAAGAGAAATATCTGGTTGAGATCAGTATCTATGCGAATAACCGGACGGGGCTTCTTGTTGATATTTCCAAAATTATGTCAGAGAAGGATCTGAACGTCTTAAGCATGAACATCCGGACGAATAAACAACAGAAAGCGACGATCGATATGGGCTTTCGGGTCGCGTCGACCGATGAGCTTTCGAAAGTGATAGATAAACTGAAACAGATCGATGATGTCATTGACATCAATCGAACGACCGGTTAAGATGCGGGACCGGAACAGAGATAGAAAAACAAGAGCAGAGAAGCGAAAGGAGATCCTGATGAAAAGCAGGTTCCGGCAGCTTGGCTGCGGAAAAGGAGAATCTATGAGTATCAAAATCGATTGTATCCGGGTCGGGATGCTTGAGACGAACTGCTACATGGTTTATGACGAGGAGATCAAAGAAGCGATTATTACAGATCCCGGTGATAACGGGGATTTTATTATTGAATGCATCGAAGAGCGCGGAGTCACTCCGGTTGCGATCCTGCTTACCCATGGACATGGCGATCATATTTTCGCGATTCCTGCACTGAGAGAAAAATATGATCTTCCGGTTTATGTCCATGAGCTCGATGAACCGATGCTGGAAAACGGGAGGTTTAATTTAAGCAGCTATTCGATCCCGTTGGAAGAGAAGGATATCCGGCTCAAGGGCGGCGAGGAACTTACGATCGGCGGAATGCGGATCAAGGTCCTTTTTACACCGGGACATACGCCGGGCGGAGTCTGCTATTATTTTGAGGATGCAGGATTTGTCCTTTCCGGCGATACGATGTTTTACCGTTCCTGGGGAAGAACAGATTTCCCGGGCGGCTCAGAGCAGGACCTGATGCGTTCGCTTTTGAAGCTGATGGAGGAACTCCCTCCGGAGACGATCGTCTATCCGGGACATGAAATGGCGACAAAAATTGCGGATGAACGGCGGATGCATGGCTTAGACCGATAAATTAGGAGGAACTTATGATAACACAGGCACCCCGCGGAACAGCGGACTGGTACGGAGACGAGATGGCAAAACGCGAACTTGTAGAGCAGATCTGCAAGGAGACCGCGGCCGCTTTTAACATTAAACAGATCATGACACCGGTATTTGAACATACCGTTCTTTTTCAGCGCGGAGTCGGGGAAACGACCGATGTTGTCCAGAAAGAAATGTATACGTTCGAAGATAAGGGCGGAAGAAGTATTACGCTGAAACCGGAAGGAACAGCGGGCGTGATCCGCGCTTACCTTGAGCATAGTCTATATGCGGAAAGCGGACTGACAAAACTGTTTTATATTACACCGGCCTTCCGGTATGAGAAGCCTCAGAGCGGACGGCTTCGCCAGCATCACCAGTTCGGTGTTGAATATATCGGTTCACCGAGCCCGCTGGTTGAAGTGGAACTGATCACGCTTGTTCAGACGATCACGGAAAAACTCGGGCTGAAGGATATCTCGGTTCATATTAATTCCATTGGCTGCGCAAACTGCAGGAAGGAGTACAATAAAGCGCTCCTTTCCTATCTGAATGAACATAAAGATCATCTTTGCTCGACCTGCAGGGAGCGGATGGAGAAAAACCCGTTAAGGGTTTTAGACTGTAAGGTCGATACCTGCAAGGAGATCGTAGCGAACGCGCCGAGAACGATCGATTATCTCGATGAGGAATGCAGGGACCATTTTGAAGAACTGAAGAAACTTCTTGAGGCAACGGGAATTCCGTATCAGGTCGATACGGGAATCGTCCGCGGTCTGGATTATTATACAAGAACCGTATTTGAGTTTGTAAACAAAGACGGCTTTACCCTTTGCGGAGGCGGCCGTTATGATAATCTCGTAAAAGAGATCGATGAAAAACATGACATTCCGTCAGCCGGATTCGGACTGGGACTCGAACGTGTCCTTTACTTCCTGAATCTGGAAGGGATCGATCTTGGCGGAGTAAGACCGCCGGACCTCTATATCGCGATGATGAAAGAAGTCCGGACAGAGGGATACAAGATCGTAAACAGCTTAAGAGCACAAGGTCTTTCGGTGGAAACGGATTACCTTGATAAGTCGATCAAGGCCCAGATGAAATATGCAAATAAGATCCATGCGCCGTATGTCGTTGTACTTGGCGGTGACGAGATCGCAAGCGGAAAGGTCCGGCTCAAGAATATGGCGGACGGAAGCGAGACGGAAGTTGAGACAGAAAAAATAGCTGATGTGATCAGGAATAACAAATAGAAAACAGGATGACAATTCCGGAAAGAGAGTGACATGGCAGAATCAATGAGTGGCTTTATGAGAAGTCACAGATGCACAGAAGTAACAAAAGAACAAATCGGAGAAAGCGTTGTACTCATGGGCTGGGTCAATAAACGGAGAAATCTGGGAAGCCTGATCTTCGTAGATCTTCGTGACCGGAGCGGTCTGATGCAGCTTTTATTCGACGAGACCAACATCGGGGCAGAGGGATTTGCGAAAGCCGAGACGCTCCGTAACGAATTTGTTATTGCGGTCCGCGGTCTTGTTCAGCTCCGGGAAGGAGCGATCAATGAGAACCTTGAAACCGGTGAGATCGAGATCAAGGTTTTAGAGCTTCGGATCCTTTCGGAAGCGTTAACCCCTCCGTTCCATATTGAGGAAGATTCCCAGACGAAAGATGAACTCCGTCTGAAATATCGTTATCTGGACCTTCGCCGTCCGGATATCCAGAAGAATATTATTTTCCGCAGCAAGGTCGCCAAGAGCATCCGCGATTTTATGTATCAGGAAGGCTTTATCGAGATCGAGACCCCGATGCTTTGCAAGAGCACGCCGGAAGGCGCAAGGGATTATCTTGTTCCGAGCCGCGTCCATCCGGGCAATTTCTATGCACTGCCGCAGTCCCCGCAGCTTTATAAACAGCTTCTTATGTGCGCGGGCTATGACCGTTATTTCCAGATCGCAAAGTGCTTCCGTGATGAGGACCTTCGCGCGGACCGCCAGCCGGAATTTACCCAGGTCGATATGGAGTTTTCGTTTGCGGACGAGGATGTTGTCATTGATCTGAATGAACGGCTTCTTGCCCATATCTTTAAAGAGTGCCTTGGCCATGAGATCGAGCTTCCGATCCCGCGGATGATCTGGCAGGAGGCGATGGACCGCTTTGGTTCCGATAAGCCGGATACCCGGTTCGGAATGGAACTGGTCGATGTCACGGAATGTGTCAAAGGCTGCGGATTCGGCGTCTTTTCCGGTCCGGCAAATAAAGAAGGTTCTTCTGTCCGGGGAATCTGTGCCAAGGGAATGGCAGATATGCCGAGGAAAAAGATCGACGCACTTGTTGATTTTGTCAAAGGATATGGCGCGAAGGGACTTGCTTATCTTGGCGTAAACCAGGACGGTACTTATAAATCCTCCTTCGCGAAGTTTATGACGGAAGAAGAACTGAAAGAACTGGTCAGCGAAATGCATGCAGAGCCGGGCGATATGATGTTCTTCGCAGCAGATACCGATAAGATCGTTTATTCCTGCCTCGGCGCGCTCCGGCTTGAACTCGGAGAAAAGATGGGGCTGATCGATAAGAGTAAATTTAACTTCCTCTGGGTCGTGGAATTCCCGCTGTTTGAGTATTCTGATGAACAGGAACGCTGGGTCTCGATGCACCATCCGTTTACGATGCCGATGGACGAGGATATCAAATATCTTGACAGCGAGCCATGGAAGGCAAGAGCAAAAGCGTATGATATCGTTCTGAACGGTGTTGAGCTTGGCGGAGGAAGCGCGAGAATCTATGACCCGGTCATCCAGGAGAAGATGTTTGAAGCGCTCGGATTTACAAAAGAAGAAGCAAATGAGCGGTTTGGTTTCCTGATCGATGCGTTTAAATACGGCGTTCCGCCGCATGCCGGACTTGCTTACGGCTTTGACCGCCTTCTGATGCTTATGACCGGCTGTGATTCGATCCGTGATGTGATCGCGTTCCCGAAGGTCAAAGATGCTTCCGATCTTATGACCGGAGCACCGGGAGAAGTTGATGAAAAACAGCTCGAAGATCTTGCGATCCGGGTGGAACTTCCGAATGAATAAAGAAAATAAATATACGATAGATAATATTGATGGCAAGGCAAAGGCTGCTACGTTTGAGACTGTTCACGGAACGGTTCAGACACCGGTCTTTATGAACGTCGCAACGGTTGCCGCGATCAAGGGGGCGGTATCGACGGAGGACCTTGAGTCGATCGGGACACAGGTCATGCTATGTAATACATACCATCTCCATGTCCGCCCGGGCGATCAGCTTGTCCATGATATGGGCGGAGTCCGGAAGTTTACGGTCTGGGACAAGCCTGTCCTGACCGACAGCGGCGGATTCCAGGTCTTTTCCCTTGCGGAGCTCAGGAAGATCAAAGAAGAAGGCGTCTTTTTCAATTCCCATATTGACGGAAGAAAGATCTTTATGGGACCGGAAGAGAGCATGCAGATCCAGTCAAACCTTGCAAGCACGATCGCGATGGTTTTTGATGAATGTCCGAGCAGCAGGGCAGAGCGCTCTTATGTTGCAGAAAGTGTTGCACGGACGGAACGCTGGCTCCTTCGCTGCAAGGAGGAAATGGAACGCCTGAACAGCCTTCCGGAGACCATCAACAAAAACCAGATGCTTTTCGGGATCAATCAGGGAGCCTGCTTTGATGATATCCGGATCGAAAACGCGAAACGGATCGCGGAGCTGGATCTTCCGGGTTATTCGATCGGCGGGCTTGCGGTCGGGGAGACTCATGAAGAGATGTACCATATTTTGGACGTGACTGTACCGCATCTTCCGCAGAATAAGCCCGTTTATCTTATGGGAGTCGGTACTCCGGAGAATATCCTGGAAGGAATCGAGCGGGGCGTGGATTTCTTTGACTGCGTCTATCCGAGCCGGAACGGCCGTCATGGACATGTCTATACAGATCACGGGAAACTCAACCTCCTCAACGCCCGTTTTGAACGGGATGAGCGGCCGATTGAAGAGGGATGTCAATGTCCGGCCTGCCGGAGATATTCGAGAAGTTATATCCGTCATCTCTTAAAGGCAAAAGAAATGCTCGGACTTCGACTTTGTGTATTGCATAATTTGTTCTTTTATAATAAAATGATGGCTGATGCTCGGAATGCGATCTTGGCAAATAAGTTCACAGAGTTCAAAAAATGTAAACTGGAAGGATTTATGGCTGAAGAAACCATTTAGTGTCAAAGACCATATCTGGAGGAAAAACAATGAACTTTTTAAATTATCTGTTATTTGGAGCAGCATGTTTTGGACAACAGAATGCAGAAACGGCTGACGGCGCACAGAAGAGCGGCAGCCAGTGGTGGGTTATTGTAATCTATGTTGTTATCTTTGGTGCTTTTATTTATTTCCTGATGATCAGACCTCAGAGAAAACAGAAGAAACAGCAGGAAGAACGCATGAGCTCGATCGAGCCGGGTGATAGTGTATTGACGACAAGCGGATTCTACGGAACCGTTGTTGCAATTAACGGCGATACCGTTATTGTTGAATTCGGAAATAACAAGAACTGTCGTATCCCGATGGCAAGACAGGCAATCTCCCAGATCGAAAAAGCAAATGGTGCTGCGGTTGCCCAGACGACGACCGGCCAGGGAGAGCGGAAGTTCTTCGGAAAGAAGAAAGCTGCGGAAGAGGCAAAGGAAGCAGTAGAAGAGAAAGTGGAAGAAGTGAAAGAAGCTGCAGAGGATGCAGTTGAAACAGCCGTTGAGGCTCCGGCAGAAGCAGCAGCTGAGGCTGTGGAAGAAGCCGCTGAGGAGACCGGCGAATAATCTTTCTGATCATTCAGTTTCGGAACATTTCAGACCACCACTCTTAAGTGGTGGTCTTTTCATATCAGACGGCACGTTTGTTCAGCAAAATTGAAAAGAAATGTTCAGGAAATAATACGAAGAAACCGCTTGCGAACAGCGTAGTAATAGAGTAAACTATACGTTGTGTTTTTAGACGATATTTTAGCTTATTAGAGTATTGAAGTAATCAGAATACGAATAAAATTAACAGGAAAGAGGAATTGAAAATGGCAAGAGTTTATAATTTTGCAGCAGGTCCGGCTGTTTTACCGGAAGAAGTATTGCAGGAAGCAGCAGATGAAATGCTTGATTACCGCGGAGCAGGTCTCGGCGTTATGGAGATGTCTCACCGGAGTAAAGAATTCGAAAAGATCATCACCGACGCAAAGAATGATCTGATCGAGCTTATGGGAATTCCGGAAGACTATGAAGTCCTTTTTGTACAGGGCGGTGCTTCCCAGCAGTTTGCAGCTGTTCCGATGAACCTGATGCAGAATCGCGTTGCCGATTATATCGTAACCGGTCAGTGGGCAAAGAAAGCTTTTGCTGAGGCTAAGCTTTTCGGACAGGCGAACAAGATCGCATCCAGCGAAGATAAGACATTTTCCTATATCCCGGATTGCTCCGATCTTCCGGTCAGCGAGAATGCGGATTATGTTTATATCTGTGAAAACAATACGATCTATGGAACAAAGTTCCATCAGCTTCCGAATACAAAGGGTAAGATCTTAGTAGCAGACCAGAGTTCCTGTTTCCTTTCTGAACCTTGTGATGTTACGAAGTACGGACTGATCTTTGCAGGGGCACAGAAGAATATCGGACCTGCAGGCGTTGTTGTCGTGATTATCCGCAAAGACCTGATCAGAGAGGATGTTCTTGAAGGAACTCCGACGATGTTGAAATATAAGACTCAGGCTGATAACGGTTCCTTATATAATACGCCTCCGGCATACGGAATCTATATGTGCGGAAAAGTCTTCCAGTGGCTCAAGAAAATGGGCGGACTTGAAGTCATGAAAGAACGCAACGAAAAGAAAGCAAAACTGCTTTATGATTTCCTTGACCAGAGCACAATGTTTAAGGGAACTGTTGAGCCGGGAAGCCGTTCCTTAATGAACGTTCCGTTTGTAACGGAGAGTGATGAACTGAATGCGAAGTTTATCGAAGAAGCAAAACAGAACGGATTGGTTCAGCTCAAAGGCCATAGGACCGTCGGCGGTATGCGTGCTTCCATCTACAACGCGATGCCGTATGAAGGCGTTGTTAAGCTGGTTGAGTTCATGACGAAGTTTGAGGCGGAAAACAAATAATCTTTGATAGTAAGAGGTGACATAAAATGTATAAGTATAAATGCTTAAACCCGATCGCAGCAGTTGGTCTGAATAATTTTTCGGATCAGTATGTAAAAGTTGAAGAAGGCGACGCAGCGGAGATCATCCTTGTAAGAAGCGCAAAGATGCATGAGATGGAATTCGAGCCTGAGCTTCTTGCAGTTGCAAGAGCCGGCGCAGGCGTTAATAATATCCCGCTGGACCGCTGTGCGGACCAGGGTATTGTTGTCTTCAATACTCCGGGTGCGAACGCAAACGGCGTAAAAGAGCTTTTCGTTTTTGCAGCGATTGCCAGCATCCGTGATATTGTCGGCGGTATTGGCTGGACGAAGGCAAGAGCAGAGGATCCGGATATTGCGGCACTGACAGAAAAAGAAAAGAAAAGATTTGTCGGACACGAAATCTTCGGAAAGAAGCTTGCCGTAATCGGACTTGGAGCAATTGGTGTTAAAGTAGCGAATGCTGCATGCGACCTTGGCATGGAGGTTTCCGGCTATGATGCTTTCTTAAGCGATGCGATGAAGGCTCAGCTGAACGCGGATGTACAGATCAAAGACAGCATCGATGAACTTATCGCTGACGCGGATATGATCACGATCCATGTTCCGGCACTTGAGTCCACAAAGGGAATGATCAACAAAGATCTCCTTGCGAAGTGCAAAGACGGAATCGTTGTGATCAACCTTGCAAGAGATACGCTGGTCAATGAAGCAGATATGGCAGCAGCATTAGAATCCGGAAAGGTTGCAAAATATGTTTGTGATTTCCCGACCGCTGGTGCAAGCCAGATGAAAAATACGATCTTGATCCCGCATCTTGGCGCGTCTACGGAAGAGAGCGAAGATAACTGCGCGATCATGGCAGTCAAGGAAGTGACTGATTTTATCGAGAACGGAAATATTAAGAATTCCGTAAACTATCCGGCAGTTGATCTCGGACCGTGCGAGGGAACAAGAATCTGTGTGGCTCATAAAACCGATGTCAACGCAACGGATATCCTGAATGCGGCGAGCCTTGAAGCAGGCAACATGGTCAGCAAGGCAAGAGGCGACTATGCATACTCCATGTTTGATGTTGCTTCTGCAGACGGCGCTGCTGAGAAGATCACAGCCCTTGATGGTGTATTAAAAGTCAGAGTAATCTGTAAATAGTTTGAAATAAAAGGCTGCAGGTGTGCTTTCTTCAAGTGCACCTGCATATTTTCTGTTTTGGAAAGATTGAGTGATTAAAGAGAGGTAAACGGATGGCAGTCATCAAACCTTTTAAGGCAATCCGCCCGCAGCCCAAATATGTGGAAAGAGTCTCATCTCTTCCATATGATGTTTATTCCCAGAAAGAGGCAAGAGACCTTGTTTTAAGGAACCCGATGTCGTTCCTCAAAATCGTACGTCCGGAGACAGCATTCCCGAAGAGTACCAATATGTACAGTGACAAGGTCTATGAGAAGGCCCGTTCCCTGATCGAAGAGAATATCCGGAAGGGAATCTTTACCGTTGACGAGACGGATTGTTACTATATTTACCGCCAGATCATGAACGGCCGGACCCAGACAGGTCTTGTCGCATGTTTTGCGGTTGATGACTATTTGAATAATGTGATCAAGAAGCATGAGTTTACCCGTCCGGAAAAAGAAGATGACCGGACAAAGCACGTGGATATCTGTTCTGCCCAGACCGGTCTTGTTTTCCTTGCTTATCAGGAAGCAGAGGAGACGAAGCGGATCATGGAGCAGGATACCCACAGAGAGCCGATCTATGATTTCTTCTCGATCGATAATGTCCGCCAGCTGGTTTGGAAAATCGATGATCCGGCCAAGGTTGCGAAGATAACGGAAGCTTTTGCGAAGATCAAGAGCATGTATATCGCGGATGGTCACCATCGCTCCGCGTCTGCAGCGAGAGTCTGCCAGAGAAGAAGACAGCTGAAACCGGACTATGACGGAACAGAAGAGTTCAACTATTTTATGGCTGTTGCGTTCCCGCATGACCAGCTTCTTGTCCTTCCTTATTATCGTGTCGTGAAAGACTTAAACGGAATGAATAAGAAAGCATTCCTGAAAGCGATCGAAGAAGCCGGATTCCGGGTCAAGAGAGTCAACCGGATCACGAGTGCGAGAGAGCGCCGTCACGGGGTCTATCAGCCGCGTTATAAGGGCGAGATCGCGATGTTCTTAGGCGGACGCTGGTACCGGCTTAGAGCGCTGCCTCAGATCCTGAAGAACGATGCAGTCGGATGCCTTGATGTTTCGCTGCTTCAGGATAATATCCTGGAGCCGATCCTCGGGATCAAGGATCCGAGAACAGACAGCCGGATCGATTTTGTCGGCGGGATCCGCGGAATGAACGAACTGGAAAAGCGCTGCCGTGAAGATATGAAGGTTGCGTTTGCGCTTTATCCGACGTCGATGGAAGAACTGATCAATGTAACCAATGAAGGAAAGGTCATGCCTCCGAAATCGACATGGTTTGAGCCAAAACTTCAGAGCGGACTCTTCATCCACAGGATCTGAAAATAAATTAATATTACCCGAAAACAGGTGGTTTCGTCCCGGCAGAGATGCCGGGACTTTTAATGCAACAAAAGACATGTGATTGTCGGCCCTGTTAACCTTGAAAAAAAACGTATAAAGTGTTATAAAAAGAAATGGAAATCCAATAGGGGATTTCTAGGTTTAGCTAAATTTTTGTAGTTATGGAGGATTTTACAATGGCAGATGCAAAAGCATTAAAGAACAAAACAATCATCACAGTAGCTCCGACAGGCGCATGGCCGAAAAAGAAAGACAACCCGAACGTTCCGATGACTCCGGAAGAGATCGCTGACGACGTTTATGAGTGCTGGAAAGCCGGTGCTGCTATCGCGCATCTTCATATGAGAGATGATGATGGAAACGGAATCATGGATCCGGTCAGATTCAAAAAGACTGTTGAACTGATCAAGGCTCATGAAGACTGTGATATCGTTTTGAACCTGACAACATCAGGCGATATTCACGCTGATGACGAGATCCGTGT
>JAFWFQ010000042.1 GCA_017515535.1 Parasporobacterium sp. | reverse complement strand
CTGGAAGACAATTTTATTTATACCGAAGACCCCGGAAAGCCCGAGAAAGGAAAAAGCGGCCTTGAGCAGTTCTTAGAATCCCACAAAGGGTATGATGTTCATTACGCGACCGCTGCAACGTTGATGTTCCGCTACTACGGGATCCCGGCGCGGTATGTTGAAGGCTATCTTATAACGGATGCGGATGCAAGGAGCGCTACGGAAAATGGAACGGTTGTCGTTCCGAGGAGCCGGGCGCATGCATGGACGGAAATCTATATCGATGGAGTCGGATATGTCCCGCTTGAAGTGACTCCGGAGTTTTACGGGATCATGAAAGAGGCCGACCTTTCCATCGGAATCTCGAATGAATCGCTGATGCGGAACTTCGAGGAGCTTTACGGAAACCAGACGGAAGAGCCGGAACCGGAAACAAGCAAGGCAAATGGAAACCAGGGCGGCTCCGAGGCCCTTAAGATTCTCTGGATCGTTCTTGCTGCGATTGCAGGGGCTGGACTTCTTGTTCTTTTGGGCTTTCTTTTGAAAGCGGCTCTGACTGCGATTGCTGCTTATTTTGCAAGAAAGAAATTGTTTGAAAAGAGCGATCCGAAAACCGCGGTTTCAGCAATCTACGGGTATATGGAGGAGAAAGAACTTTCCCCCGGTCCGGAAATCGTAGCACTTGGAAATACGGCTGCCTACAGCCGGAAACGGATCTCGGAGAAACAGCGCCGGAAGATGCTGGCTGCGCTGAAAGAGCTTCAGAAAATGAACGGACAAGAAAAGAGACAGGAAAACGCCTGCTTCATGGAAAGGCTTAAGGAAAAATGATGAATCAAAGAAAGCAAAAACAAAGAAAAGTCTATCGGAAGATGGTCAGCATGGGACTTCTTTTGACGCTGATCGTCTGTCTGTTTCTTTGCGCATGCGGAGAAAACAGCGGGAAGAACCTTTCGATTCCGAAGGATTTGAAAAGTGTTGCAGAGAAAACGGCGGAAGAGCTTGTCAAAACACATGAAAGTCCGAAGGTCTCATCGATTGACGGTGAGTGGCTCGTGATCGGTGTCCATTATTCCGGATATGAAGCGCCGGACAGCTTTTATTCACATTATTATGATACTTTGAGGGCAGAGGTAAAAAGCAAAAAGGGAATCCTTTCCGAAGATAAGTATTCGGAATATGAACGGGTCCTTCTTTGCCTTCAGGCAATCGGTATGGATACGACACAGGTCGAAGGGTATGATCTTCGTCCGTATCTGGACGATTATGAAAAGATCGCCGGCATGGGAGCGAGCGTTGCAAGCTTCGCCCTGATCGCTTCGAATGTTTTAGGATATCCGTTGGAAAACGAAGAGGCATATATTCAGGTGATACTGGAAGAAGCTTGGAGTCCGAGCATTATGGGTGAGGCCGGCTTATCGGACTATGTTGCGATGGCAGTCGAGGCACTTTCTTTCTATCGCGGACGGGAAGATGTGGATTCCTTTATCGAAGACAGTCTTACCTTTTTCTCAGAGACCCAGAATGAGGACGGCTCCATGATCAACTGTGAAGCAACGGCTGAATGCATCATATGTCTTGTTCAGCTTGGGATCGATCCGCTCACGGATGAGCGGTTTATAAAAAACGGAAAGAACTTGGGAGACGGGCTTTTGACCTTTTACTTAGGAGATGGGACGTTTTTCCATGATGCGGATAATCCGAACGGCTCAGAGATTCCGACGGAAAAGGCGCTGTTAGGACTTGATACTCTGCTGTTAAGCCAGAAAGGCGAGAAGCTGTATCAGTAAAAGAAGTCTGAAAAACGCGGGACGTTATCTGTAAAGAAATCCGTAGTAATCCGGGAAAGCATAAAGTCTGGAATAGAAATGGATCAGAAAAAGAAGGATTTACTCAAAAGAATCGGGTTTATCGGGGCGGCGCTCCTTCTCGTTGCAGCTTGTATTATAGTTGCAGCTGTTTTCCTGCGCACGGAAGGGGAACTGGAAAACAAAACGGACATCCGTAATTATAATGAGAATAGCTCCCAAATCCTTCTTACCGGCAAAGATTATTCCCTGGATGAAGAACAGGAAGAAATCTATATGGAGGCCCAGCAGCAAAGAGAAGAGCCGGAGCCGGAAACCCGCCAGGAAGATACGACGGATACGATTGTCCAAAAGGATCCGGATCAGCAGCCTCAGCCGGGCTCTGAGAATCCTTCTACGACAGATGACGGGACCGGAAACAATAATGGGAGCGGCGGTGACGGTAACGGCGGTGACGGGGATGGCAGCGGAAACCAGGATAATGATCCGAAGCCTCCGGAAGTTATAAAGACACCGCAGATCGAGAGCAATATTACGGACGAGACCTATGGAACTGATCTGGCTTTTGCGGTCCGTGGAACCGATTACAAAGGACGCGTGATCGATAAATTTTATTATACGGTCCTGTTTGACGGAAATCTTATGTACAGTACGGAAAGCAGCGGCGACGGCTGGGTTACGTACAGGGTCTACGGAGCAACGGAAGGGCCGCATGAAGTATCGGTAACGGTTACGGATACGGAAGGAAACAAAGGAACAAAAACCTATCCGATGAATGTCTCGACGGAGGCGGATGTTCCCGTTGATGAATATGTGACGCTTGAGGTCGAAGCAAACATTGTCGGCTTCGGTTATGCTGTGTCAGTTACAGAACAGATCTATAAGGACGAAAGCGCAGCGCATTTTGTCCGCCGAGTCCTGGAATCAAACGGCTTTGGAGTCAATATGGACGAATCTGCGTATCTTCGGAGAGTCTATGGAATCTATCCGGGAGAACCGAACATACCGGAACCTTACAAGTCGTATATTGATGAGGTCCATGGTGAACTTTACGGAGTGCTGGATACGGAAAGCCTTGGAGAGACAGATTTTACAGCCGAATCCGGCTGGATCTACCTGCATAATGGCGTCTTTTCCGATGTTGGACTTCCGGGAGTCACACTGCAGGACGGAGATATCATCCATATCGGATTTACTCTCTGGAAGGGGTTCGAATATAACGGGACCTGGGGTTATTTCGGAGGCTGAGCACCTTTTATTGTCCGTGAGAAGCCCTGTTCGTTTGCTTGGAAAATCAAAAAGAAGGGGCGGAGCTTCTTTTTCTCATTGAATCGAAAGACCAATACTGTTAAAATATAAGTTGCGAAAAAAAGAATCCGTCTACCCATTCAGCGGCCGACGGACAAATGATATGTTTTGAAACGAGGGAGACAAATTATGATTATTCCTGATTATCTGAAAGAAGGCGACTGGATCGGAGTTACGGCAATGAGCCACCCGGTAGATGATCCGGTAGAACAATACCGCTTTAATCATGCGGCGAATAAGATGGCGCGCCATGGCTTCGGTGCTGTTTTTACGAACAATGTCTTTAAGGAGGCGGATGCCTTCGGACGGAGCGGAACCGGCGAGGAAAAAGCGTTTGAGTTCAATGCGCTTGTCAAAGAGGAGAAGGTAAAGGCGATCTTTTCCGCAGGCGGCGGGGACTGCCTTGCAGAGATGCTTCCTTATGTTGATCTGGATCTGTTTAAGAAGAATCCGAAATGGGTTCAGGGATTCTCTGATAATACCTCGATCCTTTATTATCTGACAACCAAAGGCGATATCGCAACGGCATACGGATGCAACTTCTCCGATTTCGGAATGGAACCGTGGGACGAGAGCGTTATGCGTGGTCTGGACGTATTAAAGGGATTCGCAAAGATCCAGTCCAACTTCTATACCTACCAGGAAGGCTTTGTCCAGAGAGAGACCGGGCTGGAAGGATATCAGGCAGATGCGAAAGTCGAATGGAAGATCGCAAGCGGCGAGGAATCTGTTGAATTAGAAGGAAGGCTCCTCGGCGGATGTCTTGATGTTCTGCTTACGATTGCTGGAACTAAGTATGACGGAACGGCAGAGTTTGTAGAGAAGTATCAGGAAGACGGGATCATTTGGTTCCTTGAAAGCTTTGACCTTGGATTTGAGCAGATGATGGAAGGTCTTTGGAAGCTTCGGGAGCTTGGATGGTTTAAGTATGCGAAAGGATTTATCTTCGGACGCCCGCTGTTCTACCAGAATGTAAGATTTGATGGAAAACAGCTTCCGACTTATGAAGAGGTTGTAAAGGAACGGCTCGGAGATTTTGAGGTCCCGATCATTCTCGATGCGGATATCGGACATAAGGGACCGCAGATGGTTATGATCAACGGAGCGCTTGCAAAAGTAGAAGCTTTTGCTGACGGAACCGGACGGGTAACCTATCTCTGATCTTCTTTTACTTAGGAATCCAGGTTCCTGACGGAAGAGGGGTCGGGGACTCCGGATATGATGTGGAGGCAGCATGTTAGAACTGAAAAACGTATCGTTAAGTGTCAAAGACGAAAACGATAAAGATAAAGAAATATTAAAGAATGTCAGTCTGAAGATCGAGGACGAGAAGTTTATTGCGATAACCGGACCGAACGGCGGCGGGAAATCGACGATGGCGAAACTGATCGTTGGTATTTATCAGCCGACGGAGGGTCAGATCTTCTGGGACGGACAGGACATTACGAACATGTCGGTTACGGACCGGGCGAAAGCAGGAATCAGTTTTGCGTTCCAGCAGCCGGTCCGTTTTAAAGGAATCAAGGTCAAGGACCTGATCAGTCTTGCGGCAGGAAAAGATACCACGATTGCTCAGGCTTGTGCGTATTTAAGTGAAGTCGGACTCTGCGCGAGAGATTATATCGAGCGTGAAGTAGACGGTTCATTAAGCGGCGGCGAGTTAAAGCGGATCGAGATTGCCCAGCTCATTGCCAGAAATACAAAACTCAGTGTTCTGGATGAGCCGGAGGCAGGAATCGACCTTTGGAGCTTTTCCAATCTGATCAAAGTCTTTGAGAAGATGCGGGAAGACCGCGCACGAAGTATTATTATTATTTCCCATCAGGAGCGGATCCTCGATATTGCGGATGAGATCGTTGTCTTAAAGGACGGCGAGATCGTTGCGTATGATAAGAAGGATGCGATCCTTCCGGAGCTTCTTCGCGGAACGGAAAGCTGCAAGTTCTACCAGTAGGGGAGAGCCGGGCGAATAGCACGGCTGACGAATGGGTGTCCGTTCGCGGCAAACAGCAAGGCTGACCGGCCATGGTCGGTTCGGAGCAGATTACAGGGCTGATCAGCTTTGGTCGGTCCGGAGCAGATTACAGGGCTGAACAGTTGTGGTCGGTCCGGAGCAGATTGCAGGGCTGAACAGTTGTGGTCGGTCCGGAGCAGATTACAGGGCTGAACAGTTGTGGTCAGTCCGGAGCAGATTACAGGATACAAAAAAACATTTTAGATAAAGGCAGAAATAATGGATAAGATTCAACAGGATTTACTTGCGACCGTTGCTGATATTCACGGGGTCCCGGAAGGTGCATACAATATCCGGAGCAACGGCGGATTAGGCGGAAGAAATACAACAGCAAATATCGACATTGTAACGAAGGAAGACAAACCGGGAATCGATATTATTATCAAACCGGGAACAAAGAACGAAAGCGTCCATATTCCGGTTATTATCTCGGAAAGCGGGCTGACCGATATGGTCTACAATGATTTCTTCATCGGCGAGGATGCGGATGTTACGATCGTTGCCGGATGCGGGATCCATAACTGCGGCGACCAGAAGAGTCAGCACGACGGGATCCATACGTTCTATGTCGGGAAAAACGCACGCGTCAAATATATTGAAAAGCATTACGGCGAAAATGACCCGGATGCCGTCGGCGAAAATGTTATGAACCCGACGACCGTTGTCGAGATCGAAGAGGGCGGCTACATGGAAATGGAGACGACCCAGATCAAGGGCATCGACAATACCGTTCGTGATACCAAGGCGATCTTAAAAGGAGAGGGAGCAAAACTTGTGGTCCGTGATAAACTGATGACACACGGAAAACAGCATGCAGACGCGATCTTCGATGTTGAGATGAACGGCCTTGATTCGACCTGCGACCTGATCAGCCGTGCTGTAGCGAAGGACGATTCGACCCAGACCTTCAAGGCGAATATTATCGGAAACGCGAAATGCGCAAGCCATACCGAATGCGATGCGATCATCATGGATAACGCAAAGATCTCTGCAAGTCCGGAAATCGTCGCAAATGACCTTGATGCCGCACTGATCCATGAGGCCGCCATCGGCCGGATCGCCGGTGAGCAGCTGATCAAGCTGATGACGCTTGGACTTACGGAAGCAGAGGCGGAACAGGAGATCATCGCCGGATTCCTGAAATAAAGATTATCTATTGTTATCCCTGTAGCGGAAAATCCCGCTGCAGGGATTTTTTTGTGGCAAATAACGAAAACGCTGTGTTCGCCACTACCGCAAGAAGCCAGATAATAGTGGAACCAGGTTGAAACGCTGCGTTCGCCACTACCTGAAGAAGCCAGATTGCAGTGGAACCAGGTTGAAACGCTGCGTTCGCCACTATCTGAAGAAGCCAGATAGCAGTGGAACCAGGTTGAAACGCTGTGTTTTTCACTACCGCAAGAGCTTCACTCCACACTTTTCCAACTGGGCTGGTCTGCGAACCCATCTGTTTTGAGAAATCATGCTTTTGGGGTCTTTTTTCTTCGCAAATTGATGAAAAAAACGCGGATTTTTTTGCTTTTCCAACTTTAGGGCTCGTTCAACTCATTATAAAAAAGAAATATCATTCTTTTTCTTATAAGTTGTACGTTGATTCGAGGGTCAAGTTGGAAATGATGAAATGGGAGCTGTTTTTGTTCTTCTGTTGATCTTCTGAGGAGTTTTCTGAATGTCTTTTCTATTAGAATTTGCCGGATAATACTGATTTTATTATGCCTCTTGCTCTAAAAGAAAAGAGCAAGACATCATATGACTTTTACAGTCGCTATTTTTGAAAAACAGTAGAAAAATAGGCGGTTTGCGGTATAATTCTAGATAGAAGCAAAGGGGGGTATTGCCAAAGGGCTTTGCGAAGAAAAAGAGTAGTATGGATCTGGAAAAAGACATTGTTATGAAGGGGTATTCCGGAGGGTTTTATTATGAAAAAATATATTATGGCAATGGATCAGGGAACGACAAGTTCCCGCTGTATTTTATTTGATAAAAAGGGGAATATCGCGAGCGTAAGCCAAAAGGAGTTCAAGCAGATCTATCCGAAGCCGGGCTGGGTCGAGCATGATCCGATGGAGATCTGGTCAAGCCAGGTCGGAGTCGCGATCGAGGCGGTCGCTAAACTTGGGGTATCATTTGAAGATATCGTCGGGATCGGGATAACGAACCAAAGAGAGACTACGATCGTCTGGAATAAAAAAACAGGCGAGCCGGTCTATAACGCGATCGTCTGGCAATGCCGCAGGACCGCGGATATTGTAGACAAGATCCCGGAGGACATGAAGAAAAAGATCCGGAAAAAGACCGGACTGATCCCGGATGCGTATTTCAGCGCAACAAAGATCAAGTGGATCCTGGATAATGTAAAAGGCGCAAAGGAAGCTGCGAAAAAAGGTGATCTTTTATTCGGAACGGTTGATACCTGGATCATGTGGATGCTGAGCGGACATAAGATCCATGCGACAGATTATACGAATGCGTCCCGGACGATGCTCTTTGATATTAAGAAGCTGAAATGGGATCAGGAGATCCTGGATTATTTCGGGATTCCGGCGTCGATGATGCCGGAGGTCCATCCTTCCGGATACAATTACGGAATGACCGATATCGCAATGACAAGGGGAGAAATCCCGATCTGCGGTGCCTGCGGAGACCAGCAGGCTGCACTTTTTGGCCTTTGCGGATTCCATAAAGGAGATGTGAAAAATACGTATGGAACCGGATGCTTCCTTCTCATGAATACCGGAGAAAAAGCAATCTCCTCCAAGAATGGTCTGCTGACAACAATTGCGGCGGGACTGGACGGAGAGAAGACCCAGTACGTTCTTGAGGGAAGTATCTTTATTGGCGGAGCAGTCGTTCAATGGCTCCGTGATGAATTGGAGTTCGTAAAGAAATCTCCGCAGAGTGAAAAAATGGCAAAATCAGTCTCTGATACGGCCGGCGCATATCTTGTTCCAGCCTTTACCGGACTTGGCGCGCCTTATTGGGATCAGGGCGCAAGAGGAACCATGGTCGGACTTACCAGAGGATTTAACAAGAAGCAGTTTGTCCGCGCCGCGCTGGAATCGATTGCATACCAGACGCATGATGTGATCCGGGCAATGGAAGCGGATGCGAAATACAGCCTGAATTCATTAAAGGTCGACGGCGGAGCAAGCAGGAATGAATTTCTGATGCAGTTCCAGGCGGATCTTGTTGACACCGTGATTGAGCGTCCGAAGCTGGTTGAAAATACAGCGCTCGGGGCAGCATATATTGCCGGTCTTACGGTGGGTTTCTGGAAGGACAAGGAATCTCTGGCATCCCAGAAAAAAGATTGGAAGATCTTTAAACCGGAGATGGAAAAACAGGAACGGGAAGAGAAAATCAAAGGATGGAATATTGCGGTTGAGACCGCGAAGTTCTGGTCATCGCGGCAGTAAACGTTCGAGCGCATTGTTACAAGGTGCAGGGAATCGGAAAAGAGATACCGGATTTCCGCGCTGATGCTGCGGGTTCTGAAAGCAGGCGCAGGAGGATGGGAAAAGGATTACGACAATGAATATTTATTCGGATAGGATCAACCATTTAAGAAAACTGATGAAGGCGGAGGGAATTGACGTTTACTATATTCCGATGAGCGACTGCCATGACAGTGAGTATGTCGGGGACCATTTCCGCTGCATTGAGTTTCTTACCGGTTTTTCCGGATCAGCAGGACATGTCCTTATTACGATGGACGAGGCGTGGCTTTTTGCGGACGGAAGATACTATATTCAGGCCGCGAACCAGATCGAGGGAAGCGGAATCATCCTGATGAAATGGGGTCAGCCGGATGTTCCGGAACCGCTTGTTTTTGTCCGGGAGAAAGCAAAGGGAAAAGTTCTTGGCTTTGATGGCTGCGTTGTAAACGCGAATTTCGCGGAGAAGATCTCGCAGGATGCCTCGGACATAAAATATGAGAAAGATCTTGTCGGGAAAATCTGGACGGACCGCCCGGCGCAGACCTTTACGGAAATCTGGAACCTTCCTCTCGAGTATTGCGGGGAGTCGTCAGAATCCAAGCTGGCAAGGGTCCGCAAAGAAATTGAAAAAGAGTATCCGGATGCAGGAAGCTATGCATATCTTCTGGGGTCGCTGGATGATATTGCCTGGGTCTTTAATATCCGGGCGAATGATATTCCGAATAATCCGGTCGCTTACGCTTATGCCGTGATCTGCGGCGGGACCGCCCATCTTCTGACCAATAAAAAAGGATACGGGCGCAACTGGTATCAGATGGAGGAGACGCAGGAGACCAATAAAAAAGGATACGGACGCAACTGGTATCCGTTAGAGGAGAAGAAGGAGACCAATGAAAAAGGGAAGGCAGGGGCAACGGATGTTACCTGTATCCTGATGGACAAGAACCGGATCGGATACAGTACGTATCGCTATTTCAAAAACCGGAAGAAAAAAATCATCCATATCGATGACCCGTCCAGGAAAATGAAGGCCGTAAAGAATGAGACCGAGATCAAGTGTCTTAAGCAGGCCCTTTTAAGGGACAGCGCGGTGATAATCCGGCTGATGCGCTGGGTCAAAGAAAATGCGGGCAAGATCCATCTCGATGAAATCAGTATCGATGAATTCCTTTTGCAGAAAAGAGGAGAGGATCCTTTGTTCCTGGAACATAGTTTTGACACAATTGCGGCTTATAAAGAAAACGCAGCCATGATGCATTATGAGGCGACCCTTGATACAGCAAAAGCAATCGAGGCAGAGGGGATGCTCTTAGTTGACAGCGGCGGACAGTATAAAGACGGAACAACGGATATTACAAGAACCTTTATCTTAGGTCCCGTCACGGACGAAGAGAAGAAGAGTTTTACGTTAACGGCCGCTTCCATGCTCCGTCTTCTGAACGCAAAGTTTATTGAAGGGTGCCGCGGAGAGAATCTGGATATCATGACGAGAGAGCCGATGTGGATGGAAGGAATGGATTACAAATGCGGGACCGGCCATGGAGTCGGCCATGTCCTGAACGTTCATGAAGGCCCCCATAATATCCGTTACCGGATCGGGACCGCAGGACCTTCGGCAGTCCTTGAAGAAGGAATGGTCGTGACAGACGAGCCCGGTGTTTACCGGGAAGGCGCGTATGGAGTCCGGACAGAAAACGAACTTCTTGTCGTTCCGTATATGGAAACGCCGGATGGAAAATTCCTTCAGTTTGAAAACCTGACATTTATTCCGATCGACCTCGATGGAATTGATATAACTTACTTGACAGAGGAAGATAAAAAGTTATTAAATAACTACCATGAGTCTGTTTATCAAACAATGGCTCCGTTTTTTGATACTGAGATGCAAAACTGGCTAAAGGAGTATACAAGACCGGTATAATATGGAAGAGAAGAGCCTGTTATTTATTTATAATCCGAATGCAGGGAAAAGCGTGATCCCGAGACATCTTGATCAGGTTACGGATATCTTTGAAAAAGCAGGATATTCCGTCAGCCTTTACCGGACCCAGAGAGCGGGGGACGGAAAACGCGAAGTGATCGAAAAGGCGAAAGAATTTGATCTCATCGTCTGCTCCGGAGGAGACGGAACCCTGAGTGAGGTCGTATCCGGAATGATGACCTTCCCAAAAGAAGAACGGAAGCCGATCGGGTTTATCCCGGCCGGCTCAACAAATGATACCGGGAAAAGCTACCACCTTCCGAAATCGATCGAGGATGCTGCTAAGATTGCTGCAACCGGCGTTCCGTTTTCGACCGACATCGGCCATTTTAATCAAGAGTCTTTCACCTATGTTGCATCGCTCGGAAGATTCTCCGCAGTTTCCTGTTTTACTCCTCAGGAGGTCAAGAAGCGGTGGGGGTATCTTGCCTATCTTGTAGAAGGGATCAAAGTCCTTTTGCATCTTGATGCATATGATCTCAGGATCACTTATGAGGATGCGGAAGGAAATGAGCAGATGATCGAAGATAACTTCTTCCTTGGAATGATCACGAATTCTGTCAGTGTCGGTGGATTCAGCGGGATTACCGGGAACACGGTCAGCCTTCACGATGGTCTCTTTGAAGTCATCCTTTGTAAACGGCCGAGATCTTTAGGCCAATTCAGCCATCTGGTCCAGAATCTTCTTCTTTCGGCAGACAAGGACGCGAACAATGATGTCGTTACGAAATTTAAGACACGGAAGATCCGGGTCGAATCCGATGGCGATGTGCAATGGGTCATTGACGGAGAAAATGCCGGAAAACATAAGCTGGTTGAGATTGAGAATGATATGCAGTCAATTGACATAATGGTAGAAAAATCAGAGGAAATTGTGTAAAAAATTATTAGTTATCCACAATTTGTCAATAGTGTGGGGATAAATTTAATAAAATTGTAATAATATTCCAAAGGATAATACAGTATTTCATGAAAAGAGAACCCAAAAATAGCGAAGAAAACAAGGACGGACAGGTTCTGTCCATGAAAGAATTAAAGAAAAGAGAGAGAGAAAACAGAAGGGCCCAGAATCCGGGTTTTTATACGTTTCTGGATTGGGTGATCGTTATCGCCGCTGCCGTTGCAGTCGCCCTTATTATCAATTTCTTTATTATCGTAAATTCAACCGTCCCGACTGGATCCATGGAACCAACGATCATGCCGGGCTCAAGGATGCTGGGATTTCGGGTCGCATATCTCTTTGGCGAGCCGAAGCGGGGCGATATCATTATATTCAAATATCCGGATGATCCTTCCCAGTATTTTGTAAAACGTATCATCGGACTTCCGGGTGAGACCGTTGAGATTATTGACGGTGTTACGTATATTAACGGCAAGGAACTGGAAGAAGATTATATTAATCCGGACTACCATCTTATGAATCTGGATAATGAGGACTATGGTCCCTATACCGTTCCGGAGGATTCTTATTTTATGATGGGCGATAACCGGGGGAACTCGAAGGATTCCAGACGGTGGGTCAATACCTATGTCAATAAAAAAGCAATTATCGGAAGGGCATGGCTTTGCTATTGGCCGGCCTCCGATTTTGGCCGTTTGAAATAAATAGCCGGGGAGATGGTTTGATGGACGTCGAAAGATTAGCACGCCAGCTGGACTTTGTAAGAGAGGCGGATAAGATCAAACAGATTTTCCGCCAGACCAATATCGGTGATAATACGAGACCGGAGAATGACTCGGAACATAGCTGGCACCTTGCGCTGATGGCGATGTTTTTAAGTGAGTATGCGAATGAGGAAGTCGATCTTTCCAGGGTGATCCAAATGGTCCTGATCCATGATCTGGTAGAGATCGATGCCGGCGATACGTATGCATATGACCCGGAGGCGAACAAGTCGAAACGAGAGCGGGAGGTCAAGGCAGCAGAGCGGATCTTCCATATCCTTCCGGATGACCAGGCAAAATGGCTTCGGGATCTCTGGGAGGAATTTGAAGCCGG
>JAFWFQ010000041.1 GCA_017515535.1 Parasporobacterium sp. | reverse complement strand
TCATAGAATTCCTGATCAGTCTTTTATGATTCAGATTGGAAGAAGATACGATTTAAAACAAATAAGTTCTTGATATAGCGAAAGCTATACAGGCCTGAAGAAGAAGCAAGCGGGCGAAAGCCTTTGTCTTGCTTTTTCTTTGCCCTATTATATACGAAATACGTATATATTAATACGCGGCGGGAGGCATAACTTCACTTTTCCGTTCTTGCATCAAATAATGATAGCCTTTATAATCGAGATACTTGATAGAGCCGGGGTCAAATGTGATTTCCGGCACTCTTGCATGGCAGAAGACTGCAATGCTTCGGATAGATTGATTAAAAAGAAAAGGATAATAACATGTTTGTGATCGCAGGACTCGGAAATCCGACAGAGAAATATGCAAAGACCAGGCACAATGCCGGTTTTGATACGATCGATATTCTGGCTGAGAAGCTGAATGTTAAAATGAAAAAGACCGTGTTTAACGCTATGGTCGGAAAAACTATGATCGGCGGGGAAAAGACTCTGCTGGTAAAACCGCTGACATTCATGAACCTGAGCGGAAATGCAGTGCGTTCTGTCTGCCGTTTCTATAAGATCGATCCGAAAGAGAAGCTCATTGTGATCTATGATGACAGCGATCTGGAGGTAGGCCGCCTGCGTCTTCGGAAGAAAGGCTCTGCCGGAAGTCATAACGGTATGAAGAGTATCGTCTCTTGTCTGGGAACGGAAGAATTTTTAAGGATCCGTGTTGGGATCGGGAACCGGCCTGAGCAGATGGATATGGTGGATTATGTCCTTGGCCGTTACGACAAAGAAACGCGGAAGGTTATGGAGGAGGCATTTGCAAGAGCTGCAGATGCAGCGGTTGATATTGTGGAGCATGGCATGGACCATGCAATGAATCAGTATAATTAGCACCCGACGATCATAAGCCGGCATAAAAATGAACGATATCACAGGCTACATAAATCAAATAACAACAGCGGCAAAGGGCGGCCCGGTTCTGGTGAACGGCTGTGTCCCAAGCCAGATGGAGCACCTGCTTTTTCATTTGGGCGATGGCTTTGGAAGCAAAGTCATCGTTACTTTTGATGAGCAGAAAGCGCTCGAGATCCTGAATAACTATACGGCGTTTGACAAGGCTGCTGTTTACTATCCGGCGAAAGACCCGCTCTTCGAAAAAGCAGATATCCGCGGCAGCTATCTTTCCGAACAGCGCCTGGAAGTGATTAAGCGTCTGTTTGCAGGCGAACGTCTGACGGTCATCACGACCCTCGATGCGTTTGCGGAACAGTTCCAGAGTTTTGATGAGATCCGGAAGGAATTGATCACAATCCGCCAGGGAAAGGAACTGAACGGGGAAGAGCTTGCGGAAAAGCTGGTCTCTTTCGGATATGAAAATGAATCACAGGTGGGGTCCCATGGTGAGTTCTCCATTCGCGGAAATATTATTGATGTCTTTCCGTATACGGAGAGTGCTCCGTACAGGATCGACCTTTGGGGCGATGAGGTGGAATCTATTAAGCTCTTCGATGTGGAGAGTCAGCGCTCGATTGAGAGTGTAGAGGAATTTACGATCTTTCCGGCGGTCAGCGAGCAGCCTCCCGAAGAAGGAGAGGAAACTGCGGAGCGGCTTTCCGAACAGGTGGATCTCTTTGCTTATTTTGATGAGAAGACTTTGTTCATCTTAGATGAGCCGGCAAAGATCTTTTCGGAGGCGGTTTTTGAAGAACGCTTGCTTTCGGAATTTCAGGAACGGAACTGTCTGCAGTTCTCCCTGCTCGGAAGCGGATATGAGGATCTTCCTGCGAAGACGACGATCCATATTAATGCCCGTAATATTCCGTCCTATAAC
>JAFWFQ010000040.1 GCA_017515535.1 Parasporobacterium sp. | reverse complement strand
TGATATGGGCAATGATTATGTCAACGGCGAATGGAGTGACTTTAAGAAAAAATATGAAGATATCGTAGATCCGGAGATCATCAAATACTTAGGAAATCATCTGGATCACAGAGCAGAGTGGAAGGGCGTTCCGATCAGCCGCGACGGTAAAGTTCAGCTTCGCGACGGACGGACAGGTGAATTCTTTGATGCTCCGGTCACGATCGGCCAGATGTATTACCTGAAGCTCCACCACCTGGTTGACGATAAGATCCATGCACGTTCGACCGGACCGTACTCCCTCGTTACCCAGCAGCCGCTTGGTGGTAAGGCACAGTTCGGCGGACAGCGTTTCGGTGAGATGGAAGTCTGGGCACTCGAAGCATACGGCGCTTCCTATACTCTCCAGGAGATCCTGACTGTGAAGTCGGATGATCTTGTCGGCCGTGTTAAGACATACGAAGCAATTATCAAAGGCGAGAATATTCCGAAGGCCGGAACTCCGGAATCCTTCAAGGTCCTTGTCAAAGAGCTCCAGTCACTTGCTCTGGATATCAAAGTCCTGAACGATAACGACGAAGAGATCAAGCTTCTCGAGTCCGTGGACTATGGCGAGACAAACTTCAACGCAATGCTCTCGAACAACAATTATCCGAAGAGCAGAGAAGACGTTGCAAGACATGGCTTCTCAGTCCAGGAATACACAAGTGAAGGATTTGTAACAGTTGACGATTATACAACCACTGCCGGCAGTGATGTATATGATGAAGAATAGGAGGGACTGAAAGAATGGCACAAACAGCGAACAGCACATATGAGCCGATGACATTCGACAAGATCCGTATTGGACTTGCATCACCTGAAAAAATCAGGGAATGGTCTCACGGTGAAGTTACAAAGCCGGAAACGATCAACTACAGGACCCTCAAGCCGGAAAAAGACGGACTCTTCTGTGAGAAGATCTTCGGACCGAGCAAGGACTGGGAATGTCACTGCGGAAAATATAAGAAGATCAGATATAAAGGCGTGATCTGCGACCGCTGCGGCGTTGAAGTAACAAAGGCTTCCGTTCGTAGAGAGCGCATGGGTTCGATCGAGCTTGCAGCTCCGGTCTCCCATATCTGGTACTTCAAGGGAATCCCGTCCAGAATGGGTCTTATGCTTGACCTTTCCCCGAAGACACTGGAAAAGGTTTTATACTTTGCAAGCCATATCGTTCTTGATCCGGGTGAAACAGACCTGAATTTCAAAGACGTTCTTTCTGAGACCGAATACAATCAGGCGCTTGAGCGCAACGGTGAAGCGGCTTCCACTCTTCGTGTCGGAATGGGCGCGGAAGCGATCGACGAGATCTTATCCAAGATCGATCTGGATGAGCTTGCGGAAGAACTCCGTACCTCACTGGATGAGTCGACCGGCCAGAAAAAGGCGAAACTGTTAAAGAGACTGGAAGTTGTAGAAGCGTTCCGTAAGAGCGGAAACCGTCCGGAGTGGATGATCTTAAAGGTCATTCCGGTCATTCCTCCGGATATCCGTCCGATGGTCCAGTTAGACGGCGGCCGTTTTGCGACCTCTGACTTAAATGATCTTTACAGAAGGATCATTAACCGCAACAACCGTCTTAAGAGACTCTTAGAGCAGGGCGGACCGGAGATCATCGTTCGTAATGAGAAAAGAATGCTTCAGGAAGCCGTTGACGCACTGATCGACAACGGAAGAAGAGGCCGTCCGGTTACAGGACCTGGAAACCGTTCCTTAAAATCCCTTTCCGATATGCTGAAAGGAAAGCAGGGCCGTTTCCGTCAGAACCTCCTCGGAAAACGTGTTGACTATTCCGGCCGTTCCGTTATCGTTGTCGGCCCGGAACTTAAGATCTACCAGTGCGGTCTTCCGAAAGAGATGGCTGTTGAGCTCTTCAAACCTTTCGTTATGAAGAAGCTCTGTGATTATGAAAAAGCAAACAATATCAAACAGGCGAAAAAGATGGTGGAGAAACTCCAGCCGGAAGTCTGGGATGTCCTGGAAGAAGTTATCAAAGAGCATCCGGTTATGTTAAACCGTGCACCAACGCTTCACAGACTGGGAATTCAGGCATTTGAGCCGATCCTTGTAGAAGGACGTGCGATCCGTCTTCATCCGCTCGTTTGTACCGCATACAACGCCGACTTCGACGGTGACCAGATGGCAGCTCACCTTCCGCTTTCCGCGGAGGCTCAGGCAGAATGCAGATTCCTCCTGCTTTCTCCGAACAACCTGCTGAAACCGTCTGATGGAGCTCCGGTTGCTGTACCGAGCCAGGATATGGTCCTTGGTATTTATTATCTGACCCAGCAGCGCGACGGAGAGCCGGGCGAAGGAAAAGCGTTCAAGAGCATTAATGAAGCGATCCTTGCCTATGAGAACCGTGATATCACACTTCATTCCAAGATTCGTGTCCGTGTTGAAAGAACGAATGCGGAAGGAAAGAAGATCCGTGGTATTATTGATACGTCTCTCGGAAGAATGCTCTTTAATGAGATCATTCCTCAGGATCTCGGATTTGTTGAGAGAAAAACAGATGAGGATTATCTGAAACTGGAAGTCGATAAACTGGTCGATAAGAAGTCCCTCAAGAAGATCCTCGAGAAGGTCATCAATATCCATGGCGCGACCGTGACCGCGGAAGTTCTTGATAATATTAAGAGCATGGGTTACAAATACGCGACAAGAGCGGCCTTTACGGTTTCTATTTCCGATATGACGGTTCCGGAAGAGAAGAAGGAGATCATCAAGAAAGCCGAAGAAACGGTAGAAGAACTCCAGAATGATTACCGTATGGGTCTTATGACCGAAGAAGAGCGTTACAGCAGCGTCATCGGTACCTGGGAAGAAGCAGATAAGCAGGTTACCAAAGCTCTGATGAATACGCTTGATAAATACAACAATATTTACATGATGGCAGACTCCGGTGCCCGTGGTAGCGATCAGCAGATCAAACAGCTTGCCGGAATGCGTGGACTTATGGCTGATACGACCGGTCGTACGATCGAACTTCCGATCAAGTCCAACTTCCGTGAAGGTCTGGACGTTTTGGAATACTTCATTTCCGCACACGGTGCAAGAAAAGGTCTTTCCGATACCGCGCTCCGTACCGCAGACTCCGGTTACCTGACCCGTCGTCTTGTAGACGTTGCACAGGAACTGATCATCAACCAGCTTGACTGCTGTGAAGGCGAGGAAGAGATTCCGTTCATGGAAGTTGCTGCCTTCATGGATGGCAAGGAAGAGATCGAGAACTTAAGAGAGCGTATCTTAGGCCGTTATGCGGCAGAAGATATCGTTGACGAAAACGGTAACGTTCTTGTTAAGAAGAATACGATGATTACTCCGTCCCGCGCGGATAAAGTTGTTGACAGCGGTATCCAGTCCGTTAAGATCCGTACGGCGCTGACCTGCCAGAGCGAGACAGGAATCTGCTCGAAGTGCTACGGCGCGAACATGGCAACCGGCCAGGCTGTTCAGGTTGGTGAGGCAGTTGGTATTATCGCTGCACAGTCGATCGGAGAGCCGGGTACACAGCTTACAATGAGAACCTTCCATACAGGCGGTGTTGCAGGTGATGATATTACACAGGGTCTTCCTCGTGTTGAGGAGCTTTTCGAAGCCCGGAAACCGAAGGGTGTTGCGATCATCTCTGAGTTCGCAGGAGAAGCGGAAGTCCGCATGAACAAGAACAAACGTGAGATCGTTGTTACCGCGGAAGACGGAAAAGAAAAGCATATCTGATCCCTTACGGTTCTACCACAAGAATGCAGGAAGGCGAGAAGGTTCATGTTGAGGTTGGCGAGAAGCTGACAGAAGGTAGTATCAATCCGCATGATATCCTGAAAGTAAAAGATGTTAAAGACGTTCAGGACTATATCATGAAAGAAGTTCAGAGAGTTTACAGACTGCAGGGTGTTGAGATCAACGATAAACATATCGAGGTCATCGTCCGCCAGATGCTGAAGAAGATCCGCGTTGACGAGGCAGGCGATTCTGATTTCCTTTCAGGAACGACGATCAATCTTTCTGAATTTAATAAAGTGAATAAACGTCTGGTTGCAGAAGGAAAACAGCCGGCAGTAGGAAAACAGATCATCCTTGGAATTACAAAGGCTTCTCTTGCTACCAATTCCTTCCTTTCTGCAGCATCCTTCCAGGAGACGACCAAGATCCTTACGGAAGCTGCGATCAACGGTAAGGTTGACCCATTGATTGGTTTGAAAGAAAACGTTATAATAGGTAAGTTGATTCCGGCAGGAACCGGTATGAAGCGTTACAGAGACGTTCATCTGAATACGGATGAGATGATTCTTGAAGCAAAGAGAAAAGCAGCTTTAGAATCTCTTGAGGCCGAAGAACAGGCCGCTTCCGAAGAAGGAGCTCCGGAAGAAGAGACGGAGAAAGAAGTTGTTGAGGAGTATGTAGAAGTCATCGAAGATGAGCATGCTTCCGAAGAGGAAACAGAAGAATAATTTTTAACTGCTGCGGAGTGCCAGGATATTCTCCGGCGCTCCGTGAAAATGAATCGGCAAACTATTTGAGAATAAAAGACAGGAGAAAAAAACATGGATGAATTATTAGAGATCTTACAGAACCTTCACCCGGATGTTGATTTTGAAAATGAAACAGAATTAATTGAAGGCGGAATCCTTGATTCCTTTGATATTGTCACTCTTATTTCTGAAATCAGCGAGACCTTCGACGTTACGATCTCTGCAGAGTATATCGTGCCGGAAAACTTCAATTCCGCTCAGGCACTTTATGAACTGATCCAGAAATTAGAGGAGGAATAATTCCCACTCATGCTGTTTACTTCCTATGGGTTTATTGCGTTTGTAGCAGTTTTAACACTGCTGTATTATTTAGGTCCTGCGAATTTTCAATGGATACTACTTCTTGTCGGAAGCTATATTTTTTACCTGATCGCCGGACCGGAATATATCCCATATTTATTGGCCGTGACCCTGATCGTCTACTTTGCCGCCAGGATCATTGACCGGAAACTTTCGGATCAGGATGCTTATCTGAAAGAACATAAAAAGGAACTGACGAAAGAAGCCAAAAAGGAATATAAGGCGGCGCAGAAAAAGAAACGGATGGTCTTCCAGATCATCGCGGTTGTCCTTTGTGTCGCGATCCTTGCACTCGTAAAATATGCGAACTTCTTTCTCGCGAATATCAATGCTGTTTTATCTGCGTCAGGGCAGGCAAAGCAGCTTTCCTTTTTGACAATTGCAATGCCGCTCGGCATTTCTTTTTATACCCTGCAGGCGCTTTCCTATTTATTTGATGTTTCGCGCGGGACGATCAAGGCAGAAAAGAATGTCTTCAAATTTGCCCTGTTTGTTTCTTTCTTCCCGCAGCTTGTGCAGGGACCGATCAGTCGCTTCAAAGATCTTTCCAAGACTCTTTACGAACCGCATCCGTTTAACCGGCAGGCGGTTGCTTTTGGTCTTCAGAGGATTCTTTGGGGCTTTTTCAAAAAGCTGGTCATCGCGGACCGGATCGCACCGGCGGTTCAGACGATCTTTGCGGATGTCAGTACGTACTCCGGCGGATATGCGTTTTTCGGAATGCTCTTTTATACGATCCAGCTTTATGCTGACTTTACAGGCGGTATCGATATCACGATCGGTATTGCCCAGATGCTTGGGATCGAAGTCGCAGAGAACTTTAACCTCCCGTATTTTTCTACTTCGCTGAAAGAATACTGGAGAAGATGGCATATTACGATGTGCAGCTGGTTCAGGGATTATATCTTCTATCCGCTGTCCTCCAGTAAGGGAATGCAGAAATTCTCCAAGTTCACCAGAAACCATCTCGGTCAGAAAGTCGGACGCAGACTTCCGGTTAATATCTCTTCCTTTGTTGTCTGGTTCGTGACCGGTATGTGGCACGGGGCAAGCTGGAACTTTATCGTCTGGGGACTCGCGAACTTTGTGATCCTTATGGTTTCGGAAGAGTTTGAGCCGCTCTATGAGAAATTCCATAACCGCTTTGGATTTGCGGGGAAACTTCCGTACCGGATCTTCCAGATCCTGAGGACGTTTGTCCTTATATGTGCGTTGAATATGTTTGATGTCTGCAAGACCATCGGAGAGACCGTCAAAGCGTTTCTTTCGATTTTCACCTCCGCAAATTGGGGAGAGATCGGAAAGGGCGGCCTTTTAGGACTCGGAATCGGTGTTTCGGATTATATCGTTCTGATCATCGGTATTCTGATCGTTTTTGCAGTCAGCCTTTATAAAAACAAAAATGGAGATATCAGGGAAGGGATCACAGGTCTCGCAAAACCCGGAAAGTATGCGATCTGGATCGTCCTGATTATCGTTGTCATTATTTTCGGTACTTATGGAATCGGATATGATTCCAGCCAGTTTATCTATAATCAATTTTGATCATGGACCATAGTTACGAAAGAACAAAGAAAAACAAGAATAAAAGACAGAAGCGCAGAAAAAGTGTTGTATTGCCGGTGATCATTGCGCTGGTGATCCTGTTTGGCGTTCTGTTTCTCCTTCAGCGGCTTCTCATGCCGAAATATGTGGACGATGTTGTTGAAGGGAATTTTGTCGCTGAGTATTACCGGGAAAAGGATAAGAACTTTGATGTGATCTTTATCGGAGACTGTGAAGTATATGAAAACTTTTCCCCGGTCGTTCTCTGGCAGGAGCATGGGATCAACAGTTATATCCGCGGAAGCGCGGAGCAGTATATCTGGCAGTCCTACTATCTGCTTGAGGATGCACTTCGCTACCATATTCCGGAAGCAGTTGTGTTCAATATCCAGTCGCTCCAGTTTAACGAATCCCAGTCGGAGGCGTATAACCGGATGAGCATCGAAGGAATGAGGTGGTCTCCGTCGAAGCTTGGTGCAATCTCTGCATCTATGACGGAAGAGGAACATGCGATCGAGTATTATTTCCCGATCTTAAGATATCATTCCCGCTGGAATGAACTGACAAAGACAGACTTCGAATATATGTTCAAAACGAAGAAAGTCTCCCACAACGGTTACTTTATGCGGATTGACTGCCGGCCGGCAGAAGACGTACCTCCGGGAAGACCTTTAGCGGATTATACATTCGGAGATAAGGCGATGTTTTATCTGGATAAGATCCGGACGCTTTGTGAAGAGAACGGGATCAAGCTGTTGTTTATCAAGGCCCCGAGCCTTTATCCGGAATGGTATCCGGAATATGAGGAACAGGTCGAAGCCTATGCGGCAAAATACAATGTTCCGTATATTAACTTCCTGGAGATCCAGGACCAGACAGGCGTCGATTATACGACAGATACCTATGACGGCGGACTTCATATGAATCTTTCCGGTGCGGAAAAACTGAGCCATTATATCGGGCCGGTCTTAATGAATATGGGCGTCACGGACAGATCCGGCGACCCGAAGCTCCAGAAGATCTGGGAGGAAAATATCGCGGATTATGAAAATGAGATCCACGAGCAGGAAGCCAAATACGGGATAACCTATGTCAGCCCGCTGGAAAACCTTCAATAAGACAAGACAGAAAGGAAGAACATTATGTGCGGAATTTGCGGTCTTTACAATATGCAGAATAAAACAAAAGTCGACCCCGGACTGGTTGACAGAATGTTAGAAAAAATCAAACACCGGGGACCGGACGGACAGAACAAGTTTTTCAAAGACAATGTCTGTCTCGGATTTAACCGCTTAAGCTTTATCGACCTGACCGGTGGAATGCAGCCGATCGAAAATGAGGATAGTACCGTCGTTATGGTCTGCAACGGTGAGATATTTAACTTCAGGGAGCTTAAGGAAGAACTGATCGCAAAGGGCCATGTTTTCCGGACCGGTACAGATACCGAAGTCGTTGTCCATCTTTACGAAGAGTACGGAGAGGAATTTCCGAAGAAACTGAACGGACAGTTTGCTGCGGCTGTTTATGATGACACGAAAGACCAGCTTCTTCTGGTTCGTGACTATGCCGGCGTCAGCCCGCTCTTTTATACGATGATAGATGGACGTATGGTTTTTGCATCAGAAGTCAAGGCGATCCTCGAATATCCTGGAATCACGAGAAAACTGAACATGAAGGCGGTAGATCAGCTTATGAACTACCCCGGCGGAGCGATCTCTCCCCAGACCTTCTTTGAGGATATCTATTCCCTTCGTCCGGGTCATCTTCTGATCTGCAACAAAGACGGAGTCAAGGATGAGGAATACTGGGATATTATTTATCCGGTCGAGACAGAAGACCTTGGAGAAGCCTACTATGTTGAGCGTCTCAGGGAACTTCTCAAGGCCTCGATCTCGAGACGTCTGATTGCGGATGTTCCGATCGGATTCTATATTTCCGGCGGTCTCGACAGCTCGATCGTTGCCTGCTATGTCGGAAAGTTCATGCTGGACTCCCATTATTCATTCTCCGCGGAGATCGGCGATGGGGATCTTGATGAAAGCCGTTTCCAAAAAATTGTGAAAGAGTGCGTAAAATCTTCACATTATAATGTTAAAATCACGGAAAAAGAGATTTGGGAGAACCTCCCTTCCGTTATTTATCATGCAGAAAGTGCAGTAAAGGAAAGCTATGATGTTGCTGCATTCCTGCTTTCTAAACTGGTTTCCGGCTCACCTGCAAAAGCGGTCCTTACAGGACAGGGTTCCGATGAATTCTTCTGTGGTTATATCGGCTATACGGTCGATCAGTTCCGTCAGATGCAGAAGGGTAAGATGACAAAAGAAGAGTGCGAAGTTAATGAGCGCTTATGGGAAGATCCGTATTTCCGGTTTGAACGAAATCATCCGGAGATCCGCAAGATCCATAAACAGATCTATTCCGAGCGTATGAGGAATTCCGTGGAAGAGTTTTCCGCATTCGCGGAAAGCCCGGTCAATGTCAAACGCCTGGAAGGACTCAGCGATGCGAAGCGCCGCTCTTATATTGATGCGAAGTTAAGACTTGCAGACCACTTGCTTGGAGAACACGGAGACAGGATGATCTTCTCCCATTCCGTAGAAGGACGTCATCCGTTCCTCGACAAGGAGCTTCTGGAATTTGTCTTTACGATGCCGGACAAATATAAATTAAACGGCGCAAATGAAAAATATATTTTGAAAAAAGCGGGAGAAGGAATTGTTCCGGATGAGATCCTGAAGCGGAGAAAATTCCCGTTCCAGGCACCGGGCATGTCTTCCATGATCAAAAAGGCTTCTGATACAGACTTCCTTTCCGATGAACTGATCAGAAAATATGATGTTTTTGATCTGGATAAGATCCACGAATTGAAACAGCTTTACAGCCAGGACGATTTTAAGTTAATGGGAGCTTATGAAATTGACTATCTGCTGATCGCCCTGACGGTAACAATGCTTTGTGAACAATATAACCTGACTGTATAAAAAATGACACAGAGAAGACCTAACAGAGAACAACTGAATCGTTATTCGGATCGTACCGGCAAAGTCCAGATTCCTTCCGGCCGCGCGAAAAAAACGGCCCAGAGTGCAGGAAGGAGCCGGAGAGAAAGTACGGCAAGGATCAGCCGCGAAGAAATTACCCGCAGGGTTGATTCAGAATCCGTTTCTGCTTCCAGAAGAAGAGTCCCTTCAGAAAGAGCAGCTGCTTCCGGGCGTCTGCCTGCTTCTGAACG
>JAFWFQ010000039.1 GCA_017515535.1 Parasporobacterium sp. | reverse complement strand
TCCTTCCGGCCTCTCAGTTTTATCGGAAAATACAGCGGATATATCTATGCGTTCCACTGGCCGGTCATTATTTCCCTCGGATGTGGAATGTTTCTTCTGCTCACAGGAAGGATTCCGGGATGGCTGCTTCTTTCATTGATCTTCATATTCGTGATTGCAATTCCGATCGGACTGGGTTACAGTTGCAAAGTCTTCTATAAACAGGTGGATAAACTGGAACGCCGGTTATTTACAAAAAAAGAGGCTTCATAACAAATGAAAAACGAACGAATAGCAGCATGGGACAATATAAAATTCTTTCTGATCTTTCTGGTCGTTGCCGGCCATCTTGTTGTGCGCGGAACAGATAACTCCCATCTTTATCAGAGTATTTTTACTGCGATTTATGCCTTCCATATGCCGCTTTTTATATTTATCTCCGGTGTTTTTTACAACACGAAAAAAGCAGCAGAGAAAACAATTGGTTATTTAGGAATCTTTGTGATTATGCGGCTCATTCTTTTTGTAACGGAGGTCCTGGAAGGAGAGGTGACGACTCTCGATTTCTTTTCCTTCTACGGAGCGCCCTGGTTTCTTTTTGGAATTGCCGTTTTCACATTGTTGACGTATCTTCTCCGGAACGTCAGGCCGGTTTATATTCTTATTGTTTCAGCGATCCTGGGTTTGTTTATCGGATATGATCCGAATATCGGTGATTTTCTTGCGCTCTCCCGGATCATTGTTTTCTACCCGTTCTTTATCCTTGGAACAATGCTTAACAGGAGTTCCTTTGAAAACCTCCTTAAGAAAAAGAGTCTGAAATTCTTAGGGCTTGGGATCATACTTCTCTGGATCGTCCTCTGCTTTGTTATTAACGACAAGCTCTATTTCCTGAGGCCGCTGTTTACCGGGCGAAATCCATATTTTCCGGACCTTCACGGACTGGGTTTTCTTTACCGGCTTCTTTGTTATTGTATTGCTGCGATTGTCGGGCTTGCTTTTATGTTCCTGATCCCGACCCGGAAGATCCCGGTGATCACCGAATTCGGACAGCATACCTTAGGCGTTTATTTCTGGCACTGGATCATTATCAATCTTGCAGTTGCTCTCGGTGCATACGGAACTTTCTTTTCTTCCACTGCTGCAGGAAAGGTCCTCTGGCTTGCGCTGTCGATCCCATTGACTTTACTGTGCTCTTTGAAATGTTTCGATTATCCGGCAAAGTGGCTGCTCAAGCCATTCAAAAAAACCGGATCCTGACCTGATTCGATTTTCAGATGTATATAAATCAAGGAGCTGCCAGTTGAGCAGCTCCTCTTTTTTACTGTACTAAATAGCCTGCGTTATCAAACTGATAATATACTCCGTCGATCAAAAGTCTTTCATTTCTTGCATACCATCCGCTTGTATCGCCAAACCACCAGCGGTTATCCGTTTTTGCCCAGGATCCTTTGGGCTGATACGTCCAGGAACCATTCGCATTCAGCCAATACCCTAGACACCATTCCGAAGCAGCCATTGCTCCACTCGGTTTCATGTAATACCAGACACCACTGATCTTCTGCCATCCTTTTACCATTGCGCCGGATGGATTCAGATAGTACCAGATTCCGGAATCATTATACCAGCCGGTCCCCATTGCCCCGCTTGTTTTGAAATAATACCAATCGTTTCCGACCTTTTCCCAGCCGGTTGCCATCGCTCCGCCGGATTTGAGATAATACCAGGTCGTACCGCTCTGAAGCCAGCCGGTCTTCATTTCACCTGTCTCCGGGTTCAGGTAATACCACGTCCCATTATCATCCAGCCAGCCTTTCACCATCGTATTATCATGAAAGAAATACCATTTGTTCTCCTTTTTGAGCCAGCCGTTTCTCGGGATCGTTACGGTTTGTCGTCCATACTCCTCTCCGCAGACGGAGCATCTTATCACTTCTGTACAGGAGCCTTCCTGATCAACGGTCGGTGGTATTTCGTTCTCTACATAGGTTGCCGGAACATGTCCGGACGCAAAGATCACAGTCTGTTCCAGAAGAATCTCTCCGCAAACTGAACACTTCGCTCCATCGGTCAGTCCGTCCTCTGTACAGGTTGCTGCCTTTCCCGGAATGGTTTCTTCTTTGTGACCCAAGGCCGGGATAACAGTTTGTTCTATCAGAGTCTCGTTACAGACACTGCATTTTCTTCCTTCTGTCAACCCGCTTTCCGTACAAGTTGCTGCCTTTCCCGGAATGACTGCCTCTTTATGTCCCAATGCCGGGACTTCTTCCTGGGCAATCAGAATCTCTCCGCAGACAGAACATTTCTTTCCTTCTTTCAGGCCGCTCTCTGTACACGTTGCCGCCTTTGCCGGAAGAACTGCTTCTTTATGTCCCAGAGCAGGGATCACGTTCTGCAGGACTAAGATTTCTCCGCAGACAGAGCATTTCTTTCCATCGGTCAAGCCGCTCTCTGTACATGTTGCTGCCTTCCCCGGAATCATCTCTTCCTGATGACCCGCAGCAGGGATCACAGTCTGTTCCAAAAGAATCTCTCCGCAAACTGAACACTTCGCTCCATCGGTCAGTCCGTCCTCTGTGCAGGTTGCTGCCTTCCCCGGAATGACTTCTTCTTTGTGACCCAAGGCCGGAAGGATTTCTTTATATTCCTCTCCACAGACTGTGCATATAGAAACTCTCTCTCCCGCCTCTGTGCACGTTGGCGCTGTTTCATGATCGACCCCGTCATAAACATGGGAGACCGTAAAGGTGACCTGCTTCTGAACGGAGGGATTATACTTTGCTCTTATGGTCAGCGTTACAGTTCCGGTACCGGAAAATGAGAAAATCGTATCATTCACCGTCATAATATTTTCATCCGATGAGATCAGTTCCAGAGTCTTATCTTCAACATCTGCCGGACTCTGCCCTCTTATCGTAACTTTATAACGGTTCCCCTCTTTTTGATTCGAACTGATTCCACTATATCCATTATAGAATGGATCCTTCCACCACCAAACCTCAAAGTCCGTCATTGTCGTAAACTCTTCTTCTTTTCCGCAAACGATACATTTCCGTTTCGCAGTATTGTTTTCCCCGTTTGCGGTCTGAATGACTTCCATGGTATGAACATCTTCCGAGACCGTGATGTTTATGATCCTGGAATCGGTACCGTAATTCTCATCTCCTGAAGCACTTACCGTCAGTTTTGCAGTTCCACAGGATACTCCTGTGACCAGTCCGGCCTCATCGACCGTAAAGATGCTTTCATCGGATGACTGATAAGTAATCTCGCCGCGTCCGGTGCAAACCAGTTGGAAAGTCCCGCCTTTTTCGATCTCAGATGGTCGGGAAATGAAAACAAGATGATACCTGTTCTTGTTTATTTTGAAAGATCTGACTGCTGTTCCGTGATATTCTCCGATCCCGGTCACGGTAATCGTTGCCTGACCGGCATTGATATTGTCCGAATAGGTGATCTGGTAGTCTTTGTCCTCTTCCAAAGTTTCTCCGAATTCGGTCACGGTTACTTTCGGAGTATGCGCATTTCCGGAATAAGTATAATTTCCGCTCGCGACAGCGATATTACAATCCTTGATATCCTTTGTATCTTCACGGATCGTAAACAGCGCTTTCGTAACGCCGGCATATTGTCCTTTTCCTTTTACAGAAACAATTCCGGTTCCGACATTGGTGTTGTTATAGTATTCAACATCGTAATCTGTGCCTTCTGTCAGTTCTGTTCCTTTGTACGTTACTGTGAATTCAGGGATGACCGCCTGTCCGGTATAGCAATAATCCGTTCTGCTCATCGAAATACTTGCAGAAGATAAAAACGAGGATTCTGCTTCCATTTCGAAAAAGTCGACTGTATAGCAGATCTTGGCTGCTTTCCCGCTTGCTACATCCGTGAGCCCTGTAATCTCTACTTTATATGGATCCGCAAAGCTATCGTAGATACTTGTGCTATCCGAAGGCTGTCGGAAACAAACAAAGGAGGAAGAGACCGATGCCCATTGATTTGAACTTGTACATTCATAGCTGCTGCCTGTGTTCATGTTTGTAACTTTAACTACAACGCCGGATGGATCAGAAGCTTTTACCATTGCCGTATTCAGCTGAACTGTCCATGCGGAGTCATAACGGCGGCATAAGCTGTTTGGCATATATCCCGCCGCCGGAAAAGCCGCAAACGCATTAGAAAAACCATTGCCGGCAGATTGGACTTTACCGATTGCAACATAGCCGGAAAAGCCATAAATCAGATTCTTGTAGCCCGCAGTAAGAATCGCTTTTCTATGCCCTACCGTCCCCCAGCTTTCTGAGGAGAGAGAATATCCTTCATTCAACCATCCGGTTATCGCCGCAGAAGGTGTAAATCCTCTGGCAAGAATATTATGCGTACAGTTAAAGCCTGCTTCCCATGTCTCATCATCCATATCCGCAGGCCTGCTGGATTCACTAATATAATGAGCAAACTCAAAATTTCGCAGCAGAGCTTCCGCCTGCATTCTGCTGTCACTGGTCTGATTGACGGTGATCGGATCTATGCCGAGCAGCCAGCGGTAAAAATTACTCATCGCACCCATTGCTTCGAGCGTATCAGAAGATAATTCTCCGGCATTATATGGATAGACCGTGCTTGCAGGCGTATTATAATAGGATGCCGGGTCATTATTCATGTATGTATGCCCGGCCGCCATTGCTTCCGAATATTGTTCAATGACATCCTCTTTCGTACGATTTGAGAGATAATCAAACTCAGAGGCGTCATAAATGACCTCATCCCCATTGGAAGTATCATCTGCTGCTGCCGTTATAGCAAAAAACAACAGTGTGCAGGAAAATACAGTAAACAGTATCAAGATAATAGGAATGGAATGTTTTTTGAGAATGGTATTCAATGATACTCTCCCTTCTGTCTGACTAAAATGTAAATTCGCGTACATTGATTCATATGATGGTATCATAACTCTTTTCAAGAAGGATTGAAAGAACGAATAATTTTGTATTCGACAGCGCTCTTGTGAAGCCTCTCTCCGGTTTGCTATTTTCCTTTAAAAATGGTATAAATAAGTCGAAGCTATTGTTTTTATTACATATCGAGGTGAATGCATATGAAAATGAAACTTCGCTCTTTCCTTGTTCTTGGTTTAGCTGTTCTGATGGCTGTTCTTCCGATCCTTCCTAATCTTTCTGTTTACGCAGCCGGAGATCCGGAATTTACGATTGCAGAAGAAATCCTTCCTCTGAACTACAACGAGACATGGACTTTGGATGTCAAATATAATAATACCGATACATCCAATTACATGACCTGGACTTCTTCAGACAACAGCATTGCAACGGTTTCAGCCGGAACGATTCAGGCGCAGGCAAAAACCGGTGAGATCACGATCACGGCAAAATTTGACGACGGCTATAAAAGTCAGACGCAAACCGTAACCGTCCGTGTCTTTCCTACCTGTAATAAAGCCTGGATGAAAGAGAAAGGGGTCTGGTATCTTCGTCAGGGAAAAGAGTTCCTTACCAACTGGCAGAAAGTCGGAGATTTCTGGTATTTTATGGGAATGTATGGGGAGATGCAGGTTGGATGGCATACGATGTCAAGCGGAACCTATTACCTGTTCCCGAGCACCGGTATCATGGCGATCGGCTGGCAGCTGATCGACGGGGACTGGTACTTCTTCTCCGATTCCGGCGCTCTTTGGAAAGGCTGGCTTTGGAAAGGCAACCACTGGTATTATCTGGACCCGGCCAATGATGGTGCCATGATAACCGGATCTAAGATAATCAATGGACACGGATATTATTTCGATCCGTCATCCGGGGCAATGTGGATCGGATGGCTGGAAAATGGAGGCAACTGGTTCTTCTATACAGATTCCGGTGCTGCTGCAATCGGATGGCTTTTGCGCGGAAATACCTGGTATTATATGGATCCGACATTCTATCAGATGAAAACCGGATGGCTATCTTATAAAGGTTATGATTATTATCTGGATCCGGTTTCAGGAGCAATGGCAACAGGATGGAAATACATTGACGGCGCATGGTACTACTTCTCCCCCTCCGGCGCAAAATGCACCGGCTGGATCGAGGTCAAGGGAGTTTGGTACTATATGGATCCTTCCAGTGGAAAAATGAAGACCGGATGGATCAAGCCCGCAAGCTGCTGGTACTATATGGATCCTTCTTCCGGAGCGATGTGCCTCGGTTGGCAAAAGATCAGCGGCGACTGGTATTACTTCAGCAATTCCGGCGCAATGTGTACCGGTTGGATTCCTGTTAAGGGAAGCTGGTATCTGATGGGGGACGACGGAGTTATGGTCACCGGATGGCACTTCGAAAACGGCGCTTACTACTATCTCCAGGATTCCGGCAAGATGGCAACCGAAACAGTCTACATCGGCTCAAAACAGGAAGTCTTCCAGACAAACGGCAAATGGATCAATACAAATGATATGGACAGCAAAGCACAAGGATATAACAGCAGCACGAGTTATCTGATCCTTGTCGATCTGAATAAACGTGTCACAAAAGTCTATAAGGGAAGCTACGGAAACTGGAAGGTAGAACAGGCATACCTCTGCACCGTTGGTGATACCTCAAAAGGATGGGATACAACGACCGGTGATTTCTATGTCGGTTATTCCGCATGGGGCAATCCGATCACAAGAGGCTATTCTTTCGATGATTCGGATGGTCATACGCTTTATTACTGGACAAGATTCAATGACGCATATCTCTTCCACTCGATCCTTTATGACGGCGGAACTTACAACGAAAGCGTCTACGGAAACGCACTTGGAGAAGCACTCTCCCACGGCTGCGTCCGTATGCGGATCCAAAATGCGAAATGGATCTATGACAATGTACCGGACAAATCAAGAGTCATCGTATATTAATTGAGATCCTGCTTTGTTTGTCAGGCAGAAACAAAGTTGAATACAAAACAGGGGCTGCATCTGCAGCCCCTGAATTAAATTTGATTTAATAAGGTTTCGTTGTTCTGACGATTACGCGATCAGTTATGCATCCGGTAGTAGCTGTTGTACATCCAGGTTCCCTTCTGCCCGTAGTACAGGCACCAGCCGCTGTTTCCGCGTTCTGATTCAAAGTCCGGATCGCAGACATAAAACTTACCGTCAGATTTATTTCTGATCTCGACCCAGGAATGTGGAGAACTTCCGACATATCCGGCCATCTGATAAGCCTCAAAGCCCAGTTCCCGGGCAAGGGTCGTAAACATTGCCGCCATAACAAAACAGTTGCCTGTCCGTTTGCGGAATCCATAATCCGCATAATACGCGGTTCCGTAGTCTCCGCCGACGGAATAAACGGTCCAGTTCACGATACACCAACGGTATGCTTTATAAATATCCCAACCGGTCTGGTTCAGGATTGCCCTTGCAGCCTGAGACAGCTGCTCAGAAGGAGGAACAACTCCACCTGCAACTTTTCCGTTTACAACACTAAACTCACGGCTCAGTCCGCTGACCTTTGCCTTTCCGTTATAGGTCGGATCATAAACGCCTTCTTTGACATAGTAATAATTCTCATACCACGGAGCCAGTCCGGTATAGGAAAGTCCCCAGGAAGTCAGATAATACCAGGTATTTCCGCTCTGCATCCAGCCGGTCCGCATATCTCCGTTCGGATCATTAAAGTAATACCAGATACCGTCAACGACTTCCCAGCCGGTCTTCATATCTCCGTTCACATAATCCAGGAAATACCACTGGTTTTTGTACTTGATCCAGCCGGTATCCATTGCTCCGGAGCTGCTCAGGTAATACCAGAATCTTCCCGGTTTGATCCAGCCGGTCAGCATCTTTCCGTTTTTGTCCATGTAGTACCATTTCTCGTTAACGAGCGCCCAGCTTGTCTTCATAGCGCCGTCTTCCGGCATCAGGTAATACCAGCCATTCTTATACCAGAGCCATCCGGTCTTTGCGGTTCCGTCATCATTTCCGTAGTACCAGATTCCGTCGATCAGCTGCCAGCCAGGGTTTAAAACTCTTGCCGGTGGGTCAACCGGATCCTCTTCTGACGGATCTTCCCCACCCTGGTTTTCTCCTGTCGGCTCTTCTTCCACAGTCTCAGTTGCAGAAGGGTTTCCGTCTTCATTTACTGTATTCAGCTCGTAGATCCCCGGGATTCCATTCATTTCGTCCGGAACAGTACCGTCCTCTGCAAACGCATTGACCGCACCGAAAGAAAGACCGCCTGCAGCAACGGTAACAAGTACGGTAAATACCAATACGGTCTTTGCTATCTTTTTGTAAAATGTCTTCATTCGATTCTCCCTGTCGATTAGTTACTATACTCTGTCCCTTAACTCCGTAAAAGGAGCGTATACATCGATGAATAATTCTTGTAAACGGGAAACCTGTAATTTCATTATAGTTCCCTGAGATAGTTCATAAAGTTCTCTTTATTCTCCAGCGCCGTCGTTGTCGGACGCCCGAGGTCTTCTCTTGCTCCGATACTGCACTTGACTTCGATCAGCGAAAGCTCGTTTCTCTCTTTTGCCGCCTGAAGTTCTTTATCCAGTGCCTCAAAAGAGTCCACAGATACAGCGTTCGGATAGCCGCATGCCTTCGCGATCGCAATCAGATCCATCTCCTTTGCGACCGTCGGCATTCCTCCGACCGTCTCGTGTGCTCCGTTGTTGATGACGACATGAATAAGATTCTTCGGGCTGACCGATCCGAGAACTGCCATCGCCCCCATATGCATCAGTAACGCGCCGTCACCGTCAATACACCAGATTCTCTGCTCCGGCTTATTAACAGCGACTCCCAGAGCGATTGAAGAGCTGTGACCCATCGAACCGACCGTCAGGAAATCGTATTTATGACTCTGCCCTTTTTCCGTCCGGATCTCAAACAGCTCCCGTGAAGCTTTTCCCGTCGTGCTTACGATCGGATCCTCGCCGCTTGCCTGAACGATATGGCGGATGATCTCCTCCCGAAGCATGGAATTATCATTTTTATATACTGTTTCCGCATTATAACTCAAAGCGCCTTTTCTGACAACAAACGCAACGTCTTTCCCTGCTTCAAGGACTTTGTTGAATCGTTCCATACAGGATACAACTTCATCTTCTGTCGTTTCCTTTCCAAGAACAAATGCTTCGATATCCATATCCTCTAGAAGCTTTACTGTAACTTCTCCCTGATAAATATGCTGCGGCTCATCGTGGATCCCCGGCTCGCCGCGCCATCCGATCACAAAGATCACAGGGATCGCATAGACTTTATCATTCAGCAAAGAAGCGACCGGATTGATGATGTTTCCCTCTCCGGAATTCTGCATATAGACGACCGGAACTTTTCCTGTCGCCAGATGGTATCCGGCTGCCAGCGCCGCCGCGTTTCCTTCGTTTGCAGCGATGACATGGTGATTCGGATCGATCCCATAAGTATTATTCAGATAATTACAAAGTGCTTTGAGCTGGGAGTCCGGAACGCCGGTATAAAAATCGGCGCCGATAAGCTCTGTAAATATTTCAACGTTCAATTCGTATTTTCTCCTGTTACTGTATTATTTGGATGTCTGCGGAAGGATGATCTCATCGATCAGGAACTTCGCCGTCTTCTCTATTTCATCAAACGCAACGGTCTTCGGAAGCGTAACTCCAAACGCATTCTTTGCCTTCTCGATCAGCGCATCCGTATAGATCAGATTTCCACAGGCAACATCTTCCACTCCGTCAAGTGCGATTGACGCTCTGTCAGCCTTATTCATTTCCTCGAAGGAGAAGACAGATTCATCGATCCATGCCTCAAGTTTTCCGTCTTTGTATCCGATCAGTACCGGATAGCCGCCGATATTTCCGTCAAATCCCGGAGTAAAGACTTTCTGGTTTTCTTTTGTCCGGATCGCATCAATAATTGCCGTAATGATCTGGTAATTACTGGAAGCGTTCATCATATTTCTCGTCTGGTCTACCGGCATCGGGATCTTGCAGGCCGCATAGATCTTGTCATGCGGAAGATCCTGCTCTTCGCCCTTATAGTAGATCTTAAGCGGAAGCTCGACTCCTTCGGTCTGACCTTCCTTGCTGATGCAGACATCGTGGAAATGGCCGGTTGCAAACATAATATCAACATTCCAAAAATCCGGAACCCCTAAAAGATCCGCAACCGCAAACTGGATCCGCGGAACAAGATGATTAAGGTTTCCGCTTCCGAAATCAGGAAATGCTTTTCCGGTACTCTTAAGCCACGGAATTACAGCATCCGAATAAGAGGTATTGATCACGATCGCGTCAGAAGCAGCCTCCTCGTGGGCCTCCATGATATTCTTCGTAAAACGGATCGAAAGCGGTGTCCAGATTCCGTAAGCTCTGACATTTGCCCAGGAAATGCTTCCATACTTCAGTCCCGGATAAGCCCGGCTGGAGTTTACGATAAAGTCCGGCTGATGCTTTTCGATCACTTTACGGATCGCTTCGATATCATTCAGGTCAACGCCTCCTTCGATCTCGATCGGCGTTTTGTTGACCTTGCGGATCAGACCTGCAACACGGACGATATTGACCTTCGTCTCCATCTTTGCCGCATCTCTTCCCACAACAACAAGGCTGATCGCCGGATCATTCTTGCTGATCAGATAATCCATAAGATATGCCCCGACACTTCCGAGACCGATGATCATGACCTTGATGTTTCCGTCTTTTACATGCTGTTCCACGACCTGTAATTTTTCGTTTAATGATTTCATTGTTCGTCCTCCCAGTAAGATTCGATCTTTTCAAAATCTTTCCGCGTATTACAATTTGTCCAGCGGGAAAGAAGAATTAATTCATATGTTTCATCCATATCCAGATAATTCCGGATGATCTTAAGATTTGTTCCGTCCGGCTCTTCCCGGTAAAACTTCCGGTTCGCCTCTTTCAGCTTTTCGGAATTTACAAACTTCCACATCTGTCCGGAGTTGAGGATACAGGAAAAAGCATCGTCAATTTTTAACAGCCCATGATCACTGTTAAATGCATAATGGGCTTTTCCGTTTCCATCCTGATAAAAGACAACCGCCTTGTTCGCATAGATTGGCTCTCTTGTATAAGTGACTACATTCCCGTTCGCATCTCTGACCTTAGCAAAGGATTCCGGATCAATATCAAGATCGCCCTCAACAAACAGGATCTCCTCTGCCCCTTGCGAAAAGGCTTCTTCCAGTCCGAGATAGAGACTAAAGCCGGATCCGAGGTCCTCGTAATGAGGATTATAGACCAGCGAGATCTTATCCTTAAACTCCGGCTCCAGACCGTCCACATACTGCGTAAGTTCATCAAACTTATATCCGCCGACGATAACGATCCGGTCAGCAAAGGAACATTTCCTCAGGAGCTGAAACAGGAGGGTCTTTTCCCTATATGTCTCATAATAAATTGCTTTTAACTTTTTGTTTCCCTCCGGGATCCCCTCGTTAAAACGGCTCGAGATCCCGGCAACGGTAATAATCGCTGCTTTCATGCGTTTTCCTGTCCATTCAGATAATTCGCGATACACTCAGTCAGTCCGATCTCCAGGGTGACCTGCGGTTTCCAGTCCGTCCTTGTCCGGATCTTTTCCGTCGATAAGAGTCGCCGCTCCGGATCGGACGCCCTGAATCCTTCAAATTCGATCACAGGATCTTTGATCCCCATCTTCTCTGCACAGAGTTTTGCAAGATCGATAATTGAGATCTCTTCATCTGTCGCGACATTATAGACGGAACCATCCAGGGAGCTGACGGTCTTTGCAAGTGCGAGAACAGCACTGCAGCTGTCATAGTTATTCAGAAACGTTCTGCGGTTCTTCCTGGAATTTTCAAGAAGGGTGACCTTTCCGTTTTCCTTAAAGCTGTTGATGATAAACGGAATGATATGCTTCGGGAAACGCTCATTTTTGCTGTAAACATTCGCGAAACGGATCGAGCATCCTTTGATCAGACCGTTGTCGACCGCATCCTTCATAAAGAACTCAGTCAAAAGTTTTCCGACCGCGTAACTTGTTCTCTGGCTGTGTTCCGCATCAGAGATCGTAAGGAAATCATCCTCCCTGACACCGCCATGCTCATTCCAGGAATTCATGGAATAAACTTCCGAGGTCGAACAGTTGATATATTTCTGTGCACCGACGGAAACCGCCTGGTCAAGAAATTTTTTCATGCTGACAACGTTTGTTTCAAAGGTCTCGTTCACATGATAAAAATGTTCCGTATGGACAACTGCCGCACAGTTGATATAGATCAGTTCCTGATACTGCTCTTTCAGGGCAAGGATCCGGTTCTTAAAATCATCCATCTCGGAATCATTGTTCAGATCATACTCAAAAAACTCAAACCGCGGATCATCGATACAATCCGATACCGTATCGATCGAAGACGCGTAAAAATTATCAAACCCCAGGATATGATCGGTTCCGTCCGGATCTGCTAAGATCTGGCGGACCAGTTCATTTCCGGTCATTCCGGTAACACCGCTGATTGCGTAAAGTGTGCTCATACTCTGATCAACCGCCTTTCTGTCATACTCCTCTTGTAAGTCTGTTTTTGTAAAAAGGATCGAGCGTATCCGGGAAAAGGGACTGCTCGTATTCAATATCATAAGGGACCGCCCGAAGTTCGACCTGCTTTAACGGCAGGGTCAGGACTGCGTACTGGGCGAACGGGTTCTGATTTCTCGGCTGGCCGACAGAACCCGGATTAATAAACGTCACTGCTTTTTTATTCCGCATTTCCGAATCCTCTACGGAATAAAAAACGGTAAAGCACTGGGAACAATGGGTGTGGCCGGAAAGAACCAGGTCATACGCCGAATACGTTCCCCGGAGATTATCCGGTGAGATTCCCTTCCAATAGGGATCCTCAAGACTTCCATGGACCGCAAGGATATTCAGACCTTCGAGAGTAAGTTCCTCCCGGGCCTCTTGATTCATTTCCTGATCCATATAGGCAAAGGAACCTTCGGAAAGATGTTCCCTTGTATAATTTGCCATTGCCCTTCCGCGGTCTGTGGAAAGATGTTCTAAATCTCTCTCTACAGCAAGCTTTTCATGGTTGCCCCAAAGATTGACCAGTATCTTTCCGCTCCATTCTCCTTCCGCTTTCTTTTTCAGTTCCGAAAGGATCTCATTGGAACGCATTCCGTAATCAATATTGTCACCAAGCAGGAGAATCCCGTCAAAGGACTCCCCGCTGATATCATCCATGACCGCGTTCCAAGCGCTGATATTTCCATGAAGATCCGAAAGGATCAGATATTTTTTCATCATAATTCATCAATTAAACGGATGATCTCTTTAAACGGCATCAGGCTCGAATCGACTTCTTTTGCTCTGTGCGCTCTTAAGATTCCCTCTGCTGTCTGTTTCATGACCGGGAACGCTGCCCTCATCAACTGGTTTGCATAGATCACAATATTGATCCCGTGAGCGGAAAGTTCTTCTTCCGTGACCTGATTATAGGAAGTCGGAACAACAACGATCGGCGTCTTCTTATCCTGTTCGCGGAACTTGTCACAGAACTCAAAGATTTCTGCCGGATCTTTATCCCGGCTGTGGATCATGATCCCGTCCGCACCGGCATCCCGGAACGCAAAAGCTCTCTCAAGTGCATCTTCCATCCCGCGCTCTAAGATCAGGCTTTCGATTCTTGCAATGATCATGAAATCATCCGACAGCTGTGCTTTTTTGCCGGCAGCGATCTTCGCGGAAAAGTTTTCGATCGAATCCTGGGTCTGCTCTACTTCGGTCCCGAAAAGGCTGTTCTTTTTCAGACCGGTCTTGTCTTCAATGATCACGGCGCTGACGCCCATCCGCTCTAACGTCCGGACATTGTAGACAAAGTGCTCGGTCAGTCCGCCGGTATCTCCGTCCAGAATGATCGGTTTTGTTGTTACTTCCATGATATCGTTGATCGTACGAAGCCTTGACGTCATGTCAACGAGCTCAATATCCGGTTTTCCGCGGTCTGTACTGTCACAAAGGGAAGAGACCCACATCCCGTCGAACTGGTCAAGTTTTCCGTTTTCGCCTTCCACGACCGTCTTTTCAACAATCAGTCCGGTCAGTCCGGAATGGGCTTCCATGACTTTGACGATCGGAGTCATCTCGATCAGCTGACGAAGACGCTTTCTGCGGTATTCCGACATCGAAAGCTTTTCTTTCAGCTTCTGGTCTACTTTCTTTACTTCATCACTATAAGTATACGGAACATCGACGATCTTCCCGCCGTATTGATTCAGAAGACCTTCGACATGATCCCGGACTGCCTTTTCAGCGCCTTCTTTCCAGTTATCTCCATGGATCACGTAATCCGGGCGGATCTTCGCGATCACATCATCATAGAGCATATCATCCTGAACCACGACTTCATCAACGCCATCGATTTCCTGATATAATGCCATGCGTTCCTCGATTGAAGTCGTAGGGAACTTGGTACAGCGGATCATCTCTTTATCGCTGAGACAGCCGACAACAACTCTCCCGTATTCTTTGGCATGATTGATAATGTTGCGATGGCCATCATGAATGACGTCAGTACAAAAGCAGGTATAAACTGTGTTCATAATTGTTTCTCAACTTTCTATTTGAATTAAAAATTATAAGCTTTCTTTTTCGCAAGATGGATCACAAGTTTTAAAATAATATTTACAACAAGGATCACAAGCGATACAAACGCAGCACATTCCAGCTGCATCTGTCCTTCAAACTGGGTGATCATCAGAGCCAGTGGTTTATCTGAAACGGTCGCAAGGAAAGAGACCGCAGAGATCGTCATCATACAGTTCACGAAGAAATAGCTCATCATCTCAAGGATCGTTCCCGAGGATTGGGGCAGGATCACGTCTTTGATCATCCCCCATCTTCCAATGCCCATCGCAGATCCGACATCTTCGAGATTTTCATTGATCTTCCCGAAAGTGTTGTAAGCCATAAGATACGGCGATGAGAAGAAATGCATCGAGTTTACGAGGAACAGGATCGCAAACGTCCCGTAGATCGGTGTTGATTTAAAAAACATGACGTAGGAAAGACCAAGGACGAGTCCCGGGATCGCCAGAGAAGTAATCGACATAAGATGAAGTACATAGCTCAGCTTGGTTTTATTCCTCGCAGTCATATACGCATTAAATAACGCAAGTGCCGTTCCGAAAACAGAAACAACGATCGCAATGATCAGGGAGTTTCTGAGATAGGTCATCGCACCCATTCCGACCGCCTGAAGCGCGTTCTTAAATGAGATCGTCATATCGATCGGGTATTTATTAATAAATCCCAAAACCGCAAAGGACGCGATCGGAAGAAGTACAAGGATAACGACAACAATACAGATCACTCTTGCTGCCATATCCCGGCCTTTGCTTTTCCGGATCCTGTACTCGCTTGCAACAAACGCCGCATTTCCCTTATCCCGGTTTGCCATATCGATAATACAAGCAATGATCGCCGGAATAAGAAGGATCATGCCGATTACACTTCCTTTTCCGAAATCCAGCATTCCGATAACATCCTGATACATCATGACCGGCAGCGTTGTAAACTTCCCGCCGACCATAAGCGGAACACCGTAATCGGTAAGGACAAGTGTAAAGGTTGCAAACAGGACAGAGATCAACGGCTTCCTGAGATAAGGAAGCGTAATTGAGAAGAACTTATCCTTCGTGGTAAGACCCATGACCTCTCCTGCCTCATAAGGCGTTCCGTCTTCATAACGGAGAACATCATAGATCATTAAATATGCAACGGGGAAGGAATACATGACCGAGCCGATCACGATCCCCCAGAATCCGTATATCCCATTATCCAATCCGACAAGGTTGGAGATCCAGCCGTTCGCTCCGAGAATAATGATCAAACCCATTCCGTGTGAAATGGAAGGGATCAGCATCGGGACTGTAAGCAGCGTACTGAAAAGAGCCTTGTGCTTCAGGTTTGTACCTGAATACACCAGGCCAGAAGCCCTGCCAGTCCGACGGAGATCAAGGTCGCGACTGCTGATACAAGAAGCGAATGCCAAAGTGCTTTGACGAACTTCGATGCTGAAATAACAGCAAAGACGTCGACAGAAGCCATATTTGACAGCATCCGGATCAGCGGAAGGATAATTGCGAAAAGCCAGAAGATGCAAAGCAGGATCTTAAGAGCCGTCGAAGGCACCCATTTTTTACGTGCGGCGACGGAACTGTTCATCCTTTCCCCTCCTCATCCCATGCAAACGGAATCAGGGAATGAATCTTTGTATTAATATTCTGGATGACGAACTGACGGATATAATCATCCGCCGGATGATCGACGATATTCATCGGAGTATCAAGCTGACGGATTCTTCCCGCATCCATTACCATGATCCGGTCAGACATCGCGAACGCTTCCTCCTGGTCATGAGTAATATAGATCATCGTTGTCGCGAACTGTTTCTGGAGTTCTTTTAATTCGCCTCTTAAGGAAAGGCGCGTATCAACATCCAGTGCGGACATCGGCTCATCAAAAAGGATCACATCCGGATTTAAGGCCAGTGTCCTTGCGATCGCGACCCGCTGCTGCTGTCCGCCGGAGAGCTGGCGAGGTTTTTTCTCCAGGTGCTCCGAAAGCCCGACGAGATCCAGCATCTGTTTTGCTTTCTCTGCGGCGGACTCCCTTGTATAGCTGTCTTTCGTCGATACACTTTTCAACAGTGCATACTGAACATTTTTCAGGACCGACATATTTTCGAACAGCGCGTAATTCTGGAAGACGATCCCCATCCTGCGTTTCGCGGCAGGATAATTCGTAATATCTATGCCATCCTTCAGGATCGTCCCGCTGTCTGCATGTTCAAGGCCGATCAGGATCCTTAAAATCGTTGTTTTTCCACAGCCGGAAGGACCGAGAATCGATAAGAATTCTCCGTCCTTCACGGTAAAACTGATTTCATTCAGTACTTTTGTATGGCCGAACGATTTCGATAGATTGTTTACTTCGATCTTATCCATCAAAACTCCCACTTCTCAAGAAGTCGTTCTTTTTCTTCGGTTGTATTGCCATGCATATCCGCATACGGAATATCAGTCGGATAGTTTTCGATATTGTTGACCTGATCTTTAAAGACCTGTTCCGGATAATATAATTCCTTGTCTTCGCGAACCAGTGTGTTGTAGAAGAAATCAAAGACAGCTTTGACTTCCGGACGATCCTGTTTTCCATCCGGGATCGCATATCCGTAAACAGAATACGGAGAACCTTCCTCAAAGAAGAGGATCTTAAGGTCTGCACCGTCATTGATCGCTGTAACAGCCTGTGCAGTCATTCCAAGTCCGATTGCCGCTTCGCCCTGAACAAGTGCATTGACCGGGCCGGAACCGGAAGATGTAAACTGAAGGACGTTTTCACCAAGCTTGCTGAAGTAATCAAACGCTTCGTCTTCGCCCCATGCGTTAACAAGGCTCTTAACAAACATGTATCCTGTTCCGGAAGACTTCGGATCCGGCATGGAAACAAGCCCCTTGTATTCCGGCTTGATCAGATCTTCGTAGCAGGTCGGCTCTGCAAGACCTTTGTCAGCAAGGACCTTTGGGTTAATAATAATAGCACCGCCGTTTCTTGTTGCCGGAATATATTTTCCGCTTGCAACCTGGCAATCATCAACGAAGATC
>JAFWFQ010000038.1 GCA_017515535.1 Parasporobacterium sp. | reverse complement strand
CGGATCTCGTCGTTTTCCCCGAGCACATAGGCATAGCAGTTATGTTTTGCGTCCCAATACTGCTTGCGCATCTCCTCAAGAAAAGCAAGAGCTTCCGCCTCTGTATGGACTTCTCTGACCGTGGCGATAAAGACAGATTTTTTGACTTCGATCTTAGACGAGGCCTGACCCAGAACGACATATGACGACATTGATTCCCAGACCTCCTTTCCCAGTGTAAAGATAATATACACACAATCTTAACGAAATATTAACATTATTAACCGTTTTTCACAATAAAATGCTGATAAATACAATGTTTTTCGTCAGATGGTTTTTTGACATCGATGCTGAATTGATGTATAATCTACAATCTATACGCATCGGTGTAATACAGAGCGTGTGGGAGTATCAGGAAAGACAATTAGGGGAATAACAACTGATGTAACCGTAAGTATTTTTGATACATACGGCAGAGAGGTTTCCATAATATGAAATTCAATTCAGAGGAAGTACAGGCTAAACAGAAAAACCTTAATTCAGGAAAGAAGAAGAAAAAGACAAGTGTTGTTGTCCGGATTATTCGTTATGTCCTTCTTACGATCCTTGCTATTATCTGCATCGTACTGTGTACGGGACTTGGTATTGTTGTCGGTATTGCGAAATCGACACCTCCTCTTGCAGAGGTAACCGTTGTTCCGACAATGTATCCGACGACAGTCCTTGATGCGGCCGGCAACGAGATCGTCCAGCTTTCTGCCGCCAGCGCAAAGCGTATCGAGGCTTCTCTTGATGAGATCCCGGACTGCTTAAGATATGCATTTATCGATCTTGAGGACGAGCGGTTCTATGAACATAACGGAATCGACCTTCGCGGTATTGCCCGTGCGATCGTCAGTATTGTAAAAGAAGGCGACAGTCAGGGTGCTTCGACAATTACCCAGCAGCTGATCAAAAACAATGTTTTTGAAACCGGTGGATTTGAGCGGAGCAAGGGGTCTCTTTTAAGACGTAAGATCCAGGAACAGATCCTTGCACTTGGTCTTGAAAAGGAGATGACCAAGGAAGAAATCCTGATCAACTACCTGAATACGATCAACTTAGGCGGCGGTAACTACGGTGTTAAGATCGCTGCGAAATATTATTTTAATAAAGACGTTTCCCAGCTTGACCTTGCGGAAAGCGCGGTCATCGCGGCGATTACCCAGAACCCGAGTGCAAACAACCCGGCCCGTTACCCGGAGGAAAACCGGAAACGTATGGAGCACTGCCTCGATAATATGCTGAAGAACGGTCATATTACCCAGGAAGAAAAAGACGCGGCGCTTGCGGAAGATGTTTATTCCGGCATAAGCGATAACGCGTTAAGTCAGGGAAATTCGATGTACTCCTACTTTGTTGACTCCCTGGTCAACGATCTGATCGAAGATCTCCAGAACAAATGTGGATTCAGCTATGCGAAAGCTTACAATATGCTTTATACCGGCGGACTTACGGTCTATGCGACCCAGGATCCGGCGGTTCAGTCGATCGTGGACTATGAGGTCAATAACTGGGATAACTATCCGGGCGACACGACTCTCGCGATCAGCTGGGACCTTACGGTTGACCACGTTGACGGAACAACAGAATATCTGAACCAGAGAGATATTACCCACTATAAAGAAGATGTTCTCCAGGAGTTCAACTACTACAACAACAACCTGGATAAATGGGAATACAAACATGACTACTATAGCCAGGATGAAGCGAACGCGGTGATCCAGCAGTTCAAAGATTACTACCTGACGGATACCGATACGATTACTTATGAAAATGTAACATATACGCTTCAGCCTCAGGTTTCATTCTCGGTCATGGACTATACGACCGGCCAGGTCCTTGCACTCTGCGGCGGCCGTGGAGACAAGACGACGAACCTTTCCCTGAACCGTGCGAAAGATACGACAAGACAGCCGGGTTCCTGCTTTAAGGTCCTTTCCGCTTATGCGCCGGCCCTTGATGCAGCAGGTTATACACTGGGAACCGCGATCGATGACTCCCCGTTCCATTATGGCGGAAGTGTTGACCGTGATGTCCGGAACTGGTGGGGCGATGCTTACCGCGGACTGAATACGGTTCGTGACGGTATCCGGGATTCCATGAACGTCCTTGCGGTTAAGACACTTTACGATATCGGGCCTTATCTGGGAATCCAGTATCTTCAGAATTTCGGATTTACGACGATCGATCCGCAGAACGACGAGCATGTTGCGACAGCCCTCGGAGGTATTACAAACGGTATTACCAACCTTGAGATCACAGCGGCTTACGGAACGATTGCAAATAAGGGAACGTATGTGGAGCCGGTCCTTTATACCAAGATCGTAGCAATGGATGGAACCGTGATCCTTGATAATACACCGGAGACCCATACGGTTTTGAAAGAGAGTACAGCAAGCCTGCTTACCAGCGCGATGATCGACGTTGTTAACAGCGGTACCGGTACTCCGTGCCAGCTTTGGAATGCGCAGGCTGCCGGAAAGACCGGAACAACGACCGATGATAAGGACCTTTGGTTCTGCGGTTTTGTACCGAACGGAATCGCGGCTTCGATCTGGACCGGATATGATGAAAACTGCAGTATCACAATGGGCAGTGATTACCATGAATATATGTGGTCTAAGATCATGGGCCAGATCCTTGATACCCTCGGGCGTCAGGGAGGAGAATTTGAGATGACCGGAGGAATCGTACAGGCAGCGATCTGTAAGAAATCCGGAAAGCTTCCGGTTGGAGGTCTCTGTGACAGCGATCCGGGCGGATCCCAAATCGTAACAGAGTACTTTGCGGAAGGAACGGTTCCGGGCGGATCCTGTGATGTCCATACAAGCGTCACCGTCTGCGCCGAGACGAAGCTTCTTCCGACGGATTATTGTCCGAAGACGACCGGGCTTGTCTGCCGGACGAGGCCGATGGATGTTACCGGAAGTGAGGCGAAGGGCGTAACTGCCGATTCCGAATATGCTCCGCCGACCGAGAAATGTAATATCCATACCGCGGAATGGGAGGCAAAGAGCCGGGAAGAAGCCTCGAGGAAAGAAGAGGAAAAGACCGCGACAACGCCGACGGAGGAGCCGAGTGAAGAAGAAGGCGGAGGCGAAGAAGAAGGCGGAGATGAATAGCTCCGGAATTTGAAAAGGTAATGAAATTTTTTGAGATAGAAGTATCAGGAGGCAATTATGGCTATTTTTAAGGGAGCTGGTGTTGCAATGGTAACACCGATGAAGGAAAACGAAGACATTAACTTTGACAAGATCGAAGAGCTTGTAGAGTTCCATATTAATAACGGAACAGACGCTCTGATCATCTGCGGAACGACCGGCGAGCCGTCAACTCAGGAAGTTGATGAGCATATGGAAGTCGTTGCCTGTGCAGTTCAGGCAGCCAAAAAACGGATCCCGATCATCGCGGGATGCGGATCCAACAATACGAGAACTTCTGAGTTTACAAGCAGGAAATCTCAGGAGAACGGCGCGGACGGACTTCTTATGGTTACTCCGTACTACAACAAAGCGACCCAGAAGGGACTGATCGAGCACTATACAAGACTTGCCAAAGGTGTTGATCTTCCGATCATCCTTTATAACGTTCCGAGCCGGACCGGTGTCAATCTGCTTCCGGAAACAGCAGTAACTTTAGGAAAGACCTGCGAGAATATCGTCGCTGTCAAAGAAGCAAGCGGAAATTTAAGCCAGGTCGCAAAACTTGCAGCACTCGCTCAGGATTCCGGATGCCTTGATATTTATTCCGGAAATGATGACCAGGTCGCTCCGATCATGTCTCTTGGCGGACTTGGAGTTATCTCTGTTCTTGGAAACATTGCTCCGAAATATACCCATGACATGGTTATGGCTTATCTGAACGGAGATCCGGCAACCTGTACGAAGATGCAGCTTGATGCGATCGATCTGATCGGCGCGCTGTTCTGTGAAGTCAATCCGATCCCGGTCAAGACCGCAATGAACCTGATGGGAATGGAAGTCGGCCCGCTGAGAAGCCCGCTTTGTGAGATGGAGCCGCAGAACGTCGAAAGACTGCGCAAGGCTCTGACAGATTTTGGCATTCCGGTTGTAAAATAAATCAGGAATCACGAATAAGAATTGATGATAAGTATCGGGTAGGGGAAGCGTCTCCTACCCGATTTCAAAAACCTGAAGAGAAAGATAATAATGAGGTGGAAACATGGTTAAAGTTTTGATTCACGGATGTAACGGAAGAATGGGAAACATGGTCTCAAACCTTGCGGCGAATTATGATGAGATCCAGATCGTGGCAGGCGTTGACCGGCCGGATACAGAACCGGGCGGGAAATCCTATCCGATCTATGAGAACCTTGCGGATGTCAAAGAAGCAGCGGATGTCATTATTGATATCTCGACTGCGGCAGCAGTCGATGGACTTCTTGCTTATGCGGAAGAAAAAGGAATCGCTGCAGTGATCTGTACAACCGGCTTAAGCGAGGAGCAGGTTGCGAATATCGGAACTCTTTCGAAAAAAGTTGCGATTCTTCGCTCCGGAAATATGTCCCTTGGAATCAATACGCTGATCAAAGTTCTTAAGGATATCAGCAAGACCCTTCATGAAACCGGATTTGATGTGGATATCGTAGAACGTCACCATAGAATGAAATTGGACGCGCCGAGCGGAACGGCAAAGATGCTCGCAGATGCTGTTGCGGAGGGAACCGGAAAAGAGATGGAATATGTCTATGACCGGACTGAACGGAGAATGGAACGTCCGCATGATGAGATCGGAATCAGCGCAGTACGTGGCGGAACGATCGTGGGAGAGCATGAGGTTATTTTCGCGGGAACAGACGAGATCATCGAGATCAAACATACCGCGCTTTCCCGTGCAGTCTTTGCAAACGGAGCTTTAAAAGCTGCGCTTTTCTTAGCAGATAAGAAGTCAGGTCTTTATAGCATGAGTGATGTGATCGGCTGACAGGACATCAAAAAGAACAGATAATTACGGAGGGCTTATTGCCCTCCGTTTGTTTTATACAATGTGAACTCGTCATTCTGGTAGATCTGTTCAAAGGCGAAAGGAAGGTTGTCCGAATTCTCCTTTGCAGCTTCCGTTGTGATCGCAACGTAGTCGATCCCCAGAAGCGATACGGATTCATAAAGAGCTTCCGGATCCCAGGTCTCTTTTCGGTAGAGCGTATTGTACAGCGACTTAAGAAGCTGGAATTCTTCTTTCGTCTGGTATGCGTAATAATTATTCGAATAGTATACGTAGTAGATCTGGGAGATATCTGCGTACTGGCGAAGCTCGAGAGATAGTTCCTTCGGAAGGAGCAGGATCGTCTGTTGTTCGATCTTGCCTAGCTCTTTTTTGCTAAGTTCCGGATTCTCCCATTCAATTTCCGAGCGGACATATTGCGCGATATCTCTTGTCGTCTGGCTGACCTTTGCATGGTTATCAAAGCTTTCCCGATAATCTTCATCCTGGAAGATACTCCTTCCGGAGACCAGAAGGATAAGGGATACCAGAAGAACAAGAGTGACGCGCGCAAGCGACATCTTTGGGATATCACAGAGCAGGGTAAATCCGACTGCGATCACGATCGTGATCTGGAGCAGCCAGAACATCCTCCAGTAGACTCCGCTTCCGGTAACAAAACGCTCTATATACGGCATGACCCATGGATTGATAAAAAGGATCAGCATGATCGCCGTCGTGATCAAGAAGAAGAAACGCAGTGGCTTGGCAGGTCCTTTTTTCAGCCGGACAGCGATAATAATAATACCGAGAATAAAAAGCAGAATGATCAGGCTGAATCCGAAATAGCGCATTGTAAGTTCCGTAAATGACCGGTCGTAAACTCCGCTTCCTTCACTTAAATCACCGAGCGTTCCAGCATTTAAGAGGACAAGTAGTTTCCAGATCACAAACGGAACGATTGCGGCGATCGGGATCAGGAGTTTCAGGAACAGACGGAGTTTTCTCGTAATGATCAGGCAGGTCAGGGTATAAACACCAAAAAGGACAGGTGCGAGGTAAGTACCGACCGTTGTTGCCGCCTGGCTTGCAAGAAGGACCGTAAACAGGAAAAAGATGTTCCGAAGCTCCAGCTTCTTTGTTTTTGTGATCCGGAGGAAAAGATAAAGCATAAGCGGAAGCAGGATATTTACCAGGAACGCTTTTCCCTGCCAAATCCGAAGTGTCAGGAACGCGCCCTGATTATAGGTAGATGGTCCGCAGGCAAAATTCAGAAGGATCACGAAGAAAAGGAAAACCGCATCTTTTCTTCGTGAAAACTCTCTGCCTGCAAGATAAAAAGCCATGTAATGAAGCGGGATCAAAAAAGCCGGAAGAAGACTGTGGCAAAGAACCGCCGGTGAAACAAGGAAGAACTTGGACAGCGCGGCCAGGAACGTCTCCCAACTGACAAGAAGGTATGTTGCCGGGAAGATGCTGCCTTCGATCCCGCAGGAAGGAAGCGTTGTCATCAGCCGGTTTCTGGATAAGATCGTAAGGCTTTCGGAAACATAAAAATTGTCATCATAATTATAGCTGATATGCATGATCACGGTTGCGATATGCCAGACGATAAGTGCGATGACCGCTGCCCAGATGATAAAATGCCACCAGCGGGTTTTCGCAATATCCATGATCGCGATCCGGAGTCCTTCCAAGTCTTCCTGAAGAGGGATCCGTTTCTTAACGATAGAGACGATCAGATAGGCAATGATAATTGCGATCAGGTCACAAAGGAAGATGCTGTACAGGGTCGTAAACGGCCAGTCATTGTACATGAAGGGAAGACTGGTCAGGTGAAAAACGCACAATAAAAGAACAAAGCCGGATAAGACTTTGACAGCAATGCCCGTATGTACCTTGAAAAGCATCTGGACCAAATCCCCGGAGATATAGCACAAAACGGCCAGAAAGACCGGCAGGATCCAGACCAGATCATCCCATATGAAAGCCAATGATCAGGCCTCCCAAAATTTATCTTTATTATTATAACGTAAGTTCTAAATGCCATCAATCCTCTTTCTGCCTGAGCGGAGAGAGTTTTTTTATGGCTATGACAAGGGAAATATGGTAAAATAAATCCAAATGCGCAGATGAACAGGACGAGGTTTATGAGAGTATTGGAATATCCGTTTGACGCGGATGAAATCATCAGAAAAAAGAAGTCTTTGCGGAGAGCTTTGATGGAAGAAGAAGGCGCTTCTGCAAGGCTGAAAAAGAAGATCGCGGTCCTTGGAGGCTCGACGACTGCAAACGTTGTCCAGGTCCTGGATCTGTTCCTTTTGAACAACGGGATCGAGGCGGATTTTTATCAAAGCGAGTACAACAAGTACTATGAAGATGCGATGTTCGGAAATCTGGAGCTGGATTCATTCGGGCCGGATCTGATCTATCTTCATACCGGGATCCATAATATCCAATCGTTCCCGGATCCGTCCGATTCGGCGGAGCAGGTTCAGGAAAAACTGGAGGAGGTATTCGGCCGGTTCTATTCAATGTGGAAAAAGCTTGAGGAAGTCCACGGTTGTACGATCATTCAGAATAATTTTGAGTATCCCGACTGGAGACTGTTCGGAAACAAAGACGCAGTGGAAACCGCGGGACGAGTCCGGTTTGTCCGGGAACTGAACCGCAGGTTTTCGGAGTACGCAAGAGAGAATAAAAACTTTTATATTCATGATGTGAATTATCTTTCCGGCTATCTCGGTCTTACAAAATGGTGTGATCCGTTTTACTGGAATATGTATAAATACTGTCCGGCTGTTCCGCTGATCCCGGAACTTGCCTATTCCGTCGCCTGTATTATCAAGTCGCTTTACGGGAAAAACAAAAAAGCCCTTGTTCTTGATCTGGACAATACGCTCTGGGGCGGGATCGTAGGAGATGACGGACCGGAGAATCTACAGATCGGAAGTGAAAGCGCAAGAGGAGAGACCTTCCTCGGATTTCAGGAATATCTTAAGGCGCAGAAAGCCCTTGGAGTCCTGCTGAATATTGATTCAAAAAACGAATATGAGAACGCGATCGCCGGTTTAGGAGCAAAGGGAAGCGCGCTGACACCAGATGATTTTATCTGTATCAAGGCAAACTGGGATCCAAAAGACCGGAATATCGCAGAGATCGCAAGGGAACTGAATCTCGGTGCAGACTCCTTTGTCTTCGTTGATGATAATCCGGCCGAGCGTCATATCGTTTCGGAACAGATTGCAGGGATTGCGGTGCCGGAGATCGGAGAACCTGAAAACTATATCCGTGTTCTGGACCGTTCCGGATTCTTTGAGGTCACGAACTTTTCCGCTGATGATGCATCAAGGAATGAGATGTATAAAGCGAACGCGGAACGCTCGAAGCTTCAGGCGTCTTTTGCAGATTATTCCGAGTATCTGAAGAGCCTGGAGATGTATGCGGAGATCGCGCCGTTCTGTAAAGAGTATATTCCGCGTATCTCCCAGCTTACCAATAAGAGCAACCAGTTTAATCTGACAACTTTAAGGTGTTCGGTCCCGGATATCGAAGAGATGGCGGCGTCTGAAAACTGGATCACGTTATACGGGAAACTCGAAGACCGGTTTGGAGATAACGGCGTTGTTGCGGTTGAAGCAGCAGAGATCCTGGGGAAAGAGGCGTATATCCGTCTGAACCTCATGAGCTGTCGTGTTCTGAAACGTGATATGGAATTTGCGATGCTGGATGTCCTTGTCCGCATGGCAAAAGAAAAAGGCGTAAAAACGCTGATCGGAGAGTATCTTCCGACCAAGAAAAACGGGATGGTAAAAGATCTTTATACAGATCTCGGATTTACCAAAGACGGAGAGCTCTGGAAACTTGATGTCGAAACCTACGAGCCGAGATGCAGCGTCATCCGGATCAATGAATAAAAAAGACAATGGTCAAAGGACAGAAAAGAGAAAACGAATGGAAGAAAAAATTTACGAAAAACTGAATGAGATCTTTCGGGATATTTTTGATGATGATGAGATCGAAGTTACCCCGGAGACCAATTCGGACTCGATCGAGGACTGGGACAGCCTTGAGCATATCAACCTTGTCGTAGCGATCGAAAAAGCATTTGAACTGAAGTTTACAATGGATGAAGTTACCGGAATGAAAGATGTCGGCGAGATGGTCGGGATCATCAAAGAGAGAGGCAAGGCGCTTGACTGAAACGCAGCGTAACCAGACGGGAAGCGACAATTCAATGGAGCAGACCGGAACGATCCGGAGAAGAAAGCCGATCTTTCAAAGCCGGATCGGCGAACTTATTGCGTCCGTGATCTTAGGTTTTCTGGAGATCCTTGCGCTTTCGCTTTATTACCGGGACTCTCTGGGCTTCTGGACAGACAGGTTCATGAATGTTCTGTTGTTTCTCGGGTTATGGATCGTTGCTTGTGCGGTCATCTTTCTTTTTTTCCTGCTGATCGGACTCTTGATCCGGCCGGAAAGGATCCTCATCGGAGAGAAAGAGTTTGAGCCGGATAGAAAAGGGTCGCTGATCGACCGGAGACCGTTTTTGGTTTCTGTCATTGTTCTGGTCATTTTTTATCTTCCGTGGATCATTATTTTTTATCCCGGATCCGCAATCTACGATATGATGTTCCAGACGATCCAGGCAGACGGGCTGATCGCGATCAATGCGCACCATCCGATTTTTGTTACGTATATTATCGGACTTTGTTCGAAGCTGGGGCTGCTCCTGACGGGAAAACTGAATCTTGGAATCTTTTTCTATATCCTTCTTCAGACTGCCGTCTGCGTCCTAAGCTTTTCCTATATGATCTCATATATGACAAAGCTTGGAGCCGCAAAAGGATTCCGGATCGCAACACTCGTCTTCTTTGCGGTCGTACCGCTCTGGGGAGGCGCGATGCAGTGCGGAACAAAGGATACGTTGTTTACCGGACTTTTTGTCCTTTTTATTGTACAGAGTATAAAGCTCCTTTCCGGAAAAGAACCCTTTTTCCGGACCGGATAGTGGATCGGTTACGGAGTGCTTTTGCTCCTGCTTTGTTTATACCGGAACGGAATCTTTGTGATCCTTGTTCCGACCCTGATCGTCTTCTTCTTTGCATTGGAAAAGGGAAAGAAATTAAAGGGGAAATTCGTTCTTTTCTGTATTGTCGCATTAGCGCTCGGCGCTGTGTTCAATACCGTTACGAAGAACGTTTATCATACAAAGACTGAAACCGGTGAGATCCTCTCCCTTCCGTTTCAGCAGACAGCCCGTTATGTCCGGAATCATGGAGAGGAACTGACAAAAGAAGAGAAGGAGATCGTGGAAACGACTTTTGGGCTTGAGGATGCAAAAGAGCTGGGAACGCTTTATTATCCGATGTCTTCCGATCCGGTCAAGGCAAGGTACCATTGGTGGGCTTCCGATCGGGAGAAAGACGTCTTAAAAGACTATTTCAGGAGCTGGGGACAAATGATGAAAAAGCATCCCGGGACTTTCCTTGAGGCGGCGCTTTCCCAGACCTACGGGTATTATACAGTTACCCCGGTGATCAAAAACCAGAAGGGCGGGGCAGGAACGACCGTCCAGTTCTTCCCGGATACGCTTGCCGTTTCGAATGCGATCGCTTCTTCGGAAGACTCTTTCCCGGAAGGCTTTGTTCCGGAAAGCCCTGCGTCTTTGGAGGGGGCAAGGGAACTTCTTTCCGGATGGTACTTCCTCTGGCTGAAGCTTCCTGTTACAGGATTGTTTTTTAAATGTGGTTTTTATTTCCTGATCCTGCTTGCAGTAACCCTTTATTACGGGAAGCGAAAGAATAAGATCGCGCTGATCTCAATCCCTGCTTTTCTTTTGATCCTGATGGCGATCGCTTCGCCGGTCAATGAACATATTCGCTATATCCTTCCGGTCTGTGCGGCTTTGCCTGTTTTGATCGCGGGCTGTGCATCCAAAGAAGGAACAGCGAACGATAGATAAACTTTATTTGGAGGAAACATGAAAGAAAAAATTTTATCTTTGTTAATGGAAATCAATGAGGAAATCGGTGAATACGAGGGCGAGAGCATGCTCGAAGACGAAATCATTACGTCTCTTGAGGTCATTGAAATCGTCTCCGCGCTGGAAGATGAATTCGGAATTACGATCTCCGCGAAAAATATTTCCAAAGCAAACTTTGCGACTGTTGATTCGATCTGTGAAATGGTAGAGAGCCTTCAGTAACGATGAGCCTTGTATCCGTTTACTTTCTGATTTTTCTGGCCGTCTGTGTCCTGGTCTATTACCTGCTTCCCGGAAAGGTACAGTGGATCTGGCTTCTTTTATCAAGCCTGGTCTTTTATGTGCTCTGTGATTTCGGACTGGTGATCATTCCGATCCTGGATGCTCTGATTGCGTGGATCTTCGGAAATGTATTCGGGACAAAGAAAAAGAAGGGACTGATGGTCCTTGCGATCTTCCTTCTTGTCGCCGTGCTTATCCTGCTGAAATATGCCGGCTGGTTTGGAACCGGTTGGACGGATCTTCTCTCCCTGCTCGGGTTCGGAAGACTTCCCGGATACCTTGTACCGCTCGGGATCTCCTATTTTACGATCATGGCAATTGCCTATCTGGTCGATGTATATCGGGGAGTTGTACCGGCAGAAACAAGTTATCCAAAGCTGCTTTTATTCCTGTCGTTTTTCCCGATCATTACGCAGGGACCGATCTGCAGGTATAAAGAACTTTCCGAACAGTTTGCGACTGGACATAAATTCCGTTATGAAAATCTGACATTCGGGATCCAGAGGATGCTCTGGGGCTTTTTCAAAAAGCTCGTGATCTCGGAACGGCTTGCGGTTTTATCCATGCATATAACGGAAGGCTGGGGAACAAGTTCCTATTCCGGTATCTGGGTCATCGTTTCGATCTTCGCGCTTTCTTTCCGGTTGTATATGGACTTTTCCGGATGTATTGATATCGTGATCGGAGTCGGAGAAATCTTAGGAATCCGGCTTCCGGAAAACTTTAACCATTCGTATCTTTCCCGGACAATTCCGGAATTCTGGAGACGCTGGCATATTACTCTGGGAACCTGGCTGAAGGACTATGTGATGTACAGTATTACCATGTCTAAGCCGGCCAAAGAATTTACGAAACGGGCGAAAAAGGGGATCGGAAGAAAAGCAGCTGCTACGATCGTGACCTGTGTCGGAATTTTGTTTGTCTGGCTTGTTTATGCGCTTTGGCATGATATCAGTGCCGTCTTCCTTTTAAGCGGAGCATTTTTTGCCGTGATCATTATTCTTTCCACGGTCTTTGATCCGCTGATCCGGAAATTCCGGAAGCGTTTTTCGAAGCTGGTCGAAAGTATCCCGTATAAGATCTTTATGACGCTTCGGACGATGCTGCTCAGTATGATGGGTGCGTACTTTGTTTTCATGCCGACCGTCAGGGACGGTGCTGCGTACCTGTTCCATATCGGAAAAGTACCGGCCGGAAAGATCACGGAAATGGTTGTGAATTCGGACGGCGTATCAGAGCTGCAGATCCTGGGGCTTGATCTTCCGGACTTTCTCGTACTCGTCCTTGCTTTTATCCTTTGGATCGTAGTATCGAGACTGCATGCGAAGAAGGATCCGAGGGAGCGGATCGCCGGATGGAATATCGTTATCCGCTGGGCGGTCCTTGTTGTTTTTGTTTTGGTGGTTGTTCTGCTTGGAAAATACGGAGGACTTGATACCGGAAGTTTTGTATATCAGGCATTTTAGAACATGAAGAAATTTGCGAAAGCCGTTGTCTTCTGCCTTTTGCTGGCGCTGCTTCTGGCTCTGTTTAACCGAATATTGATGCCGGATACGGATTTCAGCGCTGATGAAAGAGGAGGCGTTCTTGACGGTGCGGATTATATGGTCGTAGGAACAAGTAATGTTTTCTATAATGTGAATCCGCTGGTGATCTGGAACGAGACCGGCTTTACGGGCTATAATGTTTCTTCCGAACAGGCACCGCTGATCATTTCCTATTACGAGCTGAAAAATGAGTTCCGCAAACGGGTGCCGAAGGTCGTCTTTCTTGACTGCGGAGCGTTTGAATATAATTACGGGACGCCGTCCTTTAACCAGCTTTCGCTCGACAAGATGCCGTTTAATTTCAGCAAGCTGGAGCTGATCGCGAAGCTCGGGGAAGATGATGAGAATAATCAGATCAAAGAAAGAAATGAGTACAGCAAATTGAATTATCTGATCCCGCTGTATAAATTCCATGAACGGTGGAAGGAGATCTTTTCCGGAACGTTAAAGAGCCGTTACCACTCGAAGTATGAGCATACTTTTATGGGGTACGTTGCGGAAAAGAGCAACTATGTTTATGAGAAAGATTATAAATGGCTTCCGACACTGGAGGAATTCGGCGGGACCTGGCTAACAGAGATCTCGGATCTGAACAAAGAATATCTGGAAAAGATCCGGTCGCTTTGTGAAGATAACGGAGCAGAACTTGTCCTGATCAAGACGCCGTCCAAGGGCTGGATCCTTGAGATGCATGATGCCGTTACGGAGTACGCGAAAGAGATCGGACTTCCGTTCTTTGACATGAATACAGAAGAGGCATTGGACAAGATTGGAATTGATGAGAACAAAGATTTCGCTGACTCCTCGTCCCATTTCAATATTTACGGGGCGGAGAAGGTCAGCCGTTATCTTGCACAATATATGAAACAGTATCCAACCATGAATGACAGGAGAGGGAAAAAGGATCCGCTTGAGACCTCCTGGAATCAGATGTATCAGGAATATCTGGAATATAGAGAGACTTAAAAGACGTGGTATTTTCAGGGAATATTTTTATTTTCATATTTTTACCGGTCGTCCTTCTTCTTTACTTTAATCCGCTTGCAAAGAAGTTTAAGGACAACGGGCGGGTCTATAAGAACATTGTCCTTCTTATAGCCAGCCTTGTATTCTATGCTTGGGGTGAGCCGCGTTTTGTCTTTATCATGATGCTCTCGATCGTCCTGAACTGGCTGATCGGTCTCGGACTCGGAAAAGCAGAGCAGCTCTGGAAACGCCGGCTTCTTCTTGCTGCCGGTCTGACCCTGGATCTCGGGCTCTTATTTGTCTTTAAATATCTGGGCTTTGTTTCCGGTATGTTCGGGGAGCGGATCAATATAGCCCTTCCGCTTGGAATCTCGTTTTATACATTTCAGATCCTGTCCTATGTATTGGACGTCTATTTTAACAGTAAGAAAGTCCAGAAAAACCTTGCGTGGCTCGGGCTCTATATCTCCATGTTCCCGCAGCTG
>JAFWFQ010000037.1 GCA_017515535.1 Parasporobacterium sp. | reverse complement strand
CCGCGCAGTGCGGGGCGCTTCTGAAAGAGATCGCGAAAGAGACCGTGAAACAATCTCTATCGGGTTTTGAATTTGCTTCCGGTATCCCGGGAAGTTTAGGCGGCGCGATCACAATGAATGCCGGGGCATATGACGGCGAGATGAAAGATATTGTAAAGGAAGTTGTCCTTCTTGATAAAGACGGAACGGTTGTAACAAAGGCAGGTGCTGAAATGGATTTTTCCTATCGCCACAGCCTTTGCTCCGGAGGAGATTTTATTGTCCTTTCTGCCACGTTCCTGCTTGTGCCGGGAAAGCGAGAGGAGATCCAGGAAAAAATTGACGATTTGTCAAGAAGAAGAGAAGAAAAACAACCGCTGGAGTATCCTAGCTGCGGATCAACTTTTAAAAGACCGGAAGGATATTTTGCAGGAAAACTGATCACCGATGCAGGCCTTAAGGGCTTTCAGCTTGGCGGCGCCCAGGTCTCGGAAAAACATGCCGGATTCATTATCAATCGTGATAATGCCAGCGCCGGGGAAATCCTTGCTTTGATTAGAAAGGTGCAGGAAACGGTAAAAGAAAAGTTCGGTGTTGAATTGGTATGTGAGGTAAAAGTAATCTGATGTCTTTCTCACGTGACGTGAAAGAAGAACTGCTCCGGCACTATACGAAGGCACGCCATTGCCAGATGGCAGAGCTTGCTGCTCTGAAGATTTTTGACGAAAAAAATCTGGAGTTTGATCCCCTGAAGGAGATCTATAATTACAACTTTACATCCGGTAAAAAAACCTTTAATATAAACTTGCACTTTGATTCAAGCCCGAAAAAGAGGACGGAAAAAACATGCTGTCAAAGAGCGTTCCTACGGGGGGCGTTTCTCGGAGCGGGAACGATCAGCGATCCTGAAAAAGAGTACCGTTTTGATATCGTCTGCACCGGTCAGGAAACAGCAGAGTTTCTTCAAAACTTATTATCCGGTTTTGGAATCCGCGCGAGGATCACAAAACGGAGAGGCCGCCAGGTTCTTTATTTAAAGGAGGCGGAACAAATTTCAGAAGCACTGAACGTTATGGAAGCCCATAAAGCGATGATGGAATTTGAAAACGTTCGGATCCTGAAAGAAATGAGAAGCTCGGTTAACCGTCAGGTCAACTGTGAGACAGCAAATATCAACAAAGCAGTCAATGCTTCGATGAAACAGGTTGAGGATATCAAGTGTATTGAGTCGGAAATCGGGTTGGATAAGCTGGATGAGAATTTAGCGGATGTCGCAAAAGCAAGACTCCTGTATCCGGATGTTACGCTTTCGGAACTTGGAAGTCTTATGACTCCGCCGATCAGCAAATCCGCCGTGAATCACAGAATGAGAAAGATAACCCGTTTGGCAGAAGAAGTCAGGAATCACGAAAAGGGGGAAATATGATTCGGAGAGATATTACAATTGAACTTGCAAAAGGATTAGAGGCAAGGCCGGTTGCAATCTTTGTTCAGGTTGCAAGCCAGTATGATTGTTCGATAATCGTTGAGTACCGTGATAAAAGAGTGAATGCCAAAAGTATTATGGGAATGATGAGTCTTGGTATCGCGCAGGGAGAAAGAGTTACGGTTCTTGCTGACGGTCCGGATGAAAAAGAAGCGGTTATCGGAATCGAAAAATATCTGACATCCAAGGAGTAAACATGGGCTTTACACATCTCCATGTTCACACGGAGTATAGTCTTTTAGACGGGTCCGGGAAGATCAAGGAAATGGTTTCCCAGGCGAAAGAGCTTGGTTACGATAGTCTTGCGATCACCGACCACGGTGTGATGTATGGAGTGATTGATTTTTACAGAGCGGCTAAGGCGGCTGGAATTAAGCCGATCATTGGCTGCGAGATATATGTGACGACGGGATCCAGATTTGATCGCGAAGTCGGGCAGGGTGATGATCGTTATTATCACCTTGTTTTATTAGCGGAAAATAATACAGGTTACAATAACCTGATGAAGATCGTTTCTTATGGATTCACGGAAGGGTTTTATTATAAACCCCGGGTGGACTATGAGATCCTTCAGAAATACAGCGAAGGGCTTATCGCAACCAGCGCGTGTCTTGCGGGAATCGTTCAGAAGAACCTTCTGAAGGGAAACTACAAAGACGCTGTGAAAGAGGCTTTAAGACTTCAGAAAATCTTTGGAGAAGGAAATTTCTTTTTAGAACTCCAGGATCACGGGATGACAGAACAGAAGATGGTCAACTCCCAGCTTCTCCGGATGAGCGAAGAGGAGCACATCCCCCTTGTTGTGACCAATGATGTTCATTATACCTACGATACCGATCCGGAAGCGCATGATATCCTTCTTTGTATCCAGACAGGAAAAAAATTAGATGATGAAAACCGGATGCGTTATACGGGCGGCCAGTATTATCTGAAAAGCCCGGAGGAGATGCGCACCCTTTTTTCCTATGCACAGGAAGCGATCGAGAACACCGGAAAAATCGCGGAGCGCTGTAATGTTGAAATCGAATTCGGCGTCCAGAAGCTTCCGCGCTATGACGTTCCGGATGGATTCAGTGCAGAGGAATATCTGGAAAGACTTTGTGAGGAAGGACTCCGCCGGCGGTATGAGGATTATGAGAGCCATGAGGAAAGACTCCGGTATGAGCTCGATACGATCCGCCAGATGGGCTATGTAGACTATTTCCTGATCGTTTGGGATTTTATCAATTATGCAAAACGAAACGGGATCATGGTCGGTCCCGGACGGGGAAGTGCTGCCGGGAGTCTTGTTTCTTATTGTCTTGAGATAACGGATATCGACCCGATCCGGTACAATTTGATCTTTGAACGGTTTTTGAATCCGGAGCGTGTCTCTATGCCGGATATTGACGTTGACTTTTGTTTCGAACGAAGAGGCGAAGTCATTGACTACGTGTCGGAAAAATACGGAAAGGATAAAGTTGTCCAGATCATCACGTTCGGAACAATGGCAGCCCGGAACGTGATCCGGGACGTCGGAAGAGTTCTTGATATGCCGTACGGCGCCGTCGATTCGATTGCCAAAATGATTCCGAATGAACTGGGGATCACAATCGATAAAGCGCTCGCCGCAAACAACGAACTGCGAAGAGCCTATGAAACAGATTCCCAGATCAAATATTTGATCGATATGGCAAAACGTCTGGAAGGCCTTCCGCGTCATTCCTCCATGCATGCTGCGGGAGTTGTGATCTCCAGAGAACCGATCATGGAATACGTTCCGCTTGCAAGAGGTTCGGACGGTTCTATCGTGACCCAGTTTGTCATGACAACGTTAGAGGAGCTTGGCCTGTTAAAGATGGACTTCTTAGGGCTCCGCACCCTGACTGTGATCCAGAACTGCGTCAATATGATCCGGGATAATATTGGATTGGATATTGACCTGAACCAGATCGATTACAATGATCCGCTTGTACTTGATATGGTCGGAGCCGGAAAGACAGAGGGTGTTTTCCAGCTTGAAAGTGCAGGAATGAAAAGCTTTATGCGTGAGCTGAAGCCGAAAAGTCTTGAGGATATTATCGCCGGGATCGCGCTGTACCGGCCGGGGCCAATGGACTTTATCCCGAAGTATGTTGCCGGAAAAAATTCCGGAAATGAAATCCAATATGATTGCCCCCAGTTAAAGCCGATCCTGGAAAATACCTATGGATGTATTGTTTACCAGGAGCAGGTCATGCAGATCGTCCGGGATCTTGCGGGATATTCTTTAGGCGGAGCGGATGTCCTTCGACGTGCGATGTCCAAGAAAAAAGATTCGGTTATGCAGTCAGAACGGAAACGTTTTGTTTACGGAGATCCGGAGACGAACGTTCCCGGCTGTATCCGCAACGGGATCAGCGAAGAAGTCGCCAATAAGATCTATGATGAGATGACGGACTTTGCAAAGTATGCGTTCAACAAGTCGCATGCGGCAGCATATGCGGTTGTCTCCTATCAGACCGCTTACCTGAAGTATTATTTCCCGGTTGAGTTCATGGCAGCGCTGATGACCTCGGTTATGACGAATATGACAAAACTTGCAGGCTATATCCAGGAATGCAAGGAAATGAAGATCGAGATCCTTCCGCCGGATATCAACGAAGCGGAAAGCGGGTTCGCTGCCCGCGGGAAAAATATCCGCTATGGTCTTTCCGCAATCAAGGGGGTAGGCCGGAACGTGATCGATACGATCGTAGAAGAACGGAATTCCGGCGGACGCTATTCGGATCTGTATGATTTCTGCCAGAGGCTTGCCGCGAAGGAGCTCAATAAACGGGCAGTCGAAAACTTTATTAAAGCCGGTGCTTTTGATTCCTTCGGCCTGACAAGAAAGCAGCTTCTTCATATTTATATGGATGTGATCGATAAAGTCAACAATGATAAGAAGAGTGCGATCAGCGGCCAGCTCAGCCTCTTTGACCTTGTCGGGGAAGAGCAGAAAAGCGATTTTCTGATCCAGATTCCGGATGTCGGAGAATTCAGTAAATCAATTCTTCTTGATTTTGAAAAAGATGTAACCGGTATTTATATCAGCGGTCATCCGCTCGATGAATATATTGGCCTCTTGAACCGGATGGTGACTGCGAAGTCGACGGATTTTGCAATCGATGAGGAAGGACATGTTGCAGTTGCGGATAACTCAAAAGCAACGATTGGCGGAATTATTGCGGCAGTTACAAAAAAAAGCGCAAGAAATGGACAGCCGATGGCATTCCTGACACTGGAGGATCTTTTGGGAACGGTCGAGGTCATTGTTTTCCCGAAAGACTATACGGTCCTTCGTCCGTTGATCGAAGAGGGAAGAAAAGTTTTGATTACCGGCCGGGTCAGTGTGGATTCTGATTCAGACGGGAAACTGATCTGTGAGACGATCCGGGATATGGAAGACACAGGGAAAGAAATATGGTTCCAGTTCCGGGATATGGAGGAATATCTTGAGAACGCAAAATATATTTCTTCTTTAAGCAGTGTGGAACAGCTAAAAGGAAGTACGGTGATCAAAATCTATTTAAAGAAGGAAAAACAGCTGAAAGTCATGGACAGCCGGTATTCGATCAATCTGACCGATGATTTTCTCGGTGTCCTGAAACAGCGGTTTGGAGAAGAAAACGTGAAAGTAACGGTGGCTAAAAAATGATCAGTTCTAAAAATAACAGCAAAATCAAAGGAATCAAAAAGCTTCTTTCCTCTGCCAAAGAGCGGAGAGTCCGGGGGCTTTTTGTAATAGAAGGGATCCGGCTTGTAAAAGAAGCACCTCCGGAAATGGTAGAACAGTTATATCTTTCGGAAAGCCTTTTCCGGTCGGGAACTTTTGAAACAGATTTCTATAATAATATGGAAGTTGTTTCGGATGAGGTATTCCAATCCGTTTCGGATACCGTGACTCCGCAGGGTGCGCTTGCGCTCGTCCGTCAGCCTTCCTGGTCGCTGGATCCGTCTGAACTCGGGGACGGCTGCCGCCTCCTTCTGTTGGATGATATTCAGGATCCGGGAAATCTCGGGACGATGATCCGGACGGCAGAGGCAGCAGGAGTGACCATGGTTGTCATGAGCGAGGGATGTGCCGATATTTTTAACCCGAAGGTGATCCGCTCCACAATGGGAAGTATCTTCCGGGTTCCGTTCGTTGTGGATGATCTGGTTTCCGTTGTGGAAGCATTAAAAGCGGAGGGCGTTATCGTCTACGGGGCAGCACTTGATGACGCAGTCGATCTTAGGGAAACGGAGAAAGCAGAAAAGCTTGCGATCGTGATCGGAAATGAAGGAAACGGGATTTCTAAGGGGGTATTGAATTCGGTTTCCGGCAAGATCCGGATCCCGATGGAAGGCCGGGTAGAGTCCTTGAATGCGGCTGTAAGTGCCGCGCTCCTGCTTTATTATTTCAGATTTTTCTCGTGATTTTCTGAAATAATTTCTTAACAAAATCTATATTTTGTGGTTCTCCAAATCGAGAACCACAAGATACGGAAAACCGTGAAAAAGCTTATAAAATAAGCATTGACACGGTTTTTTTGTTGCGCTAAAATAACGACAACGTAATAATTTTGTAACAATTTGAAAATGATTTTGAAATATTTAGGACAAAACGTAATATTATGATTCGAACAAAAAACCACAAATTACTTCTTGCAATCGCACTTGGACTGGTACTGGCAATTATACTGGTTTTCAACACAAGTGTCTATGCGAAGCAGATAGAATTTTTTAAAGTGAAAGGACAGCTTCTGGAAATCGAGAATGCGAAGAAAGCTGCCTCCTATAATGCATATGTCCAGATGGTCGTGAAAGAAAGCGCAAAATCAACGGTAGAAGAAGTTGTGGAAGTAGCCGCAGCACAGCCGAAGGAGCCTGTAGTGGAAACACCGGTTGAGGAGCTAATCGTGGAAGAGCCGGTCGTAGAAGAATACTACTATGAAGAGCCGGTCGTAGAAGAATACTACTATGAAGAACCTGTTTCTTATACTCCTGATCTGACCTCTGCCGGCGGTGATTATTATTCTGCAGGAGATCTCAGATTTCTCGGGGAAATCTATTCTGGCGGATGGAGATGGACCTGGTACTCCCAGAACGTTCTTCCGGGCGGCGGGCTTTCCATTCCGGGACGTTATGTAGATGAGAATGGATATGTCTGTGATGAAAACGGCCGGATCTGCCTTGCATCGGAAGACCTTCCATACGGTACCGTTGTTGCGACTCCGTTCGGAAAAGAAGGCTGCGTTTATGATTGTGGCTGTGACTACGGAACATTAGATGTTTACGTTGCTTTTTAAGGAATTAATTATCCGCCTCCCAGCGGTATTAGAGAAGGGCTGTTGCAGCAAGGACTGCAATGGCTCTTTTTGTAAGATGAAAACCAGATTCCGGGATGCGGAAGCATTGCAATCAGAAAGAAAATAGTTTATATTTTGTCCCATGGATAACAAAGTGCTTTGTGGCGCAAGCTACTATGAACAAAAATTTTATATGAATCCTGTTTATGATGTTTTACCGGAACAGGTGAAAAATGAGCTAAAGATCCTTTGCGTTCTTTTTGTGCAGGATGTCAGCGGGATTATTATGTTGGAGTTTAATGAAGAAGGGAATCTCCAGATCATGGTTACGGCGAGAGAAGATGATATCTATTTTGACGAGATCGGGAGCGAGCTGAAAATCAAACAGCTCCAGCAAGAGAAGGAAGAACTGTTTAGACAACTGGAGGAATACTATCATGCTGTTAGCGATTGATCTTGGAAATACGAATATTAAATTTGCGGTTTTTGACGGAAAAGAAATCCGCACAACATTCCGCCTTACGACGGATATGCCGAGGACGTCTGATGAATTCGGCGTTTCGATCAAGTCGATCCTGGAAAGCAGCGGAATCGCTTCGAAAGAAATCGACGCAGTGATTATTGCTTCTGTTGTTCCGAATGTTATGCATTCTTTGAATAATGCGATTGTTAAATTCTTTAAGGTCCATCCGCTGATCGTCGGACCTGGAACCAAAACAGGGATCCGGCTGGTAAAGACGAATCCGAATGAGGTCGGATCTGACCGGATCGTAGACGGCGTAGCAGCGCTTGAGCTTTATGGAGGACCGGTCATTGTTGTTGATTACGGAACCGCTACGAAATTTGATTATTTCTCAAAAGAACACGTTTTTGAGTCTGCGGTTACTTGTCCGGGAATTATGCTTTCCGCAAAATCCCTTTGGTCTGGGACCGCACGTCTTCCGCAGATTGAGATCACCGACCCGGGGTCGATCATGTGTAAAGATACGATCACAAGTCTTCAGGCCGGAATTCTTTATGGTCATATCGGAGAAGCGGAGTACATCATCCGCCGGCTGAAAGAAGAATCAACGGAAGAGAATATCAAAGTCGTAGCGACCGGTGGACTTGCAAGTGCGATTTTTTCCAAAACCGATGAGATCGAATTCCTTGAGCCGAATCTGACTATGCACGGTCTCCGGATCCTGTATGAAAAAAATAAATAAAACCGAATGATTCTCTTATGAAAATAGGAAACGTAGAAGCAGGTAATTTGATATTGGGGCCGATGGCCGGTTTTACTGACTTGCCGTTTCGGGCACTCTGCATAGAACAGGGTGCCACTTTTACGTATACAGAAATGATCAGTGCGAAAGCGCTTTTTTACAAGAATAGGAATACACTTCCGCTTCTTGCGACAAGCCCGGGAGAGAGGCCGGTAGCGGTCCAGCTTTTTGGAAATGAGCCGGATCTCCTTGCCGAGGAAGCCGCAAAACTGGAAGACGGACCGTATGATGTCTTTGATATTAACATGGGATGTCCGGTCCAGAAGGTTGTCGGAAACGGAGAGGGAAGTGCTTTGATGCGTGAGCCGAAGAAAGTTGAGGCGATCATTACGGCAATGACGAAGCGGCTTTCAAAACCGGTAACTGTTAAGATACGAAAAGGATTTTCCGAACAGGAAGTCAATGCCGTTGAGATCGCGAAGATCGCGGAGGGCTCCGGTGCATCGGCGATCGCGATACACGGAAGGACCCGGGAAGAGTTTTATCATGGAAAAGCAGATCGGAAGATTATAGCTGAGGTCAAGAAGGCAGTCAGGATTCCCGTGATTGGAAGCGGAGACATTTATACCGGAAAAGATGCAAAAGAGATGTTTGATGAAACCGGGGTAGATGCTGTCATGGTCGCAAGAGGCGCCCGCGGAAATCCATGGATCTTCCGGCAGATCCGGACTTATCTGGAGACCGGAGAAGAGGCGAAACGCCCCGAGCTGAATGAGGTCCGGGATATGATCCTTCGGCATGTCCATCTGATGATCGACTTTGCGGGGGAAGATGCCGCGATCCGGCAGATGAGAAAGCATGTCGGGTTTTATGTTACGGGATATCGTGATGCTGCAAGGATGCGGAGAGAAATAAACAGGTGTACAACCCTTGAGGAGTTTGAGAATTCATTGACAAAGTGGGATGCGTAAAGTATAATTTCTCATGCTTTAAGGAGCCGGATGGCTCCTTAAAATTACATAGCCTGGTGGAACGAGCTATAAAAAACCAAGTTATTGAGAGGTAGTAAAAAATGGCAGAGCAAGGAAAAATTTTAACTAAAGCAAGTTATCAGAAACTTCAGGAGGAACTGGAAGACCTTAAAGTAAATAAGCGAAAAGAAATTGCACAGAAAATAAAAGAAGCTAGAGAGCAGGGCGACCTGTCCGAGAATGCAGAGTATGATGCTGCAAAGGATGAGCAGAGAGATATCGAAGCACATATTGAAGAACTGGAAAATATCCTGAAAAACGCAGAAATCATCGATGCAAAAAAAATCGATTTTGATAAGATCCATATGGGCTGCAAAGTTAAAGTCCGTGATATGGGAACAAGAAGAGAATATACTTATCAGATCGTATCTTCAACGGAAGTGAATTCCAGAGAAAAGAAGATTTCTTATGAATCTCCGATCGGAGCTGCCCTTATGAATAAGGAAGTCGGCGAAGTTGTTGAGATCGAGATTCCGGCAGGGTCGATTCGATATAAAGTTCTGGACATCGAAAAGGCAGACATGTAGTCAACTATTCTATGCAGAAACAGCCGCTTTCGGGATACCGGGAGCGGCTTCATTCAAAAAAGGGGATCACACATGGCAGAGAAAAACAATAATCAAAACAGTCAGCAGGATATTGGTCAACTTCTGAAAGTCCGGAGAGAAAAGCTTGCGGCGCTTCAGGAAGCAGGGCATGATCCGTTCCGGATCACGAGCTATGAGCAGACCAGCCATACCGATGTAGCAAAGGCGGTTTATGAAGCGCATGAAGAAGCGCGCCTTGCAGGAATTACTCCGGTCAATACAGAAGGTATGGAAGAGGAAGAAGCAAGAGCCGCAAAAAAAGCAGATTACAATGAGCGCAGATCGATCATGGACGCAAAGCCGATTCATGTTTCTGTCGCAGGCCGTATGATGTTTAAGCGGGTTATGGGAAAAGCTTCTTTCTGCAATATTCAGGACTTAAAGGGAACGATTCAGGTCTATGTTGCAAGAGATTCCATCGGTGAAGAATCCTATGCTGAATTCAAGAAATCTGATATCGGAGATATCTATGGTGTAAAGGGATATATGTTCCGTACGATGACCGGTGAGGTTTCTCTCCATGCAGAAGAGATGACTCTTCTTTCCAAGAGTCTCCAGATCCTTCCGGAAAAATATCACGGAATCACAAATACAGATATGAGATATCGTCAGCGTTACGTTGATCTGATCATGAACCCGGAAGTCCGTGATACCTTTATTAAACGGTCGAAGGTAATCGCTTCCATCCGTCGTTATCTTGATGGACAGGGCTTCATGGAAGTCGAGACACCGATGCTTGTAGCAAATGCCGGCGGTGCAGCTGCCCGTCCGTTTGAGACACATTTCAATGCACTGAACGAAGACCTTAAACTTCGCATCTCCTTGGAGCTCTATCTGAAGAGATTGATCGTCGGTGGAATGGAGCGTGTATATGAGATCGGCCGCGTATTCCGTAACGAAGGTCTTGATACCCGCCATAATCCGGAGTTTACCCTGATGGAGCTTTATCAGGCATATACGGATTATCATGGCATGATGGAACTGACCGAAGATATGTACCGTATCGTAACGAAAGAAGTACTTGGAACTACGAAATTCAAATACGGTGATGTTGAACTGGATTTCGGAAAACCGTTTGAAGTACTGACGATGCGTGATGCGGTCAAGAAATACGCGGATGTTGACTGGGCAGTCGTAGATGCCCTCGACGGCGAGGAAAAGCTTGCAAAAGCACGCGAGATCGCAGCTGCGAAGAATGTTGAATTTGAAGAACGCCATAAAGCGGGCGATATCTTAAGCCTGATCTTTGAAGAGTATGCAGAGGAACATTTAATTCAGCCGACGTTTGTGATTGACCATCCGATTGAAATCTCACCGCTTACAAAGAAGAAACCGGATGAGCCGAATTATGTGGAACGTTTCGAGCTCTTTATCAATGGATGGGAGATGGCGAATGCTTACTCTGAGCTCAACGATCCGATCGATCAGAGAGAGCGTTTCAAAGCGCAGGAGGAAGCGCTTGCGGCAGGAGATGAGGAAGCAAATACGACGGATGAAGATTTCCTGAACGCACTTGAAATCGGTATGCCTCCTACAGGCGGAATCGGATATGGAATCGACCGTTTCGTCATGTTGCTGACTAACAGCGCTGCAATCCGTGACGTTTTACTGTTCCCGACAATGAAAAGTTTGGACTCATAAGTTGTTATAAGTCTTCATAACCCTGCATTTATGGCAAATCCTTCGGTTTCGGATTTCGTAAATTATTCTATTTGTGGTGTAAATTGGTGTAAATTATCATAAGTTGTTACCGGAAAAGTAAAGATATGAAGGGTTATACAGGGATTTGTAATAGTATGTCTTTCATTTTTTGGCATAGAAGTACATCGCGTTGAAATGGAGATAAAAGGAGTGCTGCTGTTGTGGCACTCCTTTCTCTGATGGTAGCATTACCTCCATATTTTTAAGGAGGTATATGAAAATGAAAACGATTGAAATCCCAGTATGGGAAAAGGCAACACTGACTGTAAAAGAAGCTGCAGCGTATTCCGGGATCGGAATGGCTAAACTCAGGGAACTGACGGATAACGATGATTGTGAGTTCGTCCTATGGAACGGTACTAAGCGTCTGATCAAACGCAAACGTCTGGATGAGTATCTGGACAAGGCGTACAGTCTGTAGGAGGTGTGCCATGGAAAGAAAAGGGAACCAGGCAATCATCAAAAGAGTGGATTCCACAGGTCGCAGACTGAAACAAAGCGAACGCCAGGGAACGGATGGGAGATATTACTTTGATGTAACGATAAAAGGGGAACGCTTCCGGACTAGCGCTGACAATCTGGACAGCCTACGGGAGAAAGAAGATCGTTTATATGCATTGTTTACTTTGTGTGCCTGTGACGACCAGAACCTCATAACCGTAAATGATGCTTTTGAGCTCTGGGCAGAGACAAAACGGGGGATCAGGGAAAATACTCTGAGCAATTATATGTATCTGTACAGACAGTATGTCCAACACAGCAATATTGGCAGGGCGGAACTGATAGATGTTAAGAAGTCAGATGTCAAGAAGTTCTATAACAGACTGGCCGAAAAGAAGAGGCTTAGCACCAGCACTATAGATGGGGTTCATACAGTCCTCAGACAGGTATTTCAGGTCGCAGTGGACGATGGCTATTTATTGGTTAATCCGGCAGAAAAAGCACTGTTTGAGCTCAGGAGGGCACATGAGCATGACAGAGAAGAAAGACATGCCCTGACTACAGATGAGGAGAGCAGGCTTTTGTCT
>JAFWFQ010000036.1 GCA_017515535.1 Parasporobacterium sp. | reverse complement strand
TGTGTTGTATTCGATAAAGAGTTGATATAAAATTGATATAGATTAGATATAAAATTGATATACGATTGACATAAGAGATATGTTTGACAAAGAACTTATTGAAACATTTTACGATCAATATACAAATAAGCAGGAAACTATGTACAGGCTTCCTATGAGCGTGGATATAGAGGACTTTTGGCCTGAAGAGTTAGAGCGCCGGGAACGGGAAGCCATCATTCTTCCCCTGCATTCTTTTGACGGAGAACCATACTATTACAACAGAACGGATAGATTCCTGAAAGCGGCAGATGAGATCACCGCAATGGCCCGGACCAATCCCGCTCTCAATGTCATTACTGAAATCGGCAAAGAGAGCATGATAGACGAAGCTTTCTATTCGAGCTCGATCGAGGGCGCTTTCAGCACAAAAGAGGACGCTCACAGACTGATCGAATCCGGGAAAGAACCAAAGAGCAAAGATGGGCGCATGATAGCAAATAATTACAGCGCGCTGCAATTTGTAATAGAGCACCTGGACGATCAAGTGGATGACGACCTAATAATAAAGATCGCTGATATTTTGACGGAAGGGACATTGGACGGAGGTCCGATCAAAGAATATAGAAATGACGCTATATATGTGGTCTCCCGGAGGGGGAAAATCGAATATACTGCGCCGGAAGCAAAGAGTGTAAAGCCTATGATGGGCGAACTGTGCGCATATCTCAACGATCCGATGATACATCCGGTCGAAAAAGCAGTTATCGCTCACATATATTTTGTGATAGTCCACCCGTTTTTTGATGGTAACGGAAGGACAGCAAGGGCATTGACATATATGGTTTTGCTCAAGGCCGGATATGATTTCTTCCGTCTGATCCCGATCTCAGGGATACTTTCCGAGAATCGCTCGCGGTATTATAAAGCGATCCGTTCAAGTCAGGACCCGGCCAATGGACATGATCTCACATATTTTTCAGATCACTACTCGAAGGTCCTTGCCGATACGCTGAAAGCTACGGAAAGAAGGATAGATATAATGGAAAAATTACGATCGGTCGAGGGAATACTCGATCCGCCGTTTGACGCACGTTTGCTGAAGGGCGCGCGCTGGATGGCTGCGGAAGATATCCCGACGATCACCGCGGCTAAGTGGCAGAAGAAATTCGGCGTTTCCTTTGAAACCGCGAGAAAGGATCTGATAGAGCTGGAACAGCTGGGGTTTCTGACAAGACGCAAACAGGGCCACAAAGTGTTCTTTTATTTATAGCCGAAGTAAGCATCCACTCCGTCGGCGATGCCCTTGGCGATCTTCTTCTGATATGAAGTCTTCTGCATTTTCCGGTCTTCTGCCGGGTTGCTCATGAATCCGACCTCGAGGAGAGTGGTTGGGATCTTGCTCCAGTTGCTTCCGGTGAGATCGTTTCTCTTTGAAAGACCGCGGTTCTTCGCGCCCGTTCTTTTGCACAGACCTTTCAGCAGGCATTTTGACAGGCGCTTGCTTTTTTTGTTCACCCTTGCAGTCGCGTACT
>JAFWFQ010000035.1 GCA_017515535.1 Parasporobacterium sp. | reverse complement strand
TTCCGAAAAAGAAAGCCTCCTCTAAGAAAAAGGCGGTAGAGGAAGAAGAGAAGGAAGTTCCGAAAAAGAAAGCCTCCTCTAAGAAAAAGGCGGTAGAGGAAGAAGAGAAGGAAGTTCCGAAAAAGAAAGCCTCCTCAAAGAAAAAGGCAGCAGAGGAAGAAGAAAAAGTGGCTCCGAAAAAGAAGGCCTCTTCTAAGAAAAAGGCAGCAGAGGAAGAAGAAAAAGAGGCTCCGAAAAAGAAAGCCTCCTCTAAGAAAAAGGCGGTAGAGGAAGAAGAAACGGAAACTCCGAAAAAGAAAACCGCGAAGACGACAAAATCAAAGGCAAAGAAAGAGGCGGAAGAAGAACCGGAAGAGATTTCTTCCGATGAAAACGACGATGCTTTAACTTTGTGGAATTCCGATGGAGAAGATGGGGTGGAGAATCCTCTTCTGAATAATGCAAACTTTGAAGAGTGCCTGAATAAACTCGTAAAAGATGCAGAGAAAAAGAAAAATGTGATCGAGTTTGCCGAGATCGACAAGTATTTCCCGGGAATGGAACTGAACCAGGAATACATGGAAAGTATCGTGGAATATCTGGAAGGGAAGGGCGTCGATGTTCTTCGGACCGATATCAGCGATGATGACCTGATCCTTGATCTGGATGATGATATTGATCTTGGGGAAGGAGAGGAAGAACTTGTTGAAGTCGACCTTGATATCTCCGACCTCGAAAACAATGTCAATATCGAAGACCATGTCCGGATGTATCTGAAAGAGATCGGAAAAGTTCCGCTTCTTTCCTCCGATGAAGAGGTCGAGCTTGCGCAAAGAATGGAAAAGGGCGACAAGGAGGCTAAGGCAAAACTTGCGGAAGCGAACCTTCGTCTTGTTGTCAGTATCGCGAAACGGTACGTCGGACGCGGAATGCAGCTTTTGGATCTGATCCAGGAAGGCAACCTTGGTCTTATGAAGGCTGTTGAGAAGTTCGATTATAAGAAGGGCTATAAGTTCTCAACTTATGCGACATGGTGGATCCGACAGGCAATCACAAGAGCGATCGCGGATCAGGCCAGAACGATCCGTATCCCGGTCCATATGGTAGAGACGATCAACAAGCTTCTCCGGATCTCCCGGCAGCTTCTTCAGGAACTCGGAAGGGAACCAACCAATGAAGAAATTGCTGAGAAGATGGATATTCCGGTCTCAAGAGTCCGCGAGATCTTAAAGATCTCCCAGGATCCGGTTTCTCTGGAAACTCCGATCGGTGAGGAAGAAGACTCCCATCTCGGCGATTTTATCAAAGATGAGAATATTACTTCGCCGGTCGATGCGGCAACGTTTGTTCTCTTAAAGGAACAGTTAAACGAAGTTCTTCTTACGCTGACTGAGCGGGAACAGGAAGTTCTGAAGCTGCGGTTCGGCCTTGAAGACGGACGGGCAAGAACCCTTGAAGAAGTCGGAAAAGAGTTTTATGTAACAAGAGAGAGAATCCGTCAGATCGAGGCGAAGGCACTGCGCAAACTGCGCCACCCGAGCCGGAGCCGGAAACTGAAAGACTTCCTTGATTAAGAATGGGTATTTCAGCAAGATTACGGACAATTGCAGAACTGGTAACGCCCGGCTTCCGGGCAGCAGATATAGGCACAGACCATGGGTATGTGCCTATCTATTTATTGCGGAAAGAGATCTCTCCTTTTGTGATCGCAGCTGACTTAAGCCCGGGATCTCTGGAAAAGGCAAGAGAAAACGCAGAGCGGGCAGGATTTCTGATCGAAGACCGGAAAGATACGGAGACAAAGATATGCGAAAACGGAATCGTCTGCCGGCTTTCCGACGGGCTTTCAGAGTTTATTCCAGGTGAAGTCGACTCGATTATCCTTTCCGGTATGGGAGGAATCTTAATGAACCGGATCCTGAGGGATGGGGCAGACGTTGTTCAAAGCGCAAAAGAACTGATTCTTTCTCCCCATCGTGACGTGGATCTGATCCGTGCGTATGCGGAGGAAAACGGATTTGAGATCCTTGAGGATCTCAAGCTATTGGACAAAAAGAAGCAATATGCGATTTTAAAGATCCGGGTCAATTAGCGTTGCAAATTCCCGGAGAACTCGTTATTATAAGAGTTTGTGAGTGGGCTGAATGGTCGCGCCTTACGGCTTGGATCGTAAGGTGAGGAAAGTCCGGGCTTCATAGGGCAGGATGCCAGATAACGTCTGGCGGGAGTGATCCCAGGACCAGTGCAACAGAAATATACCGCCCCGGAGGTCTTTCAGAGAACGGAAAAGCATTATCGCCGGTCACTGAAAGGCTTCCGGAGTAAGGGTGAAATGGCAGTGTAAGAGACTACCGCCTTGCTGGTAACAGGAAGGGCACATGTAAACTCCATCCGAAGCAAGACCAAACAGGAAGCGTTGAAGCGGCCCGCAGAGCTTCCGGGTAGGTCGCGCAGAGTCTGCCGGTGACGGTAGATCAAGATAGATGACCATTTTCAACAGAACCCGGCTTACAGGCCCACTCCCTGTTTACTTTTTTACTTTTTTAGAGGTTTTTATGTCAAGAAAGAGAAAAAGCACATATAAAGATACAGAGTTCATGCATTTTTTAAAAGGACTCGGGATCAAGGACAGCCGCCAGATCGAGATTTTTATGTATATCATGACCAACATGGATCCCGGAACGAATCTGTTTATCGGAACCTATAAGCGGATCGCGTTTGACATGGGATGCAGCGAGGCTACGATCGCGAAGGTTATGAAAACGCTTCAGGACCATCAGTTCCTGACAAAACTCCAGAATGGGGTCTGGCTTGTAGACCAGGAGAAACTTTATGGCGATGAGCCGGAGATCGATCAGCAGCTGAGCTTTGATTTTCTTGGAAACAAAGAGGAAGTCAGGGGGAAGAAGAGGATGGAGAATTTTGAACGGATTCCGATGTCGGTGCCGGTTGTTGAGATGGACGGGGATGAAATGACCCGTGTGATCTGGAGAATGGTAAAGGATGAACTGATCCTGCCGTTTGTTGACCTTAAGACGGAGTACTACGATCTTGGGCTCGAAAAAAGGGATGAGACCGGAGATCAGATCACAAAAGATGCGGCAAACGCGATCAAAAAATACGGCGTCGGAGTTAAATGCGCAACGATCACTCCGAATAAGGCAAGGGTAGAGGAATACAACCTCAAGGAGATGTATAAGAGTCCGAACGGAACGATCCGCGCGATTCTTGACGGGACGGTTTTCCGTGCGCCAATCATGGTCCATGGAATCGATCCTTATGTCAAGACCTGGAAACAGCCGATCACGATCGCCCGTCACGCATACGGCGACCTCTACAGCGCTTCTGAGCTCCGCGTGGAAAAGAAAGGAAAGGCTGAGCTTGTCTTTACCGCAGAGGACGGAACGGAAGAGCGGAAGCTGATCAAGGAATTTGACGGGTGCGGGATCCTTCAGGGCCAGCACAACCTCGATTCTTCGATTACAAGTTTCGCAAGAAGCTGCTTCAACTATGCGTTAGAAACGAAACAGGATCTTTGGTTTTCTGCAAAGGATACGATTTCCAAGATCTATGACCACCATTTCAAAGATGTTTTCCAGGACGTCTTTGAAAAAGAATACAAAGAAAAATTTGATGCAGCCGGGATCGAGTATTTTTATACTTTGATCGATGATGCGGTTGCCCGCGTGATCAAGAGCGAAGGCGGATTTATCTGGGCATGCAAAAACTATGACGGAGATGTCATGAGTGATATGGTCGCGACCGCGTTCGGTGCACTTGCGATGATGACATCCGTCCTTGTCTCTCCGGAAGGAAACTATGAGTTTGAGGCAGCCCATGGGACAGTACAGCGCCATTTCTATAAATACCGGGATGGCGAGAAGACCTCAACAAATTCCGTCGCGACGATCTTTGCCTGGACAGGTGCGCTGAATAAGCGTGGACAGATGGACGGGAATGCCGCTCTTTGTTCCTTTGCGAAAAAGCTGGAAGAAGCGGTGATCGAAACGATTGAAAGCGGAAAGATGACAAAGGATCTTTCCCTGATCACGACGATCCCTTCGCCTTCCGTTTTAAATACAGAGGAGTTTATCCTTGAGATCCGGAATACTCTGGAATCTCTTCTGTAAATCCCGGATCCCTGCTTTATTTGCCAGTGACCATTTATAAACTCAGACTTGACTTTGGTATACCAAAGTGGTAGGTTTTAACTAATCAATCTCCGATCCGGGAGGGCCTAAAACGATTGTCATGGCTGCCCGGACGGGGTATCCGGAGAAATCCGGATGCCTTCCATTTTTGAAAAGGAGACAATAAATGCGTTTTATTGATCATCAAAAAAGAATTATATCTTTTGTTGGGTTTTCCGGTTCCGGAAAAACGACTTTCATTGAACAATTAATTAAAGTTATAAAGCAGCGCGGTTTTTCTGTTGCTGTTATTAAGCATGATGCACATAAATTTGAGATGGATCATGAGGGAAAGGACAGTTACCGGTTTTATCATGCCGGGAGTGATCTTGTTGCTATCTGTTCCGCCGAAAAAAGCGCGATCATCAAGCGGAATGACGAATGTCCGGATGTTCATGAGATGATCGATTCCCTTCCGGGTGACTATGATGTCGTTCTTGTGGAAGGATACCGGATGAGCGATCTTCCGAAGATCGGGGTCAGCCGGAAGGAAACCGGAAAAGGGCTTTCTCTTCCGCTGGCGGAGCTTTGTGCTGTAGTTTCAGATGAGGAAATAACGGAAATTCCCGTCTTTGCCCTTGATGCGTATGAGGAAGTTGCGGAATTTATCCTTTCGGGAGAGTATCTTTCCTGAACGAATGAAGTAAAGAAGAAAGAATAGAAAGATGCAGGATAGTTTTAAAAGAGAAATCAATTATTTAAGGATCTCGGTCACAGATCTTTGCAATCTTCGCTGCAGGTACTGTATGCCGGAAGATGGCGTGGAAAAGTTTTCCCATGACCGGATCTTAAGTGTTGAAGAAATTGCGGAGATCACGAGCGTCTGTGCTGAGCTCGGTGTGAACAAAGTCCGGCTGACTGGCGGGGAACCGCTTGTCAGGAAGGGTATCTTTGATATCTGCAGGGAAATCTCTAAGATCCCCGGGATCAAAGAGCTCTGCATTACGACGAACGGACTTCTTTTAAAACAGACGGCTTCCGAACTGAAAGCGGCCGGAGTCGACCGCCTTAATATATCAATTGATACATTGAAAAATCAAAAATACAAGGAACTGACACGCTGTAAATTCAGTGAACGGCCGGTCGATGAGATCTTTGAAGGAATCGAGGCAGCAAAAACAGCCGGATTTCAGAATATTAAACTGAATGCGGTCCTGATCGGCGGTACGAATGATGATGAGATCAATGATTTTGTTGCATTGACTGAGATGGAAGATTATCAGATCCGTTTTATTGAGTTAATGCCGATCGGTGAAGCCATGAACTGGGAGAAGTCTTGTTTTATTCCGAATGAAACGGTGTTAAGCAAAGACTCCCGTCTGACAAAAATCGGAGAAAGCGGGGTTGCGACACTCTATCAGGTTCCCGGATACAAAGGCTGTATCGGACTGATCAGTCCGGTCAACCACCATTTTTGTTCCCACTGTAACCGTCTTCGTCTTACAGCGGACGGAAAGCTTAAGGCATGTCTTCATTCCCGGTTTGAAACTCCGGTACGTGGCCTTCATGGAGAAGAGCTGAAAGCAGCAATCGCAAAACAGATTGCAGAGAAACCGGAAAACTATGATCTTGGATATGATAATCCAAGCAGCACCTTAAGAAATATGAACCAGATCGGCGGCTAAAGAAAGTGAAAAGGATAAGAAAATGAGTGAACTGACACATTTTAATGAAGAAGGAAGAGCGAGAATGGTCGATGTTTCGGAAAAGGCCGTCACGACAAGGATTGCAAAGGCAACCGCTGCCGTTAGTGTTAATCCGGAGACCTTCCGCATGATCAAAGAAGGAAAGATGAAAAAAGGCGATGTCCTGGCAGTTGCCCAGGTTGCCGGGATCATGGGGGCAAAAAGGACCCCGGATATTATTCCGATGTGCCATCCGATCCAGATCACAAACGTCGATATTTCATTTGAATTGGATGAGGCTTCCTCTACGATCAAGATCATATCCACTGCGAAATGCGACGGCAAGACCGGAATCGAGATGGAAGCGATGAGTGCGGCGTCGATCGCGGCGCTTACGATCTACGATATGTGTAAAGCCGTTCAGAGGGATATCCGGATCTCCGATATCTATCTTCTGGAAAAAGACGGCGGAAAAAGCGGTCATTATCTCTTTGGAGAATGATTGCGGATGATTACTTTGTTTATTATTTTATCGCGCGCGCAATAATTAATAATTTTTGAGTTTGAAAGAAGGCATGAATAACAAGTCCAAATTATTTGATTGGGCTTACGAGACAAGGAGAAAAAAATGAAAAAGATTATATCGGTTATTGCAGCGTTGTTGTTATGTACAGGGCTCCTTGCGGCATGCGGAAGTACCGGTAATACGCCGGCTCCTGCAGGAAGCGGAGCAGAACCGGCTGGAAGCAGTTCGGTAACGCCGGCTCCGGCAGATGACCTTTCCGGAGAAATCACGGTTTATGCAGCAGCTTCTTTGACAGAGTCTATGGATCAGATCATTGAAGCCTTCGAGAAAGAACATCCGAATGTTACCGTAACACCAAACTATGGCTCTTCCGGAACTCTGGTTGATCAGATCATAGAGGGCGCACCGTGTGATGTTTTTGTATCGGCTGCCCAGAAACAGATGAATATGATCGATGTTACCGCGGATGCGGAGAAAAACCCGGACGGGAACGATTTTGTTGTACCGGATACCAGGATCGATCTTCTTGAAAACAAGTGTGTTTTAGCTGTTCCGGAAGGAAATCCGGCAAACATCCAGTCCTTCGATGATCTGAAGGCATCGTTCGATACAGACGGATTCCTCTTTGCAATGGGCGGAGAATCTGTTCCGGTCGGAGCATATACCCAAAAGATCTTTGAATCTCTCGGACTCGATGAAGGGTCACTTGCGAATGCAGGGGAAATCACTTACGGTGAGGATGTCAAGGGCGTGACTTCCGCATTGACGGAAGGGACAGCTCAGGCAGGCGTAATTTACGCTTCGGACGCTTATTCTGCAGGACTTGATGCGGTTGCAGTCGCAACTGAAGAACAGACCGGCGGAAAGGTGATCTATCCGGCTGCTCAGATCACAAGCGGAACCAATCCGGATGCGGCAAAGGCTTTTCTGGAATTCCTGACAGGTCCGGAAGCAAAAGGCTTTTTTGAGGGCGTTGGATTTACTGCACTTTTTTAAACAATGAATTTATTTCCATTAATCAATTCCTTAAGAATTGCGCTGATCAGCACGGCCGTGGTCTTTTTCCTCGGCCTGCTGTTCGCGTATTATATCGCGAAACTTCCAAGGGTATTAAAAGGAATCCTGGATGTGATCCTTACATTGCCGCTAGTACTTCCTCCTACCGTTGTCGGATATCTTGTCCTTCGTCTGGTCGGACCGAGGCGGGCGCTCGGAAAGTTTTTTCTTTCCGCATTTGGATTTACGATCCCGATGACCTGGTGGTCTGCGATCATCGTGACCGTGATCGTTATTTTCCCTTTGATGTACCGGACAGCTCGCGGCGCGTTTGAATCTTTTGACGAAACGCTGAATCAGTCCGGAAAGACCCTTGGACTTTCCAATACGTTTATATTCTGGCGCATCAGGATTCCGTATTGTCGTCAGGGGATCCTCGCGGGAACTGTTCTGGCTTTTGCCAGAGCGCTGGGAGAATATGGTGCAACCAGCATGATTGCAGGTTATATTCCGGGTCATACCGCAACGATCTCGACAACAGTCTATGCGCTGTGGAAAAACAATCAGGACGCGGAGGCGTTTCAATGGGTTTTGATCAATATTGCGATCTCTGCGATCGTGTTATTAGCGGTCAATTTGATCGAAAAGAAAGAAAAAGAAAAGGCGGTGGGCAGAAATCTCTCTTCAGGTTGATATTGAAAAAAAACTAAGTCATTTTGACCTTCGTGTCAAATTTGAGGCAGGCAATGAGATGCTTGCGATCCTTGGAGCGTCCGGATGCGGGAAAAGCATGACGCTGAAGTGTATCGCCGGGATCGAAACGCCGGATAAAGGACGGATCGTTTTAGACGATACCGTACTTTTTGACTCGGAAAAAAGGATCAATCTGAAACCGCAAAAGCGGATGACCGGATATCTGTTCCAGCAGTATGCGCTTTTTCCGAATATGACGGTCCTACAGAATGTTATTTGCGGCGTCCGGGAAGGAACAAAGGCAGAAAAAGAGCAAAAGGCGAGGAAGATGCTCGACCGGCTCCATCTTTCCGGTTATGAGTCCAAAAAGCCGAAGATGCTTTCCGGCGGTCAGCAGCAGCGCTGTGCTCTTGCTAGGATCCTGGTCAATGATCCAAAGGTTCTGCTTCTGGACGAGCCGTTTTCTGCCCTGGATTCCCATCTCAGGTTCCATACAGAACGGCAGGTGGAAAACCTGATCCGGGATTTTGGGAAGACCGTCCTTTTTGTCTCACATGACCGGGATGAAGTATTCCGCCTGACAAATAATATCGCGATCATGGAAAACGGACTGTTCCAGACGCTTGGGGAAAAACATGAAGTCTTTAATGAACCGACAACGATCGGCGGGGCGATCCTGACAGGATGTAAGAACATTTCAGATGCCTATGAGCTCTCTCCCGGTAAAGTCTTTGCGGAAGACTGGGGCATCGAGCTTTCCGTCGGTACGATTCCGGAAGATATGAAAGGGATCGGGATCCGGATGCATGATGTTGAAATCGAAGGTATTTCAACCACTCATTTTCTGAATGAGGGTGCAGAAGAGCAGGAAACAGTAAACCGGTTTAGCTGCAGGGTCGTCGGGGAAATTGAGAATCCGTTCTCTTATTCGATCATGCTCCGGCCGGAAGGGACGGAAGGAGAGCGCTATATCCTGATCGATCTGGGAAAAAATATGTGGAATTCCATGAGGACAGACCATCTTACGATCCTTCTTCCGAAGGAGAAGATCCTTCTTCTAAAATGAACAACAGGAAACTTTAAGAAAAAAGTGGAAATCCCCGGGGAAGTATGGCAAAATAAAACAGTTAAACTTTTGGTGCATATCTCCGGGTCCTTTTTTGATGCTTCTTAATTTTGATGATCGATCGGGAATGGACGGCGATTTGAAAGGAAAGACGGAGATAGAAAGGAAACGGGAAAGAAATGTTTCAGTCAGCGGTTTTAACGATCAGTGATAAAGGGAGTCAGGGGCTTAGAGTTGATGAGGCCGGCCCTAAAGTTGCTGCGTTTCTCAAAGAAAACGGATATGAGGTCATCTACACCGGGATCCTTCCGGATGAACAGGAGATGATCGAAGCAGAAATGAGACGGCTTGCGGAAGAGAAAGTAACTCTTATCGTAACGACCGGCGGGACCGGGTTTTCCAAGCGGGATGTTACGCCGGAAGCCTGCCAGAATGTCTGCACCCGGATGATTCCCGGCTTTGGGGAGGCGATGCGTCTTGCAAGCAGCAAGATCACGGATAAAGCCTGGCTTTCGCGCGCGAATGCAGGAATCCTTGATGAAAGCATTATTATTACGCTTCCCGGGAGTCCGAAAGCCGCAGTCGAGAATTTGGAAGCGGTGATCAAGCCGCTCCGCCACGGGATCGAGATCCTTTTGGGACTTGACAGTGAATGTGCGGTCAAAGAACCCGAAAAATAAACGGCCCGTTACAAATGCATTAGAATAGGACTTAACGAAACGATTCAGATAAAGAGGTCAGTATGGAAATCAGATATAAAAGCACAAGAGGAAACAGGGAAACCATTTCAGCATCCGAGGCGATCTTAAAAGGCCTTGCGGATGATGGAGGGCTTTATGTCCCGACAGCTGTTCCGGAATTAGGAATCGAGCTGTCTGAACTTGCAAAGATGAACTACCGTGAGGTCGCTTATCTTGTCATGAGCAAGTTCTTTTCGGATTTTACCGAAGAAGAACTGAAGCACTGTATCGATAGTGCTTATGACAGTAAATTTGATACAGATGAGATCGCGCCGCTTGTTACCGCCGGAAAGTATGAGTTTTTAGAACTCTTCCACGGGGCAACGATCGCGTTTAAAGATATGGCGCTTTCGATCCTTCCTCATCTTTTAACAACTTCCGCACGGAAGAATAAGATCGAGAATGAGATCGTGATCCTGACTGCGACGTCTGGGGATACCGGAAAGGCTGCGCTTGCCGGATTTGCGGATGTTCCGGGAACAAAGATCATTGTCTTTTACCCGAAAGGCGGAGTCAGCCGTGTTCAGGAACTCCAGATGGTGACCCAGAAAGGGGAAAATACCTTTGTCGTCGGAGTCCGCGGAAACTTCGATGATGCCCAGACCGGCGTCAAGAAGATGTTTAATGATACGAAACTGAAAGCGCTTCTTGAGGAGAACCACTACCAGTTTTCTTCTGCAAATTCGATCAATATCGGCCGGCTTGTTCCTCAGGTCGCTTACTATGTCTGGGCTTACGGACAGATGATCAAAAAAGGAAAGATCGCTCCAGGCGAGAAGGTCAACTTTGATGTTCCGACCGGAAACTTCGGAAATATTCTGGCCGGTTATTTTGCAAAGAAGATGGGGATCCCTGCAGGAAAACTGATCTGCGCGTCAAACGACAATAAGGTCCTCTATGATTTCTTTAAGACCGGCGTATACGACCGCAAGCGGGAGTTTATCCTGACAAGTTCACCATCTATGGATATTCTGATCTCAAGTAATTTAGAGCGGCTGATCTACCTGATCGCCGGAGAGAGTGAAGAGCAGAACCGTGCATACATGAAAGCACTGACCGAAGAAGGAAAATATGAGATCAGTGCAGACCAGAAAGAAAAACTGGACGATTTCTACGGCGGATTCGCAACAGAAGAAGAGAATGCCTTAGGGATCCGGACCCATTTTGAAGAAGATCATTATATTACCGATACCCATACGGGTGTAGCGGCCTGTGTCTATGATAAATACGCAGCAGAGACCGGTGATATGACTCCGACGGTGATCGTTTCGACGGCAAGTCCGTATAAGTTTGCACGAAGCGTCATGACGGCGATCGATGCGAAGTATGAGTCCGAGGACGACTTCGCACTGATCAAAGAGTTGAACCGGATATCCGGGATCGCGATCCCGAATGCAATAGCTGAGATCCTGGATGCGGAGATCCGCCATGATACGGTCTGTGAGATCGACGGCATGGAAGCAGAAGTTAAGAGATTTCTTGGAATCTGACAAATAAGCGGAAACTGTAACAATAAAAAGAGAATAACCTTTATTTATGAACAAAATTATTGACTGGATCGCGGTTACGTTCGCGTCCTGGAACCATGAACTTGTAATATTTATTATATCGCTGTTCCCGATCCTGGAACTCAGAGGCGGATTGATCGCGGCAGCTTTATTTCAGGTGCCTTACTGGAAGGCGCTGATCATCTGTATGATCGGTAATATTATCCCGATCCCGTTTATCCTCCTTCTGATCAACAAGATCTTCGAATGGTTGAAAAAGTTTAAGACCAGCGGACGTTTTGTCAACTGGCTGGAGACAAAGACCTTAAAGAAAAGAGGACAGATCGATAAATGGGGATTCTGGGGGCTCGTTCTTTTTGTCGGGATCCCGCTTCCGGGGACCGGCGGATGGACCGGAGCGCTTCTTGCCTGCCTTCTCCGTATGCCGATCAAAAAATCAGCTCCTGCGATCGGAATCGGAATCTGCTTATCGGCTGCGATCATGAGCTTTATCACATATGCGATCCCCTGGATCGTAAGTACCTTTTAAGGCAAATAAAAAGCATAAAATGAAACGAAATAAGCCGGCGGTAAATCCGCCGGCTGTTATTTTTAAAAGATGAACTTAAGGGTGGGAGAATCCGGGACCGGATTCGTTTTCTTCGGAATAGGCTTCGTCTTCGGAGAAGAGGACGTTATCGGAAGGAACTTCTTCAGAGAAGAGATCGGTACCGGACAAAGTATCGACATCAAAAAGAAGGGATTCTTCTGTTTCCATCACCGGAACCTGCTGCTGTAACTGATTCTCGTTTTGGAAAAGCTCTTCCGTCAGATCGATCACATAATCTTCAAATGAATACTTCTTATAGTATTTCCGGAAGAACTTAAAATATTTGGCCTTCGGGCTGTCTGTCCAGTTGGAAGGAATGGATTCATCTGCGAGAAGAGCAGGGAAGTCCCACTTCGGGTTGACTTTCCAGGGAGTAAGAAAGCCCGGATTGATCGCAGCTTTCGGACATCCCATCGTACAATTCATGCACATCGTGCATTTCCAGCCAAACTTCGGGCGCATCCGTTCTGTCTCCCGCCCGGAAGATACGGGTTCTGTAAGGGCAGATGCGGCCAGTGTCTTTGAAATCATCCGGATATTGTTTGTCGGACAGGTATTTGCACAGATTCCGCAGCCGACACAAAGGGATTTATTCGCCGAATGCATCGGACCGTTGATCCAGGCACCGAACCATTGGATGCGCAGGATATAAGCGAACAGGTTGAGAAAGAGATTATAGTGAAGCGGCTGAAAACTCCCTTCTGCGACCTGTCCGGCAAGAAATTCACACATCTCATCAGTATGGAGATACATCTGTTTTGCCATCGCTTTCGGATAGCGGAACATGATGTTATAAGGCATCAGCATATGGAGGTCGATCCCGGGAGCAAACCCTTTTTTCCGGAGAAACTGGTTCAGCGTAACACTCGAGGACGCATTTGGTTTAAACGGCTCTCCGGAGGTTTTAAAAAGAAACGCCGGCATTCCCTGTTTTTCCGGATCAAGTTTCGGGAGTTTCTTTACGAAACGGAGAAAAAACTGGGGCGCGTTAAACGCATGAATCGGATAAGCAAAGCCTGCGATATCATAGCTGTTCGGGTCCGGAACCAGTCCGAATTCCTCCGAAAGAAAAACCGGATGATCAGCTTTATCTTCTGCGCAGCATGCCAGAAGAGAGCCGTTTTCACCGGCTTTAAAAAACGCGGTCTTATAAAGCCCGGAATCTTTTGTTACGATCCGGTAAAGATCTGTTTGAATCCCGTTTCCGGCCAATGCTTTCGCGGTCTTTTCAGCCGCGATCAGTGTATTCCCGGTGCCGGAAAAAAGATAGATGATCGCATTCTTTGATTCAGACATGAACCTTCCCTTTTTTATCCAACTGCTTATTTTCCGAATCCGTTCGGATAGCAGCGCTTCATTGTCTTTTCAATTGCTTCTTCGATTCCGCCGCGGCCGAATCCTAATAATTCTGAATTCTTAGCAATGACGTCTTCCGGAATATAGATCTCATGCGCCATTACATCTTTCATTAAGCGGCCAAGATCAAGGCCGGCTTCATTTCCGTGTTTTGCTTCCTTCTTAGCAATACTGTTTGCTCCCATCGCACAGATCGAAGCAGACGGCTGAATGATCGGTTTTTTGATTCCAAGACCCTTTTCAAATTCCTGGATCATCCAACGGAATGTTTTATTCACATCACCGACCGGATAACGCTCTGCGTGAACACCGTTTTCAATCGCTCCAATCATCGCCTCACCGACATGTTCAACCGCGATCATCGTGGTTCCGCCTTTCGGGAAGAAGATAGCAGGGTAGTGGAAGAACCGCTCAATATAAACATCCTTCCAAAGCGGCATCCGCTCCGGCATCTCGCCGAAAATATAAGGAAGTTCAAGGACCATAACATCCATGCCGCCGTTTGCTTTACCGCCGCCGGACTCTTCAATCAGCGTCTGCGCCTGTTCCACGCGGCTTCGGATATACGGATGATATTTGGAAAGACCGAGATCCGGATAGAGACGGTCATAATAAGCAAAGTAGGAGTTGTTGACAGCGCTTCGTTTTACGCCTGCCCGTCTTGCTGCACGGAAGACTTTCGAACAGTCTGTTACAAGATGTTTATGGAAGAAATCATAGGAAGGAGCTTTCGGGGTCACACGGTCATCCGGCCCGACGGAGTAGATCATTGCGTCATAGCCCTCAAATACAGGGACGAGTTCATCTTCCGTCATTTCAAAAACATCACCGAATCCGTTCGGAACTTCCTTTGGCCACCACCCCTCAAGGTTCACATCATTTAAAGAAAAAGACGCAAGTTCGTGGCCCTTCTTTAATCCTGCCTGGGTTGCGTAATAGCCTAAAAAACCGGTTCCGCCTACGATCATGATCTTCATATCTTTTCTGTCCTTTCTGAAATGCCTCTTTGAGCAGTATTTTCATTCCACATATTATAGCATAGCCTGTAAGGATCAGTACACGAAAAAAAAGAATAAGAGGGGTTTTCATAGCTGCTTAATGAGAAAAAGGGCAAGAACTACAAGCAAAAACGTAATAAATATTTAATATTTGTATTAATTATTTAACAATTGACACTTCGATTTTTAGTTGCGTATAGAAAGGCATCGGTGTAAAATTATTAAGTTATTTTAACGGATTAAAGTAATGAAGGAGCGTGAAAATAATGGGTAAATACTTTGGAACAGATGGTTTTCGCGGAAAAGCAGGGAACGTCCTGAACAGCGGCCACGCATTTAAGATCGGCCGTTATCTGGGATGGTTTTATTCAAAGAAGCACGAAAACGGGGAAAGAGCGAAGATCGTTATCGGAAAAGATACGAGACGTTCTTCTTATACCCTGGAGAATGCTCTTGCTGCCGGGATCACCGCAAGCGGCGCCGATGCATACCTTCTTCATGTTACGACAACTCCGAGCGTCAGCTTTATAACAAGAGATGAAGGATTTGACTGCGGGATCATGGTCTCCGCCAGCCATAATCCATATTATGATAACGGAATCAAGCTCATGAACGGCGAAGGCGAAAAGATGGACGAAGATCTGGAAGCCGAGATCGAGAAGTATATTGACAGTGAAGAGGATTTTGTCCCTTACGCCGAGGAAGATAAGATCGGAAAGACCGAAGACTTCTATTTCGGACGGAACCGTTATATCGGATATCTTTCCGAGCAGGCGGAAAAATCCTTTGAAAACTGCAGAGTCGCACTTGATTGTTCGAATGGTTCCGCCTGGATGATCGCAAGAGCGGTCTTTGACGCGCTCGGTGCAAAGAGCCAGGTCATCAACAACCAGCCGAACGGATTGAACGTAAACTTAAACTGCGGCTCGACGCATATCGAGGGCCTTCAGAAGTTTGTCGTCGACAATATGCTGGATGTCGGATTTGCCTTTGATGGTGATGCGGACCGCTGTCTTGCGGTTGATGAGAAGGGCAATGTCGTGAACGGCGACAAGATCATCTACATCTGCGCAAAATACCTGAAAGAGCATAACCGTCTTCCGGGGAACACCGTTGTTGTAACCGTAATGAGCAACTTCGGCTTGTTCAAGGCATTAGATACCGCTGGAATCAGTTATGAAAAGACCAAGGTCGGAGATAAATATGTTTATGAGAATATGAAGGCAAACGGTTTCGTCCTTGGCGGCGAGCAGTCCGGTCATATTATCTTCAGCAAGAGAGCCCATACCGGAGACGGAATCCTGACCGCGATCATGCTGATGAACGTTATGATCAAGACCCAGCTTCCGCTTTCGATTCTTGCCCAGAACTGCGAAATGTATCCGCAGGTCCTTAAGAACGTAGTTGTTGATGATAAGGTAGCAACGCTTGAGGATCCGAAGGTCCAGGCGGCTGTGGATAACTGTACCGAACGCCTTGGTGAGACAGGACGTGTCCTTCTTCGCGCAAGCGGAACCGAACCGGTCCTCAGAGTCATGGCAGAGGCAGGAACCGATGATGAGGCAGGCGAGAACGTAGACTATATTATTGCCGCTATGGCACAGTCCGGCCATCTCGTGGAGATCAGGAAATAAAAAAGCATTGCTGATAGAAAGATAAAGGTGAAAAGATATGGGAATTGAAGTAAAAGATCTCTTTGATCTCGAACATACCAGAGCAGCATCCTACTTAAGCGGATTTCAGTATCCATGGGAAGCACTCGCGGGAATCTCGGATTTTATCCTGGAACTTGGAAAGACACTTCCGGCTGATGAGTTTGATCATCCGGCAGAAGATGTCTGGATCGCGAAAGACGTCAAGTTTTATATCCGGGAAACGAATTATATCAACGGACCTGCAATCATCGGTCATGGAACCGAGGTCCGTCCGGGCGCGTTTCTCCGTGGTTCGGTTTTGATCGGTGACAACTGTGTTATCGGAAACTCCACAGAACTGAAAAACGTCATCCTGTTTGATAATGTCCAGGTTCCGCATTATAACTATGTCGGGGATTCAATCCTTGGATACAAAGCGCATATGGGCGCAGGATCGATTACTTCAAATGTCAAGAGTGATAAGCTGAATGTTGTGATCAAGACGGGGGATGAGGAGATCCCGACGAACCGGAAGAAAGTCGGTGCGATGTTAGGCGACCGTGTCGAAGTCGGATGTAATTCCGTTCTGAATCCGGGAACTGTGATCGGGCGTGACTCCAACGTTTATCCGACCTCCGGAGTCCGCGGCGTGATCCCGCCAAACAGTATCTATAAGGCCGGCGGAAAAATCGTTACGAAGGAATAAGAGGCTGACAAAAGAACAGATTCGGGTTATACTTATAACTTGCACAGGAAACGTTTTTCAGGGCAGGTTATAAGCGGAAGAAAAGGCCTGTCCGGATACTTCTTTGTGCAAAAACTTGTACGAATAAGTTTACGGACAGGCTTTTTAGTTCCTTCCGTAAGATCAATGAGGATAGAATGATGAAAGAAAACAGCCATTTTTATGCCATCCTTTCCAGAATGAAATATATCGACCGCTGGAATCTGATGCGCAATACAAGAAATGAGTCCTTAGCGGATCATACGCTGGATGTGATCTTTATTACCCACGCATTGGTCGTGATTGCAAATACAAAGTTCGGCGCGAAGCTGAATGAAGGAAGAGCGGCGCTTCTTGCTGCTTTTCATGACGCGCCGGAGATCATAACCGGAGATCTTCCGACACCGGTCAAATACTATGACCCGAAGATCAAGGATGCGTATGACCATGTTGAAGAAGCTGCGAAAGCAAAGATGATCTCCCAGCTTCCTGCCGGGATGCAGCCAATCTATGAAGAACTTTTGAATATGACCGGACCGGAGGATAAAATCCTGAAAAAGTATGTGAAGGCAGCGGACAAGATATCGGCGCTGATCAAATGCATCGAAGAAGAGCAGTCCGGAAACCGCGACTTTGTTCAGGCAAAAGAAGCAACGCTCCGGAGGATCAAAGAGTTTCAGATGCCGGAGGTTGACTATTTTATGGAATCTTTCCTCCCGGGGTATTATCTGACCCTGGATGAGCAGACAAGGAATGAATAAGATGAAAGAAAAACTATTATTGATCGATGGACATAGTATCGTAAACCGTGCATTCTACGGCGTTCCGCCTCTTACGAACTCGGAGGGGCTCCATACGAACGCGATCTACGGTTTTCTGAATATCTTTTTTAATGTCTATGCGAAGACGAAACCGGATTATGTCATCGTAGCGTTTGATCTTCCGGATAAGACCTTCCGTCATAAGATGTTTGAGGCTTATAAGGGGACAAGAAAAGGAATGCCGGATGAACTGCATGAGCAGGTCCCGGTTTTAAAAGAGGTCCTTCAGAGCATGAAGATCAAGACTGCCGAGCTCCCCGGATATGAAGCAGATGACGTTCTCGGGACGTATGCGAAAAAAGCAGAAGCAGAAGGACTTGAGGTCGTTGTCCTTTCCGGCGACAGGGATCTCCTTCAGTTAGCTTCTGAAAATATTATGATCGTGATCCCGAAGACCAAAGGCGGCGGAACGGAGATCGAGACTTACTTTGCGGATGATGTCAAGGAAAAATACCAGGTCACGCCACAGGAATTTATTGATCTTAAGGCCCTGATGGGCGATTCTTCGGACAATATCCCGGGAATCCCGGGAATCGGGGAAAAGACCGCAACGAATATTATTGTTCAGTTCGGTTCGCTTGAAAATGCCTATGACCATGTCGAAGAGATCACACCGAACCGGGCAAAGAATAATCTGAAAGAATTTATTGAGCAGGGTCGGATGAGCCGGCTTCTTGCGGAGATCAATGTCAACAGTCCGGTCGGGATGGATTTCCATGATGCAAAAATAGAATCGGAAACGGTTTTTTATAATGATGATTCTTATGAACTCTATAAACGGCTGGAGCTGAAGAAGCTTCTTGAACGGTTTACGGAAACCGAAGTAGCCGGCAATGCGGATCTGGAGTTTGAAACCGCGGAGATTTCCGCGCTTCCGGATATCCTGAAAAAAGCAAAGGATGCGGAAGGATGCGGATTGTACCTGGATCCGGACGGCGTCCTGTTAGGGCTTTCCTTTGAGGAGAACGGGGAAGTACGGACCGTTGTTGCGGAAGGGGAGATCCCATCGATCCTGCCTTTCCTGAAAGAAGCGAAAGGGATCTTTATCTTTGGACTGAAAAAGATCCTTCATTCCATGGACCCTGAGAGCAGTTCTTCGGGCAAAGGGCAGCAGATGAACTGGGAACAGCTCCTTAGCGGAACGGATAAAAAAGAAGGAACGGAAGGTCTCTGGCCGGAAGCACTTGATCCTTCGGACTTTACTAACGTTTCAGATCTTGAGATCATGGCGTATTTGTTGGATCCTGCAAAGTCTTCTTATCCATATGACGGTGTTTATAAAGATATGACGGGAGAGATCATCCCTTCGAAAGAAGAACTGATCGGAAAGCTTTCGATCAAAGAGGCGCTTCTTTCAGAGGAGAAAAAGGAAGGTGCGATGCGGGTCGCTGCGCTTTCAAGTTTCTGTGCGCTTAAGGCGTATCCGAAATTAAATGAAAAATTAATCGGGGCCGAAATGGAAAAGCTTTTCCGCGGAATGGAAATGCCGCTTTCCATTTCCCTTTACAATATGGAACGGGCCGGGATCCGCGTCGAAAAGAAGATCCTCGAGGAATATTCCGAAGAACTTGCGAAGTCGATTGCGGAGCTCGAAGCGGAGATATACAAAGAAGCAGGAGAAGAATTCAATATTAATTCGCCGAAACAGCTTGGCGTGATCTTGTTTGAAAAACTAAAGCTGCCACATGGCAAGAAAACAAAGACCGGTTATTCGACCTCCGCAGAGGTCCTGGAAAAGCTGGCAGACGAGTTTCCGTTCGTCAACCGGATCCTGGAATACAGGCAGGCGGCAAAACTGAAATCGACCTATGCGGATGGATTGACCGCCTTTATTTCCGAAGACGGAAGGATTCACGGAACTTTTAACCAGACGATTACGGCAACGGGGCGGATCAGTTCCACGGAGCCGAATCTCCAGAACATCCCGATCCGGAACGAGCTCGGACAAGGGATCCGGAAGGCGTTTGTTGCCTCGGAAGGATGCACTTTCCTGGATGCCGATTATTCCCAGATCGAGCTTCGACTTCTGGCCCATCTTTCCGGGGACGAGAATCTGATCGAAGCTTATAAGAGCGATGCGGATATTCATAAGATCACTGCATCCAAGGTCTTCCATACGCCGCTCGATGAGGTGACAAAAGAACAGAGACGGAATGCCAAGGCCGTAAACTTTGGGATCGTATACGGGATCAGTTCCTTCGGGCTGAGCCAGGACCTGAGTATTTCCCGCAAAGAGGCAGGAGAATATATCAAACAGTATTTCGCAACCTATCCGAAGGTCAAGGAGTTCCTGGACCGGACGGTCAAACAGGCCAAGATGGACGGCTATACGACAACGATGTTCGACCGCAGACGTCCGATCCCGGAGCTTTCTTCCAGCAATTTTATGCAGAGAGCATTCGGTGAGCGGGCCGCGATGAATGCCCCAATCCAGGGATCGGCAGCAGATATCATGAAGATCGCGATGATCAATGTGGAAAAAGCGCTGAAAGAAGCGGATGTAACCGCACGGATCGTTCTCCAGGTCCACGATGAACTTCTTGTGGAATGCGAGGAAAGTGACAAGGATAAAGTAGCGGAGATCTTAAAGCGTGAAATGGCCTCAGCGGCTGAGGTAAAAGTTCCGCTGGAAGTCGAAGTCGATGAGGGAAAAGACTGGTTTGAAGCGCACTGAAAGGATTAGGACGTCAAGATGGTAATCGGAGTAACCGGAGGAGTCGGTGCCGGAAAATCGACGGTTTTGAAAATACTGGAAGAGAATTACGGAGCAAAGATGATCCTGTCGGACGATGTCGCGAAGGAACTGATGGAACCCGGAAGGACCGCATATACTGCTGTCGTTAAGGCTTTCGGACCGGAGATCCTGGAAGGTCAGGAAAAGGAACCGCGCTGCATCGACCGTGTAAAACTTGCGAAAATCGTTTTTGCGGACGAAGAAAAGCTTGCTCTTTTAAATTCGCTGACCCATCCGGCGGTCAGGGAAGAGATCCTTGCCCGCATTGCCGGTTTCTATAAGGAGGATAAGGATGCGCTGGTTGTTGTGGAAGCGGCGCTTCTGATTGAAGCCGGATATGAAGATATATTGGATTCCCTCTGGGTCGTATACGTGGAAAAAGAAGAGCGGATCCGTCGTTTGATGCGTGACCGCGGTTATTCCCGGGAAAAGGCATTAAGCATTATGGAAAACCAGCTTTCGGATGAGGAATTCCGTGCGCATGCGGATTATCTGATCAATAATACGGGAACTATAGAAGAAACGAAAGCCCAGATCGATGAGTTTTTTAACCAATAAACAGATTGTTTCCCGGAAGAGAAAGCAGCAGTTTTGAAAGAGATCAAGATCACGAAAGAAATTTCGGGCGGAAGACTGGACAAGATCGTCTCCCGCTATCTGGACAAAGCCCCAAAAGGATTTGTCTATAAGATGCTGCGCAAAAAGAATATTGTGCTGAATGACCACAAGGCACAGGGAAAAGAGCTTTTGAAAGAAGGCGACTGCATCCGTCTTTATCTGGCGGATGAGACGATAGAGAAGTTCCGCAGTACGACGAAGAAGTCCTATGAGATCAAAACTGAAAACGGGCCTGACCCGGCGGAGGAGTATATTGTCTTTGAGGATGAGAACCCGATCGCGTTCAACAAGCCTTCCGGGATGCTTTCCCAGAAAGCAGGGAAGGAGGATCGTTCGATGAATGATCTTCTGATCGGACATCTTGCGAAAACAGATGCTTTCGGAAAAGAAACGGCGGAATCTTCCGATATGAAGGGTTTTTATACACCCGGGATCTCGAACCGCCTTGACCGCAATACCTCTGGTCTTATCCTTGCGGGTAAGAACCTGAATGCGTCCAGAGAGCTGAATAACGCGCTGAAAGAGCGGAGAATTGATAAATACTATCTTTGCCTTGTAAAAGGGAAGATTACAAAGAAAGAGACAATTGACGGCTTTCTTGTAAAAGATGAACGAAGCAACAAGGTCAAGATATTGAAACGGGGAACGGATCAGAAAGCGGCAAGGATCCTGACCGCCTATGAACCGCTTGCCGGAACAGAGGAGATTACGCTTCTTCAGGTAGAGCTGATCACCGGAAAAAGCCACCAGATCCGTGCCCATCTTGCCTCGATCGGACATCCACTTTTAGGGGACCCAAAATACGGGGAGCCGGAAGCGAATAAGAAGATCAGGGAGAAATACGGTCTGAAGCGGCAGGCGCTTCATGCTTATAAGATCTTTTTCCGGGAAATGAACGGAACGCTTTCTTATCTTAACGGAAGAGAGATCAAAGCACCGGTGCCGGAAGATCTTGCAAAGATCTGTAAAGAAATACCGGAACTATCTGACAGAAAGTCAATTATTCGAAATTAAAAGGAGAATTCTATGGCAACCTGGGACAGCAGAGGACTAAGGGGTTCACAATTTGAAAAAGTTATCAACAGCACCAATGAAAAATACCGGGAGCTGAGGCTGGCACTTGTCCAGAAGATTCCGACCCCGATCAAACCGGTCGAAATAGATAATGACCGTCATATTACGCTGGCATATTTTGAGAAAAAGAGTACGGTCGACTATATCGGTGTCGTCCAGTCGTTTCCGGTCTGCTTTGACGCGAAGGAATGCAGCAGTGAGACGTTCCAGATGCTGAATGTCCATGAACACCAGTATCAGTTCATGGAGGATTTTGAACGCCAGGGCGGGGTCGCCTTCCTTTTGATCTATTTTTCTTCCGTGGATAAGTATTACTACATGAAGTTTTTTGAACTGAAAAAGTTTTATGCACGGGCGAAGTCAGGGGAAAAGAAAAGTTTTCATATTTCCGAGCTTGATCCGGAATTTTTTATGGGGCCAAAGCTTGGAGTCGAGCTCCATTATCTTGAGGGGCTGAATAAAGATATTCAGGAAAGGGATCTTTAATGGAAAGACATTATGCATTGCCGGAACGGATCCTGATGAATGTGGAAAAGCCGGCACGATATACCGGCGGAGAAATCGGCTCCGTGATGAAAAAGAAAGAAGAGGTCTCTGTCCGTTTTGCCATGTGCTTTCCGGATCTTTATGAGATCGGAATGAGCCATCTCGGGATCCAGATCCTTTACTCGATGCTGAACGAGAAAGAGGATATCTGGTGCGAGCGGGTCTATTCCCCCTGGTCTGATCTGGAACAGATCATGAAAGAAGAAGGGATCCCTCTTTTTGCGCTCGAATCCCAGGAACCGGTCAAAGACTTTGATTTCCTTGGGATCACGCTCCAGTATGAGATGGCATATACGAATGTGCTCCAGATTTTAGATCTGTCAATGATCCCGCTGCATGCCGAAGACCGGGGCGGGGATTGTCCCATTGTGATCGGAGGCGGGCCCTGTGTTTATAATCCGGAGCCCCTTGCAGACTTCTTTGATCTCTTTTATATCGGAGAAGGCGAGACGGTTTATTTCCGGCTTTTAGATGTTTATAAGCAAAACAGAAAAGAAGGCGGAAGCCGTGCGGACTTTTTAAGAAAGGCGGCAGAAGTCGAAGGGATCTACGTTCCGTCGCTTTATGAGGTCTCCTATCATGAAGACGGAACGATCCAAAGTTTTGAACCGAAAGCGTTTCCTGACGGCGGACACGCTCCGCAGACGGTAAAAAAACAGGTCGTAAACGATCTGAGCAGTGCTCCGTATCCGTTAAAGCCGGTGATCCCGTATGTTCAGGCGACACAGGATCGTGCGGTCCTCGAGATCCAGAGGGGCTGTATCCGCGGATGCCGTTTCTGTCAGGCAGGAATGATCTACCGGCCGCTCCGGACAAGGTCTTTGGAAACACTGAAAACATATGCAAAGGAAATTATAAAGAATACCGGATATGAGGAGCTTTCGCTGACCTCACTCAGTACGAGCGATTATCCATGGTTTGCAGAGCTTATGGATTATCTGGTCAATGAATTTCATAATAAAAAAGTCAATATCTCGCTTCCGTCCCTTCGGATCGATGAGTTTGCGCTGGATGTCATGAGTAAAGTCCAGGATGTCCGTAAGAGTTCGCTTACTTTTGCACCGGAGGCAGGGACCCAAAGGATGAGAGATGTGATCAATAAAGGAATTACGGAAGCTGATATCATGAACGGATCAGAGATGGCGTTCCGCGGCGGCTGGAATAAGGTCAAACTTTATTTTATGCTGGGTCTTCCGACGGAAACGGAAACGGATATCCTTGGAATCTCCGATCTTTCTGAAAAAATAGCCGAACTTTATTATGATACGGTCCCGAAGGAGCAGAGAAGCGGGAAGGTCCAGATCACCGTCAGCACCTCCTTCTTTATTCCGAAACCGTTTACCCCGTTCCAATGGGAACCGATGTATACGCCGGAGACGTATCTGGACAAGGCTTCCTTCCTGAACGAATCGATCAAGGGACAGCTCAATAAAAAGAGTATCCGTTATAACTGGCATGATGCAAAGACGTCGGTCATCGAGGGGCTTCTTGCAAGAGGAGACCGAAGGGTCGGAAAGATCATAGAAGAAGCCTACCTTTCCGGCGCGACATTTGACGCATGGACGGATCATTTTGATTATGAAAAATGGATCCGTGCAATTGACTTGCTTTCGAAAACAGAAGCATTCCGTCCGGATAAAGCAGGGGCTGCCTTGGATTTCTATGTCTATCGGAGACGCGATCTCGAGGAGATCCTTCCCTGGGATTTTATTGATGCGGGAGTTACGAAAGCGTTTATGAAACGGGAATATCAGAACGCGGTAGAGGAAACCGTTACAAGGAACTGCAAAGACGGCTGTTCCGGGTGCGGTGCAAGGGTCTTTGGAAGCGGGATCTGTTTGGAACATTAAATTCTGTTCCGTTGCGAAAAGCGGATATAGAAAAAGCTTTGAACACCGGAACACCGGTATTTATATCATCATGTTACTGAACAAAGGAGAGGCAGTTTGAGGATCAGGATCAAATTTGCGAAAAAAGAAAGTGTCAAATACCTTGGCCATTTAGATATCATGCGTTTTTTTCAGCGCTGCTTTAACCGTGCGGAAGTCCGGATGGAGTATTCGGCCGGATATAATCCCCACCAGAAGATGAGCTTTGCCCAGCCTTTGGGTGTCGGGATCGTAAGTGAAGGAGAGTATCTGGATGCGGAGATCGCCGAGGGACAGGATCTTGACGCAATCTGCAAAAGACTGAATAACGTCTGCGGAGAAGGGTTTGAGGTCGTCAGCGTCCGTGCGGTCAAAGAAGGCGCACAGAAAGCGATGGCGGCGCTTCGTTTCGCAAGCTACAGGGTCGATATCCGGGAGCTGCTTTCCGATGAGTCTGCGGATGAGAAGACCGTTGATGAAGACGGAAATCCCGAAACGCTCCTTCCGTTTGAAAAAGAAATCAGCCGGGCGATCAATGATCTGCTGATCGAGGAGACGATCCCGGTCCTGAAACGGACAAAGAGCGGGGAACATGAAGTTGATATCAGACCTCAGATCATCCATGTCCACTATGAAGGCGGAGAAATCTTTATGACAGTTACTGCCGGAAGCAATAATAACCTGAAACCGGATACACTGACAGAACAGATCTTTTCCAAAACAACGATTGAATATCATAGGGAATCGATTAAAATAAAAAGAGAAGAGCTATACGCGGAGAAATTCGTACCTCTTGAAGATTACCAGACAGTCTGATTTTGATAAATTCCGGTCAGGAGTATTTCAGAAGAGGCCGGAATCAATGCCCGAGAGATGAAAAAACAGGGAAAACTTGTCATTACCAGAATAAATGAATATGTTTTTTCGCTGCTGTATGACAACGGAAATAACCTGATGCAGGTCAACTGTGACGGCGGAGAACAGAACATCCTGAACAATATCTATATTGGTCGGGTGAATAATCTTATGCCGAATATTAACGCGGCTTTTGTTGAGTTTTCCAAAGGACGGATGGGCTATTATCCGATCTCCGCAAATGATGAACCGGTCTTTGTTGATCTCGAAAGAACGCCGGGACCATTAAGGGTCGGCGATGAGATCCTTGTCCAAGTCACAAAAGAGTCTGTCGGGAACAAGGAACCTGTCCTTTCCTCAGATATCACATTTGCAGGGAAATATGTTGTTTTTTCTCTTGGAAAAGAGGGAATCTTTTTCTCCAATAAGATCAAGTGGCCGGAGCTGAAAGAAGCGATCCAGACCCGATATGACAAGCTTGGGTATAAGGGATTCGGCTATATCGTCCGAACGAATGCCATGCATGCAAGCATCAAGAATGTTTTTGAGGAAATCGAATTCTTCCGGAATCTCTGGATCGCGACGAGTGATCTCCGGATCTACCGGAAATGCTATGCTTTGTTATACCAGGCTCCGAGCTCCTATATCTCCAGCATCCGCGATGGGTACCATAATGAGGTCGGAAGGATCATAACGGATGATGAAAAGATCTATCAGGAAATCAAAGATTACCTTGAAGTCTACCAGCTGGAAGATATTAATAAACTGAAACTGCATGACGGGAGCGTGACCCCGCTGAAGGTTCTTTATAATGTCGACCGGGATCTGGAACGGGTGCTGAGTGAGAAGGTCTGGCTGAAGTCCGGCGGCTATCTGTATATTCAGCCGACAGAGGCGCTGGTCTCCATTGATGTGAATTCCGGAAAATATGTATCGAAAAGAGAAGCAGAGAGAGAATATCTCAAAGTGAACCTGGAGGCGGCAGAAGAAATCGCCCACCAGATCCGGCTGCGGAATCTTTCCGGGATCATTATTGTTGACTTTATCAATATGAAATCAGAGGAGAATAAAGAAACTCTGATAAAAACATTTGATGAATTGCTTGCGAAAGACCCGATCAAGACGGTACTTGTCGATATGACGAAGTTGAATTTAGTAGAGATCACGCGGAAAAAAGGAAGACGTCCGCTCCATGAATTAGTTAATAAAAGTATTTTGTTGAAATAGTAGAATTAATTTGCTAAAATATTTAATTGCAAAAAGTTTTTGTATAATAATTCAGAGGTGTATACAATGAATGACATTATTCAGGAAATCAGATCAGGTAACAAAGACGCTGTGAAATCGGTCTATCAGGAGTATGCAAAAGATGTATATAATTTTGCAAAATCTATTACAGGAGACCATGACAGCGCTCTTGCTGCAACAAAGAAGACGTTCTTAACACTGTTCAAGAATATCCAGAATGGAGAAGAACCGTCGAATATCCGTACGGCTGCATTAAAGCTTGCTTATGATGAGGCTTATAAGATGGCTTCTCCGAAAGCAGAGGCAGCTGCACAGGAAGAAGTTCCGGCGGAAGAAGCTCCTGCGGAAGAGCCTGCTTATGCAGAGCCGATGTTCCAGAGACGGGAAAGAAAGACTCCGGTTCAGGTCGAGCCTGAATATGATGAGTATGAAGAAGACTACGTTGACGACTATGAAGAGGAAGATGATGGATTCGTTCCTCCGCAGCGCCCGCAGGATGCGGATCGTGAAGAAGTTTATATTCCGAAGGGTGGCTATGATACTCTGAAGATCGAACCGGTCGATGTACCGGAAGAAGAAGAGGCGCCTGTTCGCCCGCGCCGCAGAAGAGCACCGGTCGTTGAGGAAGACTATGAAGAGGAGGCTCCGGTAAGACAGGAGCGCCCGGTCCGCCAGCGCCGTCCGAGACAGGAAGAGTATGACGAGGTCGAATATGAAGAAGAGCGTCCGCGTCAGAAAAAGAAAGCGCCGAAGGTAGATGTTTATGCAATCGATGAAAACGGCGATGAATATGACGATTACTATGATGATGACTATGAAGAGGAAGAGGCACCAAAGCCTCGTAACAAAGGTCTCTTTATCTTCTGCATTATCCTGAATATTATCCTGATCCTGATCCTGTTATGGTTCCTCGGAGGACTCCTTGTAAATCTCGGAATCCTTCCGGATATTGATCTTGGTTATTCCTGGTTCAACGGTCATATTTATCCGTTGTTCTAGCGGCTTAGATCGCAGTTGTTCATTTTCAGATTATTGATCCGATTTAAGGTCCGCCAGGGGATAACCTGATATCCCCTGACGGATTTCTTATATGCTTGAAATACAGATGAGTGCTAAGTGCTGAAAGACGCAAAAAGTCTTTCTTTTTCAGGAAAAACCGGTTGACTTTTATGGCCTTGTCTGATATATTTCAATGGTTGACCGCACAATGAGGTTTTTAAGTTTATGCGCTTTTGTCATAACACCGAAGTTGGCGAGTATATTTTAGGAGGTGCGTGTATGTACGCAATTATTGAAACCGGCGGAAAACAGTACAAAGTTTCCGAAGGCGACAAGGTAAGAGTTGAGAAACTCGATGCGGAAGTAGATTCCACAGTAGTCATTGACAAAGTGCTCTTAGTTGGAGGAGATGATGTAAAGATCGGAACCCCGACCGTAGAAGGCGCAAAGGTAGAAGCAAAGGTCGTTGCTCAGGGCAAAGCGAAAAAAGTGGTCGTTTACAAGTATAAACCGAAAAGTGGTTACCACAAAAAGAATGGTCACAGACAGCTTTTCACGGAGCTTGAGATCACTAGTATCGTTGGATAATATCGAATTGTAAAGGAGTTGAGATAAATGGCACATAAGAAGGGTGTTGGATCAACACGAAACGGAAGAGATTCTGAGTCAAAACGATTAGGCGCGAAAAGAGCAGACGGACAGTTTGTAAAAGCCGGAAACATCTTATACAGACAGCGTGGAACTAAGATCCATCCGGGCGAAAATGTAGGACGTGGAAAAGACGATACCTTATTTGCTCTGGCTGATGGAAAAGTTCACTTCCACAGACTGGGAAGAGACAGAAAGCAGGTTTCTGTTCTTCCGGTAGAAGAATAATCGTAACATGCGGGCTTCAAATCTCAGGGTTTGAAGCCCGGTTATTATTTGTGCATAAATTTTAGGCAGAATACCTGAAGAAATAGTAAGAGAAATTATATGCTGGTAGATTACGCGAGAATAACAATCAAATCCGGAAAAGGCGGCGACGGACATGTCAGTTTCCGCCGGGAAAAGTATGTTCCGGATGGAGGTCCAAACGGCGGTGACGGCGGAAGAGGCGGCAACGTTGTTTTTGTTGCGGACCGGAATATGAATACGCTTGTGGATTATCGTCATAAACGGAAGTTCGCGGCCCAGCCGGGTGAAGAGGGCGGAAAAAACAACAAACACGGTGCAAACGGAGAAGATCTGATCCTGAAAGTTCCCCAGGGGACTTTGATCCGTGATTATCAGACCGGGAAAGTGATCCATGATATGTCTGATTCGGAGGAGCCTTTTGTTATCCTGACAGGAGGAAGAGGCGGAAAAGGGAATCAGCATTACGCGACTCCGACGATGCAGGCTCCGAAGTATGCCCAGCCAGGCGGTGAGGCAAGAGAACTTGAGGTGATCCTAGAGATCAAAAGTATTGCGGACGTTGGATTAGTCGGCTTTCCGAATGTCGGAAAATCGACCTTCCTCTCCCGTGTAACAAATGCAAAACCGAAGATCGCGAATTACCATTTTACGACACTGGATCCGAATCTGGGTGTTGTTGACCTTGAGGAGGATGGATTTGTGATCGCGGATATTCCCGGATTGATCGAAGGGGCATCCGATGGTGCAGGACTCGGTCATGAGTTTTTAAAGCATATTGAACGCTGTAAAGTCCTTCTTCATCTTGTTGATGCGGCAGGGACAGAAGGAAGAGATCCGGTAGAAGATATCCGGACGATAAACGGCGAGTTATCCAAATATAATGACATTCTGTCAAAGAAAAAACAGGTCATTGCCGCAAATAAGATGGACTTGATCTTCGAAGAGGAAGAACGGGAGCAGATCCTTAAAAGACTTTCAGAAATCGATCCGGAGATCCGTGTATTCCCGATTTCCGCAGCGACCGGAGAGGGAACAAGGGATTTATTGTATTATCTGAAAGATCTAGTGAAAGCGGCAGGAGACGAAGACTCAGTCTTTGAGAGCGAGTTTGATGTCAAGGATTATTACAGCAAAGTGATTGAACCGTTTACGGTAGAAAAGGTTGAAGACGGCGTATACAGCGTCGAAGGGCCGAGGATCGAGCGTATGCTTGGTTATACAAATCTGGAGTCGGAAAAAGGATTCCTTTTCTTCCAGAACTTTATGAGAGAGCAGGGAATCCTGGAAGAGCTTAAGTCCATTGGTATTTCAGAAGGAGATACCGTCCGGATCTACGGCCACGAATTTGATTATTACGAGGACTGATATGACAGGAAAAGAAAGAGCTTTTTTACGGAGTTCGGCACATTCTTTGGAGCCGATCGTCCATATCGGAAAAGAAACGCTGACACCGGAAGTCGTCAGCGCGATCGATGAGGCCCTTACGGCCAGAGAGCTGATCAAGATCGGTGTCTTGAAGAACTGCTTCGATGATCCGCGCGAGATCGCTGAGATCGCGGCAGAGAGATCTAATTCCCAGGTCGTTCAGGTCATGGGAAGAAAGATCACGCTTTACCGAAGGAAAAAGAAAGACAGCAAATACAATATTGACTGAGTATAAGATTCAGAGGTATTTATGAAGATTGGAATTATGGGCGGGACATTTGATCCGATCCACTACGGTCATCTGATCCTCGCAGAAACAGCATATGACAGGTTCAACATGGATAAGGTCCTGATCATGCCGGCCGGTGATCCGTATTTTAAGGCGGATCGGGGAGTCAGTGCGGATGAAGACCGGGCGGAAATGGTGAAACTTGCGATCCAGGGGAATCCTCATTTTGAGTTTTCAGATCTGGAACTTGCGCGGGAAGGCGATACCTATACGGTCGATACGCTTACGATCCTCCGGGAACAGTATCCGTCGGACGATCTTTACCTTATCGTTGGAAGCGATACGTTGTTTCAGATGGAAAAATGGTATAAACCGCAGGAAATCTTCAATCTGGCGAAGATCCTTTCGAGCAGCCGGAATATTGAGGTCTCTGAGCTGAACGATCAGATGGACTACCTCCGGAAAAAGTTTTCGGCAAAGATCGTAAATCTTTACATGCCGAATATCGATATTTCGTCGACAGATATCCGCGATAAGGTGAAACACGGGATGTCGGTGCGTTATTTCCTTCCGGACAGTGTGATCGATTATATCCACGAGAAGGGACTTTACCATCAATAAAAAACTATAAGAAAGACAGGCGATTGATATGAAGCTGGAATATTTTACATTTATACAGGAAGCACTTCAGGATGATCTGGATTATGAACGGTACTGGCATTCGATCAGCGTTGCGTTTACCGCAGCTGCGCTGGCAATGAATTATCATTATGACAGTCCGGACAGAGCAGAGATCGCCGGCCTTCTTCATGACTGCGCGAAATGTATCCCGGATGAGGATAAGTATGGGATGTGCCAGCAGTATGGGATTTTCCTTGATGAGGTCGATTATGAAAATCCGGCTCTTTTACACGCAAAACTCGGTGCGGAGATCGTAGCTGACAAATTCGGCGTTCTGGACAGAGATATTCAGGATGCGATAAGGACCCATACAACAGGAGCCCCGAATATGTCAATGCTGCAGAAGATCATTTATGTCTCCGACTATATTGAGCCGAACAGGGATGATATTATCATGCATCTGGATAAGATCCAGGAACTGGCTTTTCAGGATATTGATAAAGCCGTTTATGTGATCTCCGGAAATACGTTGAGTTATCTGGAATCGAAAGGAAGGACGATCGATCCGGCGACGAAAGCAACGCATGAGTTTTATAAGAAATTACTGGAAGAACGGAATGAAGAGCTTCCGGAATTATAAAAGACAGCAATATTTAGATTTGTTTTGAAAGTTTGAGAGGTTTTATGGAATCAAAAGAATTAGCAAGAAAAGCGTTTATGCTTCTGGATGAAAAGAAAGCAATTGATATCAAAGTAATCGATATCAGCAAGATTTCTGTTATTGCGGATTATTTCATTATTACCGGCGGTGCCAACGAGCGTCAGGTCAAAGCGCTTGCGGATAATGTCGAGGAAAAGCTGGGAAAAGAAGGAGTCATCGCTAAGAGTATCGAAGGCTATCACAACGCAAACTGGATCCTTATGGATTACGGCGATGTGATCATCCATATTTTTAATCAGGAGGACCGTCTGTTCTATGATCTTGAGAAGATCTGGCTGGATGGACAGGCAGTAGGGATTGCGGATCTTCAGGATTGATCCGCTTCAATCAATAGAATTATAGTTGCTTAATAAAAAACAGCCGGGTGGGCAATAACCATCCGGCTGTTGATCTATTCAAAGAAGTTTTTAAAACAAGCGGAAGACTCCGATCACTTCTCCTAAGATCGAAACATCTTTGACGAGGATCGGATCAGAATCCGGGTTTTCCGGCTGGAGACGGATATGGTCGCCTTCATGGTAGAACGTTTTTACCGTAGCACCGTCTTCGATCAGGGCAACAACAAGATCACCGTTCTGGGCCGTGTTCTTCTGGCGGACGATTACTTTATCCCCATCGAAAATACCGGCATTGATCATACTGTCGCCTCGGACGATCAGCATAAAGATCTGGTCATTCGGAAGCATTTCAACCGGAATCGGGAAATATTCACTTATATTTTCTTCCGCAAGGAGCGGCTGGCCGGCAGCCACGTTTCCAAGGACAGGGACCTGAACATATTCTTTTCTTCCAAGAGCAAATTCATCATCAACGATCTCGATCGCACGCGGTTTGGAAGGATCGCGGCGGATATAGCCGTTTTTTTCCAAGGTGGCGAGATGGGCATGGACCGAAGCAGAGGACTTCAGGTTTACAGCCTCACCGATCTCACGGACCGTAGGCGGATAGCCGCGGGATAAAGTAACAGATTTAATACATTCCAGGATTTCCTGCTGTTTAGCGGAAAGATTGCCTTTAGACATAGAGACCTCCATCTTTTCATTTCTATCTGTTTCAAAAGAAGCAAATCTGGCTTCTTTTTTATTTCTGTGTGTATTCTAACATACCGAACAAATATTTGCAAACATTTGTTCGGAAAATGCTTGACAAACATTTGTTCGGGAGTTATTATACTGACATGAACAAATGTTCGGTTTTGTTTTTATCAATTCTTTGAAACCGATTTGTAAAGGAAACAACGGATCTGGATTTTGGGAGAGGATTCAGAGATTCCGTAAAAGGCTTGTATAAAAAGGGGT
>JAFWFQ010000006.1 GCA_017515535.1 Parasporobacterium sp. | reverse complement strand
GCGGAGAATTTTGCCGGTTTCTTTTCTGTAACAGTCTCTTCCGCACCGTAAGGAGTCAATCCCATTTCCGACGGATCTTTGCGCACAAAGATAACCATTAAGGGAACCGATATAAGAAAGGCGGTAATGCCGATCACATAATAGGCCATTTTATAACCATGATCGGCGATGATGCGGCTGGCGATTCTTGTAATAAAAATACCTACGCCGGCTGAAATAACAGTTACAAGGCTTAAAACGGTACTTCTCTTTTTTACAAACCAGCGATTAATAAGGAACGGTGAGAGGCTGCTTCCACAGAAAGCGAAACACAGACCCATAACTGCAAAGGATACGTACCACATCCAAAGCTTTGTATAAAAGCCCATAAGGAAGTAAGCCAGGAAAAAAAGCGCATGGGCCACCCCGTACAGAACACGGATGTTTGCCTTAATCAGGATACGGTTCGTAAACGGAAACATGATGGAACTCATGACTCCATAAACGATCATGACGGAAGTAAAGGAGGAAAGACTTACACCTAAATGAGCGGACACCGGCTGATAAAACAGTCCGTATGTATTCGCGATCATTCCTGTAACCGATGTGAAGCTGCAAGTACACAAGGCAAATATCACCCATGCATAATGTATTCTCTTGTTCTCTTTTTTAAGCTCCATTTACTTCGATCCTTTTCAAATACAATTTTGCTTTGTTAAAATGAACTGGGAATCAGCTGAAACATTACCGGCACTTTCTAATCTGCAGCTAATTCCCAGCCCAGGAGAAGACATTATTTCTTTTCGGGAACGAATTGTGCCCTCGACTTATTTCGCTTGTTAACACAAACGCCGCCGTCCACGATCGATGCGGATGCCGTCTGGTAAGAGGACAGATCAGTAGCAAGGTATAGAACAATGCCGACTGCCTCCTCAAGACTTGCTATACGGCCAAGCGGAGTATTTGCGGTGAAATTGTCATAAACGGCGTTAAGGTCGGATGCTCCAAACGACTCGTGCAAACCGGAAAGGACATATCCATAGCAAACGCTGTTAAAACGAATTCCGCAGTCCGCGTAGTCAATGGCAAGACAATTCGACATATGCATAACTCCTGCTTTAGAAGAGGAATATGCAACGCCCGCGTTGATAATGACACCGGACATCGAAGCAGTGGAAATGATCGATCCGCCGTGTCCGTGTGCTTTCATGACTTCCGCACAGCCTCTGGCAACAAGGAATGATCCGGTAAGATTGATTCCGATTTCCTTTGCCCACTGCTCGTACGGCTGTGTCGGGGTATCCGGCTGGAGACCGACTCCGGCATTGTTATGGACGACATCAATTGTTCCGAATCTGTCGACGGCTTCCTGAATAAAAGCATTGACCGAATCCGGATCCGAGACATCCCCTAATACATACATCGTCTCTGCGCCATACTTTTTGCTGATGGCTTCGCAATTGGCTTTCAGTTTTTCTTCCGCCTTCGGGATATCCATCAACACAACTTTTGCCCCTAACTCCGCAAATCCTGCTGCGGTCGATCTACCGATTCCGCCGCCGGCTCCGGTTACCAGAGCCACTTTGCCCTCGAGGCTGAACATACTCTTAAAGCTTCGAAGCTCTTCAATTGTCTCTACTTTATAAGCCATTTGTTTCTCCTTTTAAAACTTCCCGGCAAATCCGGATAAGCTTTTTAACAGAAATTCGTTTAATCCTGAAGTTCTATCAGATTCCCGTCCG
>JAFWFQ010000034.1 GCA_017515535.1 Parasporobacterium sp. | reverse complement strand
ACTGAATAACTGCTCGAAGGCTTCCGTTTCCTGTTTCGGGATCTTTCGCCATTCAACATTAATCAGCGGGACTCCTTGTTCTTCTTTCGAATCGGAAACCGCAACATAATACGAAGGTTTCGTTCCAAGTGTCCGGACGATCATATACGGCTTACCGTCTGTCAGGATCTGATCCTTATCACAGGCTTCAACAACAAGATAGTTTCTGTCTGTATTCGGGATATCCCAAAAGTCTTTGTAGTCCGTTTCCGGATCAAACCTTCTGTCGAGTGACTCATGAATAGCATCCGTCATCTGCGGATCTAAAACTACCGTGATTGTTTCAAAATTATCAAGGTACTCATCCCAGCCCCCGTAGGAAAAAAAGAATTGGTCTAACTTTTTGTTTTTTAGGACATCCTTGATTTCCTCTGCTTTATCGTCACGGCAGTAATAGGTCTGGTAAGAACCCTTATCCTCATCATATCCATAGACGGAAAGGATCACCGGAGAAACCTCATCACCTGCAAAATAATCCACTCTGTCACCATAGACATCTTTAAGCAATACCGGAATGTTTTTTTCTGTGAGATAGACGCCGTTCGTATCCCGTTGAATAAAACCGGCTACTGCCTCATCCGAATCATAATAATGCTTGTTTTCCAGACCGGTCTCGATCCGGGTATAAGTTTCTCCCCGGAATCCGACGGTTATTTTTCCGGAATCGAGATAAATCCCATGGTTATTCTTCGCCTCATCCAGCTGTTTGCAGGAACAAAGAGAAAGAACACTGACAGCAAGAATACCGGCTAAAAGGATTGCTTTGATTTGTTTTTTCATATTCTGCTCCCTCCTTCCGTCAGTTCAGGTTCAGCCGCTTTGTCATGATCGTTTTCGAAACAAGGAAAAAGACAAAGCCGATTACCGCATTCAAGATGATGCTGATCCAGGCTATGATATGGATCCATGCGATCAGATGCTTGGAAGCCCAATCAACGATCCGCTCCAGAAAATCGAGCCATCCCGGATTCGAAGATAATGCGATTCCGAGAATAATAAAAATGGTAAGAAGGATCTGAACGGCAACATACAACCCGAAAAAGACTCCGAAAGCAAGAAGGATTTTTCTCCTGTTTGCCAGCTGCCCGATCGAGATGCAGAAATAAAGGGTCAGAAGGAAGGTTGCCGCCTGTGTCAGAAGCCCCAGAACTAACTCAATAATAAACAGAATGACATGAACATGATATAAGCCAAATGCTTTCCCAAACAGGAAGAATCCTGCTTTATATAACTCCAGTGCGACTTCCCCGCCGAGTGCAACATTCAATGCGAGAAAGATTGAAAAAACAGTTCCGATCTCAAAAATAACCGAGACCAGTAATTTGGACAGTATATGCTGAGCCGGAGTAACCGGAAGCGTATGACTTAAGTATCCTTCCTTCGAATATAAGCCCTGATAAAAACGGACAATGGCGATCACGACCGTCATGACCAGTGCGACGAGGCATGAGATGACCAGTAAAACGATGGAAGATACAAAAGCAATATGGTAAGCACTTGTATCGCTCGATTCAAAAATCTGGATGATCCGGTTGATTGCGGCGATGCCGATAATGATCAGCTGGACCGGAAGAAGCAGCCGGAAGAAAGACATAAAATCATATTTCATTAATTTCCCTACCATGCGAACACCTCCCTGAAAAGTTCATCTACGGATTTTCCGTACTGCTGACGGATCCAATCAACGCTGCCATGGAGAACGGTGCGTCCGTCCTTAATAAAAATGACCTCATCGAGCACGGTCTCGATATCGGAGATCAGATGAGTCGAGATCAGGACCGAAGAATCCGGGTTATAGTTATTCAGGATCGTGCTGATAATATAATCTCTGGTCGCAGGATCGACTCCCGCGATCGGTTCATCAAGAACATAAAGCTTTGCGTTCCGGCTCATAACCAGGATCAGAGACATCTTCTCCTTGTTTCCTTTTGACAAAGTCTTAAGTCTTGCCTTCCGGTCGATTCCGAGTCTTGCAAGCATTTCATAAGCCAGGTCCGGCCGGAAATCCTCATAAAAATCACGGAACATCAGGACAATCTGTTCAACCGTCATCCAATGATATAAATGCTCCACATCCGGAAGGTAGCTTACGATCGATTTCGAACGGACTCCCGGTTTTTCTCCCTCAATATATACATTTCCCGACGTCGGCGTTAATAAGCCGCAGGCGATTTTGATCAGAGTCGTTTTCCCGGCTCCATTCGGCCCGAGAAGACCGATGATTTTCCCGCTTCCGACTAAAAGGGAAAGACCATCTAATGCGATCGTCTGGCCAAAACGCTTTGTCAGATTTTCACACCTAAGTATTTCACTCATGATTAAACTCCTTTACATATTTTTGAATATCTTCTTTGGATAATCCGAGCGCCATCATATCCCTGATATAGGCAGCTGTTTTCGAACGGATCAGTTCTCCTCTTACGCCTTCCGCAGTCGTTTCCGTTTCGGAGACATACCATCCGGAACCTCTCTTGGAGTAGATCACTCCTCTCTGCTCTAACTGTTCAAACGATTTCTGTACCGTGTTCGGATTGACCGAGGCACTGACAGCAACATCCCGGACTGACATCAGCCGTTCTCCGGGCTTTAGTTCGCCTTTTGCGATCAGGACGCAAATCTGCTCACAAATCTGGGGACATAATGGCCGCTTTTTGTCAAGATTCCATCCCATTCATTTCCTCCTTGTTATGATTCAGAAAACCTTATCGGTTTTCTCATAATGCGATCCATAAAAAACAAATCGCCCGACTGTATTATTGTATTAGTACAGTAATACAGTTGAGACGATTTGTCAACACTGATTCTTTTTCCCGGTTTTCCTGTCACCCTTTGTGCTCTATTAGAAACACGCAGGAAAACCGGTACTCCCTATGACTTCGCCAATCGTTTGACATACTCCATCGCATTCCGGACAGGCGGGAGGAACAGAATCAGAACGGTGACCGCTGCCTCAATTCCAATGTATGCTATGTTATAAACCAGTGAATAGATCAGTCCGCTCTTAAATCCATAATCACCTGCATAGATCCCAAAGAAAACCCAGCCGGAGACCACAGCAAAAACATAACGCCCAAACACAGCCAGCAAATACCCTTTGATCAGCCCGGCCCTTTTTGCATTTGTAAAAATGCCGGAAAGACCAAGTGCTGTAAAAGCAAAGACATAATCCACCAGCATCTGTGGAAAGGATAAAATATACGGATCAATGGTCATCTGTAAAATCCCATAGGCAAAAGCTGCAGTCAGACCCGGTCCCGGACCGTACCAATACCCTACCAGGGCAATAAACAGCATGGAAAAGAATGTAACAGAACCACCCATGGGCATATGGATCACTTTGATAAAGGATGTGGCTGTTGCAAGCGCGATCGCAAGTGCCGTAAACGCAAGCTGTTTTGCTGAAAACTGTCTGTTCTTTCCGAAGATCCAAACACCAAGAAGAAGTACTGCAATGATGATCACGATAAGAATTGTGAGACCGGCAGCTGTCGGCACATACGTTGTGTCGCCCCACTCATCGACGACAGGTGTGACAAAAAATGACATTAAAAAAACCTCCTTTTACGCCGGAGATTACTTGATAAAACCATATAAAAGCGCTTCCTTCCGTCGGCATTAACCGAATCAAGTAATAAGGGTCGTCATAGACATCTCAGCCCCGTTCGGAGCTCCCCTAGCATCTTATTGAATTTACTGAACAACGTTCATATAAATATTCTATAAATATAAAACCGCTTTGTCAATATAGCAGTCTGATTCCGGATAACATTCACTTTGATTCAACTTTGATTTCTGTTATGATACATATGTAAAAAAATGCGAGCGGAAAGGATGACAAAATTATGGAAAACAGACCTTATGTTGCATGGGATATGATCGGTTCTTTCATGGTAGATGTTTTCAAAGCTTACGGCGTTCCGGAGGAAGACGCAAAGATCTGTGCGGATGTCCTGATGGAATCCGACCGCAGAGGCATCGAAAGCCATGGCTGCAACCGGTTTAAACCGATTTATTTAGATCGGATCGAAAAAGGAACTCTGCTTCCGAAAACGGAAATTGAGATTTTAAAAGAGACCCCTACGACTCTTGTTATGGATGCGCATGATGGCATGGGCATGGTAGCCAGCTATCATATGATGGAAAAACTGATTGAGAAGGCAAAACAGTACGGAATGGCCGGCGGCGCGATCAGGAACTCGACCCATTACGGGATCGCCGGTTACTGGACCGGAATGGCTGCCAAGGAAGGCATGGTTGGAATCACGGGTACGAACGCCCGTCCTTCGATTGCACCGACCTTCGGTGTAGAGAATATGATGGGAACAAACCCTCTTACCTTCTCTCTTCCGACAGATGAAGAATTCCCGTTCTGTATCGATTGTGCGACCTCGATCGTTCAAAGAGGAAAAATTGAATTCTACGCCAGAAGCGGAAAAGATACGCCGGCTGGTATGGTCGTAGCGCATGACGGCTCTACCGTTACGGATTCAAATGAAATCCTGAAGATGCTGGTCGACGGGACTGCTGCCCTTGCTCCTTTAGGCGGAGGCCCCGGAGATGAGATGTGCGGATACAAAGGCTACGGATATGCTGCTGTTGTAGAGATTCTCTCTGCTGCTCTTTCCGGCGGACAGTTCATGAAGGCCCTGACCGGTGTCTCTGCAGAAGGAAAACCCCAGATGTATCATCTTGGACATTTCTTCTTTGTTGTAGATCCGGATGCATTTATGGGACAGGATACTTTCAAGAAGATCGCAGGAGATATCTGCCGCGCACTTCGTGCAAGTGAAAAAGCGCCGGGCTATGACAGGATCTATACGGCAGGCGAGAAAGAGTATCTTGCATGGCTTGACCGGAAAGACAAAGGTGTGCCGGTTGGTGAAGCGGTTCAGAAAGAACTGATCGAACTTCGCGACAAACTGAATCTTCCGTATAAGTTCCCTTTTGAAAACTAAACACGAATATCGAACGGATCAAAAAAATCCCCTTGTCATCCGGCAAGGGGATTTCATTATATCATGCAAAAGGCCCTTCCGCCGGCACACAGGCATTTTGTGCCTTGGAGTGAGCCGTGTTTTTTCTTTGGCTTCGAGAAGAATTTTTCCGGTAAATGCGTTGGAATACAAGTCCAAAAGCATTTAGGAGAGCCGAAAAAAGAATCATGAAGATTCTTTTTGAGTCTCGACGGCCGGAAAAATTTTGAGCGAAGTCTTAGAAAAAACCGACGACACGGAGGCAGCACAAAATGCCTGTGCGCCGGCGGAAGGGCCTTTTGTAATTTATACAGAAATCACATGAGTTCCAGAAGCGCTTCGACCTCTTCAATTTTTGTTCCCCAGCTGGTTGCAAGCCGGACAACGACATGATCGGGATCATAGATTTCCCAGAAGCCAAAGGATGCCTTTTCTTTCAACGCCTCGAGCTGATTGTTTTCTAGGATCAGAAACTGCTGATTCGTCGGCGATTCCAGGTAGAAGGTATAGCCCTTTTCTTTCAGCCCTTCTTTTAAGCGCGCTGCCATATCGATCGCATTCTTTCCGCAGCGATAATAGAGGTCATTGGAAAACAGTGCATCAAACTGACCGCCGAGGATCCACCCTTTTGCAAGAAGTGCCCCGCTCTGTTTGACAATTGTAAAAAAGCCATCCACAAGGTGTCTCGGGAAAACGACTGCTTCCCCGAGCATTGCACCGACCTTCGTGCCGCCGATATAAAAGACATCACAATATTTTGCGATATCTTCTAATGTCATGTCGTTCTCCGGAGATGCCAGGGCATATCCGAGACGGGCACCATCCAGATAAAGAGGGATCGAGTACTTCTCACAAACTTCATGCAGCCTCTGCAGTTCATCCAGGCTGTAAAGTGTTCCATACTCCGTCGGCTGAGAAATATAGACCATCCCCGGTTTTACAATATGTTCGTGATTCTCGTCCTGATAAAAGCCGATAATATACTGCTCTGTTTCTTCTGGATCCAGTTTTCCGTTATGGTGCGGGAGCGTCAGGACTTTATGACCTCCGGCTTCGATCGCGCCGGCTTCATGCCCGTTGACATGTCCGGTATTTGCGGAAATAACGCCCTCATAAAGACGTAGAAGAGACCGGATCACGACCAGGTTGCTCTGGGTCCCGCCGGAAAGAAAAAAGATTTCAGCATCCGGACAATTACAGGCTTTCCGGATTTTTTCTTTTGCGCTGTCACAGATCTCATCGGTTCCGTAGCCGGTCAGCTTCCGGTCGCCGACCTCCGTAAAATAAGCGAGGATCTCCGGATGGGTCCCTTCAATATAATCACTTTCAAAATGTAACATCGTCGTTTTCCCTTTCTCGTTTTTCCATTTATTTCTGTCTTTTATCCGGACTTCCGATTCCGTCGTTCAGACGGAACACCGGCTCCGGCACAGTATAATAATCGTTCCTGATCCCGGACGAATAAACCTCACAATTCCCGATATATTTTGACCAGTACGCCCCGTTTGATTCCGGAGTCAGGTATTCCAAAAGCCCTTTCATCGCGATCGCGTGGGTCGAGATCAGAATATGATTTGACTTCGCTTCTTCCAGGATCTCTTCTAAAAACAAACCGCTTCTCCTTACGACTTCCGAAAGCGGCTCCATCCCTTCCGGAGCCGGATTGTTCTGAAAGTCCATAAAAAAGGTCATAACTTCCGGAGCCGGATCTTTCAGATCCATTCCTTCATACGGTCCGTAGTCCATTTCAATCAGCCGTGGATCTGCTATGATCTCACAGATCTGCTCTTCCGGACCGGAAGACAAAGAGACTTCACGAACATATTCTGCGGTCTGGACCGCACGGATCAGCGGACTGGAATAGATCCTGTCAAAACGGATCCCGTTATCCAGAAACCACTGTCCGGCTTCTTTCGCCTGTTCGATCCCGTTCTCATTCAGCGGGATATCGCTCCGCCCCTGAAGAACGTTTGCATGATTCATTTTTGTCTGGCCATGCCGTATGATATAGAGCATCTTTTATTTTTCCTTTCTTGAACGCCGGTTGAACGCCATGTATATAAGGGTCAGGATCGATGGAATAACAACTGCAAGGAATCCGTAGCCAAGCAGATATCCCGGATTTCCGAGAACGGACTCCATCCATTCCAAAGGAGATCCCGGAGCCGGTTCATTCACGAAAAAGTAGTTCGTTCCGAAATGACGGTTAAACAGGAACATCGGCGGAACGGCAACTGCCAGAAAAACAAAGACCTTCCAGATCCTTCGGATGTCCGGACAAATTCGTTTTGATATTAACTGACAGATCACGTAAAGCGCAACCCCAAAATGGAAAATGAATCCATGCAGCGTAATAAAATGGATCGGCGGATAATAGGTCCAATCCGGGAAAGCAAGAGCCACGATCGTCCCGGGCAGGCAAAGGGAATACAGGATCTGCCCCAGTCCGTCAAAGTTCTTCAGGCAGTGAATAAAACAGAAGAACCCTGCCAGCGAACACAGATGAATCGGAAGTTCAAAAACAGTCAGAAAACCAATCAGATACAAATAGATTTCCCGAATAACAAGCAGAAAAAGGAGAACGCTTCCGACCACAAGGTCCATATGTCTCTGCTTCCGTTTTCCGATTTTAGAATAAAGAATACTTAACAGAACGACCGCGATCGTTCCTGCTAACAACCAGATAATATGAACCGTTCCAAACATCGGAAAACCGACATCTGCCGGAAGCTCTGTTCCATAAGTAAAAAAATATTCAAACATCGTCTGATTATTATGACATGAACGGAGATAGAATCCCACCTTTTTCTTGTTTCTTCTCGTTTTTGATAATAGAATAAAGCCAAAGAAAACTGGTTACGGAGGCTTGCTCATGCATAAACTGGTATCAAAACTGATCATCTACAGAAATATCGGGGAAGACAGCATCCTCTTTCATCTTGCTGCGATCTGCAGAGAATTCGAAAGTGGGAGCTATAAAAAAGAAGATCTGACTGCAAGGATCCTCGAGGAGATCCATCGGCTTCTTGATGTTGCAACGACCTATGGATTCAATCATAATCTCTGGCGCAGTTATCTTGCGTTTCTCCTGGCAATGACCGAAACGCCTTTTACCCTGGTCGCGGAAAAAAAGGGGATCGTGGACGGAACCGTCAACGAGTTTGCCCGGAATGATTTTGCAATTTTCCGTCAGCTTCTGGATTACGACTTTTCCCTGATTGAAGAGGAACTCGAACTGAACTGTTTTACGCTTATCCGGAATTACAGATCTGTTGAGAAAAAAGAACAGCTTTATAACCGGAATGTCAGTATCCGGATCCAGGAGCTCAGCGAAGCAATCGAAGCAACCTCTGATGCGGAAGAATTATTCCGGGTCGTTATGGAGTTCTATAAAAAATACGGAGTCGGGCAATTCGGCCTGAACAAAGCGTTCCGTGTTAATACAACGGACCCGTCATCTCCTGCAGACGGTTCATATAAAGACCGTCTGATCGTCCCGATCACAATTACCAGTAATGTTGTCCTCGATGACCTTGTCGGATACGAGCTCCAGAAAACACAGCTCATGAAAAACACAGAAGCGTTTCTTGAGGGCAAGCCGGCAAACAATGTCCTTCTTTATGGAGATGCCGGAACCGGAAAATCCACAAGTATCAAGGCGTTATTGAATCTTTATTATGAGCAGGGGCTTCGAATGATCGAGGTCTATAAGCATGAATTCCGGTATCTTCGCGATATCATCAGTATTATCAAAGGCCGGAACTATCGGTTTATCATCTATATGGATGATCTTTCATTCGAAGGAGCAGAAACGGAATATAAATATCTGAAAGCGGTAATTGAAGGCGACCTTGAAGTAAAGCCGGATAACGTCCTGATCTATGCAACTTCGAACCGGCGCCACCTCCTTCGCGAGACCTTCAATGACCGGAAAGAAATTGAGGAAGACGATGTCCATCCGGTCGATACAATGGCAGAACGCCGTTCTCTTTCCGACCGTTTTGGTGTTACGATCGGATACTTTAAGCCGGACCGGCAGGAATATTACGATATCGTAAAAGGATTAGCCGAAAAGGCTCCGGAAATCGATCTTCCGGAAGAAGAACTGCTCCATCAGGCGGATATCTGGGAGATCCGCCATGGCGGGCGCTCCGGAAGGACCGCCCGGCAGTTTATTGATTATCTTCTCGGGAACTGACGAAGATTATTTCTTTTTCAGCATGAATCTTCTGCCAATCGGAATTGCAATTTTATAGGGGAGCGGGCGAAGCGCTTTGTCCGCTTCTTTTAATTTTTCCCGGATCGGAATATGCTGTGGACAATGCTGTTCACATTTTCCGCATCCGACACACTGACTTGCAAAAGACGGTTCTCCCGTCATCGCGATCGTCTGGAGATATTCCTTTCTTCCCGACCCTTTGTTCTCCGTAAACATCCGATTATAACAACGGAAAATACCGGGGATATTGACCCCTTTTGGACAAGGCATGCAATAGCGGCATTCCGTACATCCGACTTTTGTCGCTTTCAGGAAGATCTCACGGATCTTCGAGATCAGCGTCTCGTTTTCCTCTGTAAAGGAACCGGCTTCTGCTTCCGACGCGACGCGGCAGTTTTCCTGAACCATCTCCAATGAATTCATACCGGACAAAATAACAGTCACCTCCGGCTGGTTCCAGAGCCAGCGAAGACCAAGCTCTGCTGCGGAATAACCGGAAGCGTCCTTTTCGATCAGTTTCTTTGCTTCTTCCGGAAGCATATTGATCAGTTTACCTCCACGGAGCGGCTCCATGATAATCACCGGAATCCCTTTCTCCGCGGCGGCTTTAAGACCTTCCGCTCCTGCCTGCGTATGCTCATCAACGTAGTTGTACTGGATCTGGCAGAAATCCCAATCATAGGCATTCAGCACGTTCAGGAAATTCTCTGTATCCCCATGATAAGAAAAGCCGATGTTCCGGATCTTTCCGCTTTCCTTTTTTTCGGCGATCCATTCTTTCATGCCGATCCGCTCAAGTTTTGTCCACTGATTATAATCTGTGATCATGTGCATCAGATAATAATCTATATAATCTGTCCTGAGACGTTTGAGTTCCTCATTAAAATATCGGTCTGCGGAAGCTGTGCTCCCAACCAGATACTGCGGCAGCTTTGTCGCAATATTGATCTTATCGCGGATCCCGTTCTTTTCGAAAATCTCGCCGAGCAAGACCTCACTGCCTGTATAAATATACGCGGTATCAAAATAATTCACTCCAAGCCGATAGGCTTCCATGAGCTCTCTCTCAGCTTTGTCAAAATCGATGTTTCTTCCGTTTTTGGTAAACCGCATGCAGCCAAAGCCCAGGACTGACAGCGGCTTTCCATATTTATCTTTCCGATACTGCATACTATCTTTCTCCTTGATCATCCTAACTTTTGTATTGCAAACATTCTATCATAGAAAAAGAGAAAGAAACAGATTTCCGGTAAAGGATTATGGTATACTTCCTCCATGAACAGTAACCAGGACTTTTTCAAAAAACGAATCGCAGATCTTGCCGCGCAGGCTGATATGCAGCATATCTATACAAATACGCGCTTTCTTACGCCGGAGGAACAAAGTATTGTTCTCTCCTTAAAGCAGGAACTTCCGGTTCCTGTCCGCCTGATCGGAAGGAACGATTATCCGGGCTCTTCTGAAAGCGGGGATTCATCGATCCGGAAAATCGCAGTCTTTGGCTCTGCAAAGGATTTTGGATATGAGTTTGACAATCCGATCCGTATCATACACATAAAACCAAAAGCGGAAAAGTTTGCGGAACAACTCTCTCACAGAGACTATCTCGGTTCTCTGATGGGGCTGGGAATCGAACGGGAACTGACCGGTGATATTGTGATCCGGGGAAAAGAAGCCTGGGTATTTGTAATAGACCAGATCGTTCCTTTTCTCTGTGACGAACTGACGCAGGTCCGCCATACGACCGTCTTTTCCGAAGAAGTAATGGGAGAAGTTCCGGAACTTTCGCCGGAATTTCAGAGCATGAATTTCAATGTTGCTTCGGAGCGGATCGATCTTTTGCTGTCTTGTATCACCGGCTCAACCAGGGAAGCCGGAAAAAAATTACTGCGTGAGGAAAAAGTATTTGTCAATGGCATGACCGTTTTCTCCGCCGGATTCAAGCTTCACGAAGGAGATGTGATCGTTGTCCGCGGATTTGGAAAATATATTTATGACGGAGTCGTCTCGACCAGCCGAAAAGGCCGGTGTAACCTGACTCTGCGCAAATATGTCTGACCGATCCTTTCCCACGCAGAAAGAAGGTTGTAACAGGGTCCTGCTGCGGATAAAATAGGAGCAATCAGAAACAGGAGATCACGAATGAAAAAGATCACGATCGGGATCATTGCACATGTTGACTCAGGGAAGACGACTCTTTCAGAGGCGCTTCTTTTTCTGAGCGGAAGTATCCGCAGTTTCGGCCGTGTCGATAAAGGAGCTTCCTTTTTGGACAATGATGATCTTGAGCGGCGCCGCGGGATCACGATCTTTTCCAAGCAGGCGCGCTTTGAATATGGAAATACATCATTTGTATTAATTGATACGCCCGGTCATGCGGATTTTTCCGCGGAAACAGAGCGTACCTTAGGGGTCCTGGATTATGCGATCCTCCTGATCGGAGCGGATGACGGGATCAAAGGCCAGACAAAGATCCTCTGGAAACTTCTTGAGGAATACCATGTTCCCCTCTTCCTCTTTTTCAACAAAATGGACCGGGACGGCTCCGACAAAGACGCGCTCCTCTCCTCGGCCCGTGAACTTTCAAACGACGGTATCATCGACTTCTCGGAAAAGATTCCTTCCGACGAATTCTATGAACAGATTGCGATGTGTACCGAAGGCGCAATGGAAGAATATCTGGAGAACGGTTCCGTTTCCCGGGAAACGGTCCGGGAGCTGATCCGGGAAAGAAAACTATTCCCGTGCCTTTTTGGCTCTGCCCTGCTCCGTCAGGGAGTCGATGAACTTTTATCCCTTCTTGATCAATACACGGAAGAGAAAGAATATCCATCCGCCTTTTCCGCAAAAGTCTATAAAGTTGCAAGAGACAAAGACGGCGTCCGCCAGACATTTATTAAGGTCACCGGCGGAAGTTTAGCCAACAAAACGCTTTTGCCCGATGGGGAAAAAGAATCAAAGGTCAACCAGCTCCGCTTCTATTCCGGGGAAAAATACGAACTCCACGAAGAGGCATTCGCTGGAGAAGTCTGCGTTCTGACCGGATTGAAAGAAAGCTACACCGGAGCAGAATATCTTCTCGAGAATGATAAGATCATCCTGAAAGATACCGGGACTTCGATCCTGACCCCCGTCCTGAACTACCGGGTCCTGACAGATCAGAAAAACGATCCCGTCAAGATCCTTCCTGTCTTCCGTCAATTAGAAGAGGAAAGCCCGGAACTCTCCGTTGAATGGGACGAAGAGAAAAAAGAAATCTATGTTTCAGTCATGGGTCTTGTCCAGCTTGAGATCCTTTCTACGATCCTGAAAGAACGGTTTTCTCTCGAAGTAGGTTTTGATACCGGAAATGTTCTGTACAAAGAAACGATTGCAGAGCCGGTCATCGGAGTCGGCCACTTTGAGCCGCTAAGACATTATGCGGAAGTCCACCTTCTCCTTGAACCCGGGGAAAGAGGAAGCGGCCTTGTCTTTACAAGCAGCCTTTCTTCCGATCGTCTTGCAAAAAACTGGCAGCGCCTTATCCTGACCCATCTGAAAGAGCGCACCCATAAAGGCGTCCTGACCGGTTCTCCGATCACGGATATGAAAATAACACTGGTTGCCGGCAAAGCCCACCTGAAACACACGGAGGGCGGTGATTTCCGCCAGGCGACTTATCGTGCTGTCCGCCAGGGTCTTATGATGGCAGAGAATATTCTGCTGGAACCATTTTACCGGTTTACGCTAGAAGTCCCTACAAATAATGTTGGAAAAGCACTCAATGACCTGGACATGATCAAAGCAGATTTTACTGCACCGGAAATGAACGCGGAAAAGGGAGTTTCGGTGATCAGCGGCCGCGGACCTGTCTCCGCGCTCAAGGACTATCCGGCGGAGATCGCCTCTTATACGAAGGGCTTAGGTTCCATCAGTTTCCTGCCAGACGGTTACGGGCTTTGTCATAATGCGGAAGAAGTCATTGCCGAAAAGGGCTATGATCCGCTCAGCGATCTTAGGAACACGCCGGATTCAGTCTTCTGCAGGAACGGGGCCGGGCATGTTGTGCCCTATGATGAAGTCTATGAATCCATGCACCTGTCGTTTGACGGAACAGAGAATTCCGAAAGCGATCTCGAACTCCGGTCAAAGGCTGCTGCTGCAGACGCGCGTACCGTTTCCAAAACCGCTCTCGGAACCGAGGAAGTCAACACGATCATCCATACGATCTCGCATGCGAATACCGGTGCCAAAAAGCCCGGGACAAAATGGAAAAAGAAATTCGGTTCGGAAGAATCCGCGCCTTCCGTTCAGATAGGCGGAAAAACGGTTAAGATCTCCGGTCTTAATTCCGCATTCGCCCTGGAAGAGGCGGATATCACGCTGGTTGACGGATATAATGTTATTTTCGCATGGGAAAATCTGAATACCCTTGCAAAACAAAATATTGATGCGGCAAGGGATTCGCTGATCGAGACCCTGAGTAAATACCGCTCTATGGTCAACGGGGAGGTCATTGCTGTATTTGATGCTTACCGTGTTCCCGGAAGGCCGGGTGAAATGACGGATTATCAGGGGATCAAACTGGTTTATACGGAACAGGATCAGACTGCAGACCAATATATTGAACGATTTGTAAATCTATTAAATGATGCGCGGAAAAGCCGGATGCCGGAAAAAATGCAGCAGATCGAAGCAGTGAAAAAGATGACGTCCGCTAACACCGGAAAATTAAAGATCGCAGTAGTTACTTCCGATGCGACTGAACAGGTCATCGCAAGGGGACAGGGATGCAAACTGATCTCCTCCCGTGAGTTTCGGATCCGGATCGGAGAAATCGAGAGAAAACTGAAAGAGAAATATCAAATAAACTGACCCGACATAAATGTTTATTATTCAAAACCTGTTTCTGATATTTGCAAAAAAGTATCTTGCTTTTTTGTAAACATTACTATATTATACTTCTATTATTTGGCAATTATGCCGAATTCAACTGAATAGATGCCAGTTGAACCATGCAGGAGAGTGGGCAAGGCGCCCAGCCGAAGAGGTAAAACTTTCAGGAGTCATGATTGACATAGACTGTATGGGGATGGAATTCTGGAGACACCCGGGAAATAAACGGGGGCCGAAGGGGCAAGTTCGTAATTTGCAACAAATCTCTCAGGCAAAAGGACAGAACAGTTTATCTTTTTTTAACGATTCGTTTTTTGTTTATCTTTGCCGGAGCTGCCCTGATGCGGATCCGGCTGTTTTTATATTCCAAAGAACTGACTCTCAGTTGAGGCATTTGTTAATGTTAGGAAGGAAGGATACTATGAGTTTTTTAGAATGGCTGACTAATTTAAATGACAGCATCAACGGTTTTGTCTGGGGTATTCCGATGCTGATCCTTTTGATCGGTACCGGTATCTTTATGACGATCCTGACAAAAGTCTTCCAGATCTCCCATCTGCCGACATGGTGGAAAAATACGATTGGAAGCGTTTTCACAAACAAACACATTACCAAACATACTGCAAAGCATGACAAATCCATCTCCCAGTTCCAGGCGTTAAGTACCGCTCTCGCGGCTACGATCGGAACCGGTAATATCGTCGGTGTTGCAGCAGCGATCGCGATCGGTGGTCCCGGTGCAATCTTCTGGATGTGGATCGTTGCTTTCTTCGGAATGATGACAAATTATTCTGAGAATATTCTTGGTATTTATTTCCGCAGAAAGAACAAAAAAGATGAATGGTCCGGCGGCGCAATGTATTATCTCCAGGACGGTCTCGGAGGATATCAAGGAAGCAAAAAGGTTCCTTGGACCGGTTCTCTTCTGAAATGGATCGGTAAGATCCTGGCGATCCTTTTTGCTTGCTTCTGTGTACTCGCATCCTTCGGTATCGGAAACGCAAGCCAGGTCAACTCGATCGCGGCAAACATGGACGCGGCATTTGGCATCCCGTCATGGATCGTAGGTCTTGTTCTTCTTGCACTCGGTGCAATCATTATCCTTGGCGGTCTTAAGAGAGTCGCTTCTGTTACAGAAAAAATCGTGCCGTTTATGGCAATTGTTTATATTATTGCAGCTATCGTTGTTATCCTGGTTAACGCAGGAAACATTGGACCTGCTTTTTCCTCCATCTTCAAAGGTGCTTTCGGACTGAAGGCTGTCGGCGGCGGTGTCGTTGGCGGCGGTATTGCACTCGCCCTGACTTACGGTATGAAGCGTGGCGTCTTCTCGAACGAAGCCGGCCTTGGTTCTTCCGTTATGGTTCATTCAAACTCAAACGTAAAAGAGCCTGTAAAACAGGGTATGTGGGGAATCTTCGAAGTATTTGCAGATACCATTATCGTATGTACATTGACCGCGCTCGTCGTCCTGACCTCAGGTGTAATCGACCTGAACTCCGGTGCGGTTGCAGCAGCTTATGCGGATGCGTCAACCTCTACACTGGTTGGACAGGCATTTGGAACCTTATTCAAAGGTGCCGGTCCTGCTTTCGTAGCGATTGCTCTTCTCTTCTTCGCGTTCTCTACCGTTCTTGGCTGGAGCCACTACGGTTCCAAAGCATTTGAGTACCTCTTTGGAGAGAAAGCCACAATTGCTTACAAGATTGTTTTTGTACTTTTCATTTTTGTCGGTGCAACAATGGATCTTTCTCTTGCTTGGGATATTTCAGATACCTTTAACGGTCTGATGGCAATCCCGAACCTGATCGGTGTCCTTGCTTTGTTCCCATTGGTATATAAGATTACAAAGAACTATGTTGATCGAAAGATGAGGCATAAGGAGATTGAGCCGATGATCTCGAAATTCCCTGACATCCAGAAGATGCAGGTAGAAGCACTCGCAAGAGGCGAGGAAGAATAATCAGATATTAGCATCCCTATAATAAAAGCGGGGCGTGTTGTCGATTATCGCAGCACGCTCCGCTTTTTATTCGTAATCAGTTTCCCGGCAAATGCAGCAAGTGCTGCAGCTGGTATGATCCAGAGAAGGGATTTTAACGGAAAACAAAGAAGCAAAAGAACTGAAACCGCAAGCGGCTTTTTCATGGAAACGCCGAGTGTTCCTGCTGCAACGATTGCCGCCGCAAACGTTGCATGGCTTCCGTCTCCCGGAAAGAACAGAAGAGAAAGACCGTATCCGAGACAAACCGCACTGAAGATCAATGGAAAGAAGTGTCCGCCCTTTAAACCAAGACGGATACACAGATTGGTTACGACGATCTTAAGGAACGCGATCCCTATCATCGCAAGCGGTGCATACTTGGCAAAATCGCTGATCAGGATTCCCATCTGCTCTTCTCCGGAAAAGCGGATCACAGGAAGAAAACAGGTAATAACGCCAAGAACCAGACCGGCGATCACTTCACTTAAGACCGCCGGGATCTTCTCTCCTATTTTTTTAAATAGCTTTTCAGAAAGTTCAAAAAAGAGTCCGAGCAGGATTCCGCAAATAAGATAAAGCAGGAACAAAAAACAATCTTCCTTCCGCAGGGAAATGGAATCAAAGGAAGGAAAGCCGCTTGAAACTTTTACAAGAAAATGATTCAAAAGCCAGTTTGTTCCGAAGCCGGCTCCGATCGCAATACAGTAAAGGATCATCTTCATTGGCCTCGAAATCGGTATTCTTCCTTCCTGCTGTCCGGATGTCTCTTCCGGATCATCCTCGATCCCTTCCGCGACATCTAAGATTCCGAACAGCGGCGACCGGAACAGAACCGAAAGGCTTACTGCTGCTCCGACACGCGAGTAGTATTCCGACTGGCTTCCGGCAAACTTCAGGTTATCTCCTGCCCAGCAGCATAATGCAACTATAACGCCGACCATACCGGCCTCCGGGCCGACACTGCTTCCAAAAATCAGAGGAAGAAATGCTGCGATCAGAATGATCAAAATCTTACGGTAAGGATAGGTCTTTGTAACCTTTAACTTCCCGAAAACAACCATCATCTCTTCCGGATAGTCTCCAAACTTTTTTCGGAAAAGGCCGATGACCAGTCCTCCAACCGTACAAGCAAGGACAGGATACCAAAAAACATTCAGGATCTTGTCCGGAACAAGATCCCAGATCAGCCAAGTCCCTTTATTGACAATAAAAAGAAACAGCCAGAAAACCATTCCGCTGACCGCTCCGATCAAGGCACAGAAGAAACCCAGTTTAACCATATTTCCGGTTTTATTAAAATTCTTCGATGTTTGATTCATGAGATTTTCCGGATCCGTTCGGATATTTCCGCAAGCTCCTCTTTCGACAGATCCTCCAGATGTTCCAGCTTATCCAGAAGCTCCGCCTTGCTTGCCTTATACTTCATGGCAACAATATCGTTGTAAAAGGCAACGATAACGCCGGTCACAAGTGCTACGACCAAAATCGTATAAATTGTTAAAATGATCGACAGGATCCTTCCGATGATGCTGACTGAAGTTAAATCTCCGAATCCGACAGTCGAGAATACCGAATAGCAATACCAGATTGCATCCCAGTATGTTGTAATTCCCGGTTCTACAAGCAGGATCACCAGTGCATCAAGCAGGAAAAATATAACAAACCCAAGAATGATCCGGTCCGCATGCGTTCTTTTCAATACTTCTTTTAAGATTTTCAGCCGTTTCATTTCCGGCCTCCTTTTCTAGATGTGAAATGCCTCTTTTTCCTATCCCTGTGCAGCTATCTTTCCCGGCGTGTCAGCAGTGTCACGCACTCGACATGGACGCTGTTCGGAAACATATCAACCGGCTGGACTTTTTCGATTCGATAAGTATTTTGTTCTCCCGGCACAGTATCTTCCCCTCCGGTCAGATATTTCAAATCCCTCGCAAGGGTCGCGCTGTCGCAGCTGATATAAACAATGCGTTCCGGACTGACGTTCCGGATCGCTTCCAGGAGAACTTTTTCACAGCCTTTCCGGGGTGGATCAAGAACAACAACGAGGTCATCCGGTCCGTTCTCCTCTTCGATCGTTCGATATGCCCTGACATATTCCGGAAAGACTTCCTCTGATTTTCCGCAAATAAAGGATGCGTTCGTGATCTGATTGCTTTTTGCATTTTCCTCCGCATCCCTGATCGCTTCCGGTACGATCTCAACACCGACAACTTCTTTCGCCTGTTTCGCAAGAAAGAGTGAGATCGTTCCTGTTCCGCAATAAAGATCAAAGACGCGCTCTTTTCCGGTAAGATCTGCATACTCTAACGCTGTTTGGTAAAGTTTTTCCATCTGGACAGGATTGACCTGATAGAACGAAAGCGGTGAGATCTTAAAACGAAGATGTTTCCCGTTTCCGCCGCAGCAGATCTCATCATAGATATAGTCTTTTCCATAGAGACAGCGAATCTTCTGTCCCATGATCACATTCGTATTTTCCCGGTTTTCGCTGATACAGATACTGCATATCTTGTTTTTCGTAAGAGGAAGATTTAACAAGTATTCCACAAAAACCGTATCATTATCCACATTTTGTGTATAACTCGCTTCATTCAGACTTTCCCCGTTTAAGACAAGACAGACCATGACTTCACCTGTCCGGAAGCCGGTCCGAAGGACCAGATGGCGGACAAGCCCTTGTCCGGTCATTTCGTTATATACAGAAATTTTATGCTTAACAACAAAGTCTCTGACTGCCTTCAGGATCCGGTTGCAGACATCCGGAGCGACCAGACATTCCTCCGTGTCGATAATGGAATGAGTTCTTCCGGCATAGAATCCCGCAACGATTTCTCCGTCGCGTCCTCTCCCAAACGGGAATTGCATTTTATTCCGGTAGCCGGTCGGTACAGTGTCCGTTTTATCGGACTGTTCCATCCCGATAATCGGAAGAAGAGGAATTTCCTTCAGTCCGCCGATCCTCTCCAGATTTGTCCGGACTTTTCGTTCTTTAAATTTTAACTGTTCCGGATAGCAAAGTTCCATGATCTGGCACCCGCCGCATCTCCTTGCGTTCGCACAGGGCGCGTTGATCCGGAAGGAAGAAGGTTTTATGATCTCGATCATCTTTGCATATCCGTATCCCTTTTTCATTCGCGTAATAACGGCCCGCACGGTATCCCCGATCACAGCGTCTTTCACAAAAAAAGGAAAGCCTTCGGCTTTTCCGATGCCCTCGCCACGAACTCCGATATCCGTGATATTCAGTTCTATGAATTCGTTTTTCTTCACATCAGTCCTCTTTTACGGAGCCAAGATATCCGCTGACCAGATCAACTACATCGGAAACCGTCCTCAGCTGACTCATGTCGGCTTCCGACAGATCGATCTCGAATTCGTTTTCAATCGAAACCGCCATATAGAGCATCGCGACACTCGAAAGTCCCAGATCTTCTTTCAGAAGAGAATCCGGGGAAATTGCTTCCATATCGATTTCATCATCGATCTCATATAATAAATCTTTCAGTTTTGCTTCGATATCCATGTTCTGCATTCCTCATATTTTTCTTCCAGCAAAGCTGTCATATTCTCCATGTCTTTCATTCCGGGACGTTTCTTTCCACAGTGGTCTTTCCAGTAGAACGGATCTCCGATGATAAGACGGTACCTCTCCCACCAATGCTTTCTTTTCACAATATACATCGGAAGGACCGGGACATCTGCCTGAGTTGCGATCAGGATCACGCCGGATTTAAATCCGCTCGTATCTTCCGAGATCGCACCCTGCGGGAACATCTCAAGAAGGAATCCGTCCTTTAAGACCTGTACGCACTGCTTGATTGCCTTAAGGTCCGTCGCGTTCCGGTCCAGCCGGATACAGCCGGCCGCACGCATAAACATCGACCGGACTTTTCCTGTCATTGCGATCTCCCCTACCACGTAGTGGACTCTCCGGTGCCAGAAAGCGGTTTCAAGGACCAGCGGATCTGAGAAGCCGGTATGGTTAGCCGCAAGGATTGCACCATCCCTGATCGCCTTTACTTTCTCTTTGTCTCCGATATAAATCTTTTTGATCCTGTAAAAAGGGATCAGCACAGAAAGGAACAGCCTCCCGAGATCCATCGGGAATTTATCAAGCCGGAAGATCTTATGTTGTCTTTTTGCAGTCTCCGCCATCACATTAAGCCAGTTCCCATGCGGTATCCAGACCGATTTCGATCATATCGTTCAGTGCCCGTTCCCGGATCATGACATCCATCTCTTCTCCGGTCAGGATACAGTTGGAAACGGTAAAAAGCGCAAGTGCCTTTTTCCCTGCCTGATCCGCATTCGCATAAAGCGCTGCGGCTTCCATCTCAAACGCGGAGATTCCCCGCTCTTTCCACCACTCTACAATATTTTCCTGCTGGCTGTAGTAGATCTCCTCTGTTAAAACAGAGCCAACATGAAATACAATTTCTTTTTCTTTCGCGATCTCTACTGCCCTGTTCAGAAGTGATTTATCCGCTCTCGGAACATACGCCCCGGGAAGCTTAAAATCATTCAAAAAGGATGAATTCGTAAATGCGGTTTCCGCAAACAGAACATCTCCGACCTTAACATCTTCCTGAATGCTCCCTGCTGTTCCGACCCGGATGATCGCTTCCGTATTATAGAAATTATACAATTCATATGCATAAACACTGATTGACGGGATCCCTATCCCGCTGGCCATTACCGTGATCCGTTTGTCTTTCCAATATCCGGTATAACCCTGTACTCCGCGTACATTGTTTACCAGTTTCGTATCCAAAAGAAACTCCTCCGCAATATATTTTGAGCGAAGCGGATCCCCCGGCATAATTACGACGTTTGCGATTTCATCCATTGTTGCAGTATTGTGTGGTGTTGGTACCTTCATTTTTTCAACTCCTCATAAATATCACGTTTACTGATCCCGCGGTCTTTCGCCGCGATCTTCATTGCTTCTTTTTCATCGAATCCCTGTTCCGTATAAAACCGGACATGATCTTCGATACTCATCTCCTCCCAGGAACTGATCCTCTCTTCCCGGAGTTTTTCCTTATCCGCGCCCTCGATGATCAGGACCATTTCTCCCCGCGGTTCATTCGCTTCAAAATAAACGAGGAGTTCCGGGATCGTAGAAAGAAGAATATCTTCATGGATCTTGGTCAGCTCCCGGCAGAGATTGATCTTCCGGTCTCCAAGGACTTCCTCCAATTCCTTTAATGTCTTTTTCAGGCGGTGAGGCGCCTCGTAAAGAACGATCGTCCGGGTCTCTTCCCGGAGGCTTTCCAGAACTTCTCTCCGTTCCTTTTTTTCGGAAGGGAGGAACCCTTCAAAAACGAACCGCCTTGAAGAGAGCGGGCTCATCGACAGTGCAACAACCAGCGCAGACGCCCCGGGAAGCGACGTCACTTCAATGCCTGCTTCAAATGCTGCCTTTGCAAGCTCTTCTCCCGGATCTGAGATCGCCGGAGTTCCTGCATCCGTAACGAGCGCAATATTTTTACCGGCTAACAACTCCTGAACAAGGCTCTCTGCTTTGTCGTATTTATTATGTTCATGATAGCTGGTCAGCTTCGCCTTGATCCCATAATGGTTTAAAAGCTTCAATGTATGCCGGGTATCTTCTGCCGCAATAATATCCACGCTCTTCAACGTTTCCAGAACGCGGAGCGTAATATCTTCCAAATTCCCGATCGGGGTTGCACATAAATAAAGTTTTCCTGCCATAACTTGTTTCTCTTTGTCAAAATCCGTAGATTTCCCGGATCTCTTCTGTATAAATACCTTTTTCTTTATAAATGATCAGCGGCTTTTCCACTTTTAGGAACGTCCCGCCTCCGCTTACGGCTTCGATCAGGACCATGACCGCTTTATCCTCCACAAACGAATGGACAAACCGCATCCGTTTCGGCTCAAGCTTTTTCTTCCGCAGGATCTCCATCAGCTCAGAAAGCCGCTCCGGTCTGTGAACTAAGAAGAATGTCCCGCCCGGTTTCAGCAGGATCTTTGCTGCCTCCGCGACATCTTCAAAGCTGCATTTGATCTCATGTCTTGCAATCGCTTTCGCTTCCTCCGGATTCTTAAGCCCTCCATTCTGTTTCATATACGGCGGGTTGGAACAGACAACATCAAACGTTTTATGCGCAAACAGGGTCCCGGCTTCTTTTAAGTCCCCTCTGACTATATGGACTTCTTTTTCCAGATCATTCAAAAGGACCGACCGTTCTGCCATTTCCGCACTCTGCTCCTGGATCTCCAGGCCGGTGATATCCGTAGATCCTGTTTTAGCGCGGAGCAGGATCGGAATGATCCCTGTTCCGGTTCCGAGATCGATGATCCGATCGGACGGGGATGCCTTTACAAAACCTGAAAGAAGTACCGCATCCATACCAAAACAAAAACCGTTTTTGTTCTGGATTATGCGGTACCCGTTTCGTTCCAGATCATCAATTCGCTCACCAGGCTGTAGCTTAACGTCCACTTTACTCCTTTTCCAATTCTTTCAGAGCCTTCATCTCTTCATCAGAGACTTTGTTATCCTGATTCCGGTTTTTCTTCTTTTTCTTTGTAAACTTCAGATCCTTCGGACCGTACTCTCTTGCTTCGCGCTCATCGTCTCCAAGATCGACAATAACCCGGATCCGCTGTTTCAGGATATTGACAGAATCGACGACACAATGGAAGCCGTCCTCTGTTGTTGCTTCATCTCCCGGATGCGGAAGATTTCTGCTGAGATCCAGATAAGCGTCCTCTTCATATTTGATACAGCACATCAGTCGTCCGCAGCTTCCTGAGATCTTTGTCGGATTCAGGGAAAGGTTCTGGTCCTTTGCCATCCGGATCGAAACCGGGATAAATTCTGACTGGAAAGAATGACAGCAGAACTCCCTGCCGCAGATTCCATAGCCGCCGAGCGCTTTGGTCTCGTCCCGGACTCCGATCTGGCGAAGCTCGATCCTCGTTCGATATACTGATGCAAGGTCTTTTACGAGTTCCCGGAAGTCAACTCTTCCATCAGCCGTAAAATAGAAAAGGATCTTATTCCCGTCAAATGTATATTCCACATCGACCAGCTTCATCTTAAGCCCGTGTTTCGCAATTTTTTCCAGGCATACATCAAACGCTTTTTTCTCTTTTTCTTTGTTTGCGACAGCCTGTTTTTCATCCTGTTCTGTCGCGACCCGGATCACCGGTTTTAAGGACCCGATGATTTCCGAGTCTTCGATTTTTTTCGGACTGGTCGCGACCCAGCCATACTCAATTCCTCTTGCGGTCTCTACGATTACATGATCCCCGGTCTGAAGCTTTAATCCGGCCGGATCAAAATAGTAGATCTTTCCTGTCTTTTTAAATCTGACTCCTGCTACTTTTATCATAAATAATCCTTTCAGTTATACGTATTCTTCCCTGATCTTAAGAAACAGCGTCTCAAACGCCGCCTCCGGTTTTACGCCGCTTGAAAGCCGGACTCCGGTCTCTTCGATCCGGTCAATGATCCGTCCGAGACTTTCAAAAGACAGTCCCTCTGCCTGACGCGCGGCAACGGCTTTATCATTTTCAAAATATAGATTATCCCTTGCGCCGTCAGACTTTATGATCAGGACATCTCTGAACCATTTTAGCATGATGTCAAGAACTTGTCCCCCTGTCTCTTTATCCAGTTCCGAAGAAAACCGGAAGATTTCAAGCGCATCCAGATTTTTTATGCTTTTTATATTTTTGATCGTCTGATCCTTCAGTTCCCGAAGCTCGCTTCCTCCCGCAAGTTCTTTTGCGATCCCGAGATTGCCTCTTGCAAAACAGGCACACTCTTTTGCTTCTCCCGGAGAATGTCCGGAAGAGATCAGTTCTTCTTCGATCGTTTTCCGGTCGAGGGATTCCATATCGAGACGGATGCATCTGGAGCGGATCGTATCCAAAAGCGCATCCGCATTATCAGTAAGAAGGAAGATCAGAACATATTCCGGAGGTTCCTCGATCGTTTTCAAGAGCGCGTTTTGTCCGTGCTCATTTAAAAGCTGGGCATCGGAAATAATATAGATCTTATACGGGCCGTAATAGGGTGCGACCTGAACCGTACTTACGACCTGGTCCCTTATCTCCTGTACAGCAAGAACGGTCTTCTTCTCATGAACCGTCCAGATAATATCCGGATGGTTATGGGTCATTGCCTTAATACAGGAAGGGCATTTAAGACATGGCCCGGCTTTCACACCTTTCTCGCAAAGCAGGGCTGCTGCCATATATCCGGCAAACGTTTTCTTTCCGGATCCGGCAGCACCGTGAATAATATATGCATGAGGAAGCCGTCCGGCTTCGGCAGCTTCCTTCATATGCTGAATATGATCCTGATTTCCGAGAATTCTCTTCCAATCTGACATGGGGAGATTATATCATAGAAACGAATCTTTGTGCAGAGAATCCGGTGAACTCTCTCTTCCGAAAACAGTCTGGTAGATCTCATCAAGACAAGTCTTTAGATCAGTATTATCATATCGTTTTTCGATCCCGGCCGCCTTGAGGTTTTCCTCACTGAAATCCGCACAGTCTCCAAGGAACCTCCGGCAGACTTCTGCGTATCCCGGATCTTTTTGTTTTTGTTCCCGCTCGATCGCCCGGAGAAGTCTCAGACCGTCTTCTACTTCGATATAGATCGGGACCAATTTATCTTCGCCGTAGTAATCCCGCATTTGTACATAAGATTCCAATGTTCCGATATACAGATAATCATAGGAATCCAGATCTGTATTTTCATCGTCCACACTGTAATAGTACCAGTCTCCGTAGATCGTATGGTAGACCCGTTTCTCGATCAGTCTTCCGGAAGCTTCAAAAGCCTTGAGATCTTGTTCCGTCGTGAAATGATATTCTACTCCTTCCGTCTCTCCGGCCCGCTTCGGTCTTGTTGTATAACCAACATACGGTTTTAACGAAAGCGAAGGATCCGAAAGGATCTTCGCATAGATCGTATCCTTACCGGACGCGCTCTTTCCCATTAAAAAGTAAATCTTTCCCATTCTATCACTTCCAGTCCCTGATCTATATAGCCCATGATTTTTTCTTTTATTTCCTTTGTGAAAACTTCACCCGGAGCAAGGATCGGGCATCCCGGCGGATAAAGATAAATAAAATCTTTGTATACTCTTCCTGCCTTTCCGAGATTCAAAAGAGCGATCCGTTCCAATTGTTTATCTTCATAATAGCGCGGCTCTTTCGGATAGCTTTGGATCTTTGCAGCATCCGCAAGACCTTTAAACAGCCGCTGGAATCCCTCTTCCGTATCCATGACACTCGTCATTCCGAGGACATGGACCGGTCCGGCCGCCTCCATCTCAAGCTTATGCTCATGCAAAAGATACCGCCGCATATCCGTACCCGGTATATCGTTACAGAGAAATGCAAGTTTGGAAGGATCCATATCAAAGATATGATACTCCCCGATCAGTTCCCGTCCGAGAAGCTGGACCGCCTGAAGCTGGCTGCATCGCTCCCGGAAGGAAGAGAGGTTTTTCACATATTCATCAAACTCTTTTTCGTTTTCCACGCACCATTCAACACAGTATTCAATGCTTGCAAGAAGACCGTAGGATGGAGAGGTCGTCGTAAAGAAGCTGAGTGCTCTCTGGACCCTCCTTGCAAGTTCCGAATCCCCGTTTACAAAAACGAGTGCCGTCTGGTTCAACGACGGAAGTGTCTTATGAAGACTCTGAACAACAATATCCGCCCCGAGATAAAGCGCGGAAACCGGGAACTCATCATGATAAGGCATATGGGCCCCATGGGCCTCATCAACGATCAGGAGCGCACCGTATTTATGGGCTGTATCCGCGATTTTCTTAACGTCTGACAAAAAGCCTTCATAGGTCGGGGAAGTAATGACGACCGCCTTGATATTGCTGTGACGTTTCAGATACCGCTCGACATTGGCTGCAGAAACTCCGCCAAAGATCATGCTGTCCGGAACGATTTCTTCCGGATAAGTATAATAAACTTTCCGGCCGCTGATGGAGACTCCGTCAAAGACCGATTTATGGCAGTTTCGCGCTACGCAAAGTGCTCCGCCTTTCGGAACGGCCGAGATTGACGCAAGGATCCCCGCACTGCTCCCGTTCACCGATAAAAAAGCATACGGGACATTGTAGATACTGGCGATCCGTTTCTCGATCTCCAATAAGATTCCGGACGGGTCGTGGAGATTATCAAACCCATCGACTTCCGTGATATCGATATCATACGGATTCTCAATGCCCGGGACCTTAAAGTTCCGTTTATGGCCGGGCATGCAGAACGGATAGATTCCCGACTTCGAATACTGGATCAGTTTATTGTATAAAAGGTCTTTCATACTACCTCCATAAATGCATCTGGAAGACTGTTGACAAGATCGCCCGCGTTAAGGCTGATCTGTCCGAGTTTATCGGCTGCTATATCTCCCGCTTTCCCGTGAAGAAAAACGCCGCAGGCTGCCGCAGGAAAAGAAGGGATACCCTGACCGGATAAGGCTGTAATGATCCCGGACAGAACATCTCCGGAACCGGCAGTTGCCATTCCCGGATTTCCGGTTGTGTTTTCCAAAACTTCTCCTTCCGGAGTACAGATCAGCGTCCCGTTTCCTTTCAGGACTGTTACTGCGCAAAAACGGTTTGATAATTCTCTGACAGCATTCAGCCGTTCCTCCGGAGTCCGGATCTGTTCGTTCCCACCAAGAAGTCTCTTTGCTTCCCCGACATGGGGCGTAATAACAAGCTCCGCTTTGGAAGATTCGAATGTATCCCTGCTGATCGTTTCTTTCGCGATCGAGTTTAAGGCGTCCGCATCGAGGAGAAGTTTCCCCTCATAGTTCTTCAGGATCTGTTCAAGGATCCCGATCCGTTCCTGTCCCTCGCCCAGTCCGCTCCCGACAGCGATTGCATCATATTCATTATAATCCGGGATCTGCTCCGGCGTGATACACGTTGCTTCCGGGACAAGGACCTGTAAGATCGGGTAAATCGGATCAGATAAGGAAGGAAGCAGAAAACGGACCAGCCCTGCCCCGCTTCGAAGTGCTGCCCTTCCGGAAAGAGCTGCCGCTCCGGCCATTCCGGTACTTCCGGCAAAAAACAAGATCTTCCCGAAATCGCCTTTATGGGCATCCGGTTTACGTTCCGGAATCCATTTTCGTAAATACTCTTTGTCAATATACTGCATATTCAAAATCCTTAATTCTGCTGTTCCGGTCTTTCCTGCGTCATGTTTTCCGCATTCTCCATGTAGTCTCCGGTCAGATAATCAATTTCCGCTCCGGGTTCTGCATTGTAAACAAAGACGCAAAATTCCAGTGCCCCGTCATCCTCAACAGAGTATGCCTCCATAAGAACACCCCTGCAGACAAGTTCCTTGTCTTTAAAGAGCGGCGTGACCCGGTACATGACATGATTTTCCGGATGATCCCAGAGATACCGCGTCACCTTTTTTTCGTAGTCCTGCATATTCTTTTCATTAAAGGTTGTAGTTCCGGTCACAAGATTCTCGAGCTTATTTAATCCTGTCAGTTTCCACATCAGGAGATGGCTTCTTTCATAAAATCCGCCGCTGTGCCATCCGGAAGGCTTCAGATCTGAAATGCTTGACCTTTCCCCTTCCTGAATATGCTCTTCGTCCGCACACATCATTGCAAAGCCGGCTCTTCCGAGTACGTCCAGCTCCGAAAGATGGGTATAATATGTATCTGTGATCTCATCCGGCTTAAACAAGCTGACACCGTTCTGGATCTCTTTGACATAAGTTTTCCCGTCAAAATCCGGAATGTCCAACTGGTAAAAATCAAAGATCGTGGGGGATATTGCTGTCCCACCGGTCGGTGTTGTTTTCCCTCCTGCAACGATTTTGATTATGATAAGCGCGAGGAGGATCAGGACCGCGATTCCAACCTCCGTCAGACGCCGTTTTGTCTTATTATTGCCGGATTCTTTTTTATTATCGTTATTTTCAAACATCCCGTCTACTCCTGTGTGTGAAAGATTGTCCAAGTTTCAGTATCTACGCAGAATCGTGCTTTGTCAAATGCTTTTTCAGTCCCGAAAGTTAATGCCCACAAACAGGATTCATGTGCTATAATGAAATCAACAATTTAGGGGAAGGATCAAATATATTGCAAAAACTATCTTCAGTTCCAACGGAAGATCTTTTATTCATCTTTGGCGAGGGAAAATATTACCACGCTTATCACATTTTTGGGTCACATATTGAAAAAGCCGGCGTTCGTTTTACGGTCTGGGCACCGTTTGTTAAAAGTGTGTCCGTGATCGGCGACTGGAACGACTGGAAAAGCCGGGACGGAAGCTGTCTTGACGGTGGTGATTATCTCGAGCATGTCGGAAAAAGCGGCGTATGGACCGGTCTGATCAAAGGCCCGAAAAAAGGCATGTGTTATAAGTATCTGATTGAAACTTCCAAGGGAAAGCTTCTTTATAAAGCAGACCCTTATGCCATCTATTCCGAGAAACGGCCGGAAACAGCATCTGTGATCTGGGATCTGAAATATGGATGGCAGGATCAGGCCTGGATGGAGAAGCGGAAAACAAAGAACCATTTTAAAGAGCCCGGAAATATTTACGAGGTCCATCTCGGTTCCTGGAAACGTCATCCCGTTTCGGAAGAGGATCCGGACAATATAAAATGCAGTGAGTATTATACTTACCGGGAACTGGCAGAAAGCCTTGTTCCCTATGTAAAGAAGATGGGGTATACCCATATTGAGATCCTTCCGGTCATGGAACATCCGCTGGATGCTTCCTGGGGATATCAGACGACCGGCTTCTTCTCTGCAACGAGCCGATACGGGACACCGCAAGATCTGATGTATCTGATCGACTGCTGCCATAAATCCGGCATCAATGTGATTCTGGATTGGGTACCCGGTCATTTCTGCCGGGATTCCCACGGACTTTGTTCTTTCAACGGGCGAAAGCTCTACGAAGAAATGGAACATCCGAACTGGGGCACGTTCAAATTTGATTACGGCCGCGGAGAGGTCCGTTCATTCCTGCTCTCTTCCGCGATGTTCTGGCTTGAACAATTCCATGCGGACGGAATCCGCGTGGACGGAGTCAGCAGCATTCTCTATATGAATTTCGGAATCGATGACGAAAAACAAAAGCGGTTTAACAAAGATGGTACGGAAGCTGACCTGAACGCGATCTTCTTTCTTCAGGAACTGTCACGTATGGTCGGACAATATTTCCCTGAAGTCTATATGATTGCGGAGGAAAGCACCGCCTGGCCGCTTGTAACCTATCCTCCGGATGACGGCGGTCTCGGCTTCCACTATAAATGGGATATGGGCTGGATGAACGATACGCTGCGGTTTATGTCAACGGATTTCCCGTCCCGGAGTGAATTCCACGGACTGCTGACCTTCTCGATGATGTACGCATTTAACGAGAACTTTATTCTCCCGCTGTCGCATGACGAAGTCGTCCATGGGAAGAAGTCTCTGATCGGCCGTATGCCGGGAGATTACTGGAGACAGTTTGCGAACTTAAGACTTCTTCTTCTCTACCAGATGACCCACCCCGGAAAGAAACTGAATTTCATGGGCAGTGAACTTGCTGAATTTATTGAATGGCGGGAATATGAAGAACTCGAATGGTTCATGCTTGATTATGAGGCACACGCAAAACATAAAGACTATATCAAAGCTCTGAATCATTTTTATAAAAAAGAAAAAGCACTCTATACCAATGACCACGACTGGTCCGGCTTTACCTGGCTCGATGCAGATAACTCAGGGCAAAATGTATTAAGTTATCTCAGGACCAGCTCGGGAGGAAGAAGCCAGCTGATCTGTGTTCTGAATTTCGGTGTCCAGACTTACCGCGAATTCCGGATCGGCGTTCCGAAGCCGGGGGTTTACAAAGAGGTCTTTAATTCAGACCTTCCGGAGTACGGCGGAAGCGGACAGACGCTTTCCAAAACCGTAACCGCAAAGAAAATCCCGATGCATGGACAGCCCTACTCCATTGAGATCACCGTACCACCGGTCGGCGGCTGTGTCTGGAAACGTCAGGCAAGAAAAGCAAACAATAAATAACACTGTGAGGAGAACTTTACTATTTATGTTCAGCAGCAAAGAAAGCTTTAAACTAAACTTTGAACAGACGATAAAGAGTATTTATGCAAAGCCGTACGAAAAATGTAGCGGTTATGAAAAATATATGGCACTTGCAGATATGGTCGCGACCGAAGCGGGAACGATCCGATCCGAAAACGTCCGTGAATCGATTGCCACAAATAATAAGAAGATCTTTTATTTTTCCATGGAGTTCCTGATCGGCCGGCTTCTGGAGAACTATCTCTGCAACTTAGGAGTTCGTGAGATCGTATCCGAATCGCTTGCCGAAATGGGCGACAGCCTGGATGCGCTCTGTGCGTTTGAGCCTGACCCTGGTCTCGGAAACGGAGGTCTCGGAAGACTTGCCGCCTGCTTTCTTGATTCGATGGCTGCAGTCGGGATCGAGGGCTGCGGTGTAGGTCTCCGTTATAAATTCGGTCTGTTCCGCCAGAAGATCGTAAACGGAAAGCAGACAGAGCTTCCGGATGCATGGCTTGAAAATGATTATCCCTGGGAAGTAAAACATCCGGAAGATACCGTAATCGTAAAATTCGGCGGCAGGGTCGACCGTACCTATGTCGACGGGGAGACCCATTTTGAGCACAAGGGTTATCAGTGTGTCTGCGCAGTCCCATATGATGTTCCGATCGTTGGAGAGGGCGGTCATAACGTCGGTGTCCTCCATCTTTTTGAGGCTCATCCGATGCGGGAGACGATTGATATGAAAGCCTTTAATCAAGGCGATTACGCGGCGGCGATGAAGGAAAAATGCGAGGTCGATGCTATGACCACCATCCTTTATCCGGATGACAGCAACGGCATGGGCCGCAAGCTGCGACTGCGTCAGGAATACCTGATGGTTGCAGCAGGACTTGCAAATATTATCAAAGACTACAAAGAACGCTATGGAACTGACCAGTGGGTTCAGTTCCCTGACCGGGTCGGGATCCATATCAACGATACCCATCCGACTCTCTGTATTCCGGAGCTCATCCGCATCCTGATCGATGAAGAAAAACTGGAATGGGATGATGCCTGGACAATTACAAAGAATTCGATCTCCTTTACGAACCATACCGTTCTTCCGGAAGCAATGGAAAAATGGCCGATTGACATGTTCAAAGAACTTCTTCCGAGAGTCTATATGATCATCGAGGAGATCGACCGAAGATTCCGGGAAGATATGGAAAAACGAGGGATCACAGATTACGAGACGCTCCATCGTACTTCCATTTTATGGGACAATACGATCCATATGGCGAATCTGTCGATCATCTGCAGTCATTCCGTTAACGGAGTTGCGGCTCTCCATACCGAGATCCTAAAAAAAGAGACGTTCCGGGATTTATACAATCTCTATCCGGAACGCTTTAACAATAAAACGAACGGGATCAGCCATCGCCGGTTTATGATTCAATCGAATCCTGCGTTGGCATCCCTGATCACGGAAACGATCGGAGACGGCTGGCTTTCTGATTTCCATGAGATCGGTCAGCTCCGTACCCATTGCTTCGACCCGGGAATTGCGGAAAAATTAAAAGCCGTGAAGCGGGAGAATAAGGTACGCCTTTCCAATTATATCAAACGGACATCCGGAATCCTGGTGGATCCGGATTCGGTCTTTGATATTCAGGTCAAGCGGATCCATGCTTATAAAAGGCAGCTTCTGAACGTTTTTAAAGTACTTGATCTTTATAACAGGCTAAAGGAAAACCCTGATTTGGATATCAATCCGTATACGTTTGTTTTTGCCGGCAAGGCTGCTCAGGGGTATTCTTTTGCGAAAGAAGTTGTCCACCTGATCAATACCGTTGTCCTTCTGGTAAATTCCGACCCGGTCGTAAGCAAGAAGATCAAGGTCATCTTTGTTGAGAACTTCTGTGTTTCCAATGCCCAGCTGATCTATCCGGCAGCGGATATTTCCGAACAGATCTCAACTGCCGGAAAAGAAGCGAGCGGAACCGGTAATATGAAATTTATGATGAACGGCGCGATCACGCTTGGAACGCTTGACGGCGCAAACGTCGAGATCCTCGAACAGGTCGGACCGGAAAATATGGAGATCTTCGGACTGACCTCTGATGAGACTTCGAATTATACGATGTTTGGCGGTTATAACTCTCAGGAGACCGTCGATTCTGATTACCGTCTGAAGAGACTTACCTCCCAACTGGTTGACGGAACATTGAAAGACGGTCGTGGCCAGTCCATCGGCTTCTGGGGGGTCTACGATGATCTTCTGACAAGAGGAGATGAATTTTTTGTTTTAAAAGATTTTGATTCTTATATCAAAGCATTTGAACATTTAGATCAGATATACAGAGACGGGAAGCAATGGGGTGCGATGTCTCTGACAAATATCGCCGGATCTGCCTTTTTCTCCAGCGATCGAACGATCCGGGAGTATGCGGATGAGATCTGGCACGTAAACCACAGGTAATCTTCTTTCATGATCATCTGCGGATCTGTGAACTATTATGTACTTGGAGGTGTAGTAAAATGGCAGGAAAGAAATGCATTGCCATGCTTCTTGCCGGCGGACAGGGAAGCCGGCTCGGAGCACTGACAAAAAACATTGCAAAACCGGCAGTTTCTTTTGCCGGAAAGTACCGTATCATCGACTTCAGTCTTTCGAATTGTGTTAACTCTTCGATCGATACAGTCGGGGTATTAACGCAGTATAAGCCGCTTGTTCTGAACCATTATATCGGAACCGGCGAGCCTTGGGATCTCGATTCTACAGACGGAGGTGTTCATATCCTTCCGCCGTATGCAACAGAAAAAGGCGGCAGCTGGTATGCCGGAACTGCAGATGCGATCTACCGGAATATTGATTTTGTCGACACCTATAATCCGGAGCATGTTCTGGTCCTCTCCGGAGACCACCTCTATAAAATGGATTATGCGGAAATGCTTGAGGAACATATCGATAATGATGCGGATCTTACGATTTCTGTTTATGATGTTCCCCTTTCCGAGGCAAGCCGTTTCGGGATCATGTCAGTCAATGAAGACGGCCGGATCTACAAATTCTCAGAAAAACCGAAAAAACCGGACAGCACTTTGGCTTCCATGGGCATCTATATTTTCAAATGGTCCGTTCTCCGTGCGGAACTTTTGAAAGATCATAAAGTAAAAGACTCCGAGCATGATTTCGGAAAGAATATTATTCCTTCGATGCTGAACGGAGGAATGAGGCTCTTCCCGTACCGCTTTGAAGGATACTGGAAGGATGTCGGAACGATCGACAGTTATTATGAAGCCCAGATGGAAATGATCAGCGAGGACATCGGTACAATGATGTTTACTCAAGGGACGCAGATCTTCTCAAACTCCAACCTCTATCCCGCTCATTATATCGGAAAGAAAGGAAAGGAAAAACCTCAATGATCAGCAACGGATGCGTTGTTGAAGGAAGCGTTACCCACTCTTCTCTTGCCACCGCCGTGTTTGTTGACACAGGGTCAAAAATCAAAGACTCGATCCTGCTTCCGAACGTACATGTCGGGAAAAACTGCAAGATCACAAAGGCAATCGTAAACGAAGGCGTGACCATTAAAGATGATTCTATCATTGAAGATCCGGACGGAAATATTATTGTGGTCAGTGCCGCAAGTGAATGGGCGAGGTGAGAATAATGAAAAAAACGATTGGTATTATTTCCGCTAATTATGTTATCGAGGAAATCGACAAGTATATTCAGGAACGCTGCCTTGCCGCAATGCCGTTTGGCGGCAGATACCGTCTGATCGATTTTCCGCTTTCCAACATGAAAAATTCCGGGATCAGCGATGTCGGTCTTATCATGCCGTTCAACAACCGTTCTCTGATCGACCATGTCGGTACAGGAAAAGCCTGGGGGTTCGGCCGT